>JBAWXE010000016.1:0-35942 GCA_037144255.1 Bacteroidota bacterium | reverse complement strand
CTCTGATATACCCTGAGGATCGAGGCCATTGGTTGGCTCATCGAGTATCAATAATTCTGGATCGTGGATGAGTGCAATGGCAATACCCAAACGTTGTTTCATACCCTGTGAGTAAGCTTTCACCTTATCATGCTCTCTACCCTTGAGACCCACGAGTTCAAATAATTCATGCAAACGGGAGTTGGGTATCTTCTTATAACTTAAACGAGCAAAAATGCGCAGATTGTCCCAAGCTGATAAATAGCCATACAAATCCGGACGCTCGATGATGGCACCTATATGTTGTAATAAATGTCTGTGTCGATTAGTGAAAGCTGTACCCTTGATGAATACTGAACCATTATCGGGATGTACCAAACCCAGCAACATGCGCATGGTAGTACTCTTGCCGGCGCCATTTTGCCCAAGAAAACCATATACATCGCCGGGAGCAATGGCAAAAGACAAATCTGTGACCGCATGCAGAGGGCCAAATGACTTTGAGAGAGATTTTGTTTCAATTACGGGTTGCAAACAATATATTTATATTACAAAGTAACGTAGAAAGGAGATGCAATGTTCGAAAATGAGGAGGCTTAACATTGGATATAAAAATGAGTCAAGTTTCTATGGCCTATTAAGTAAGACTTAAAAGGCAAATAATTAACACATGAGTTAAAGTCGAGTTAAACAAAAGGGAAGGATTACCTAAGCCCGCAATGCATTAGTAATTTTGAAGAGCATGAGAAAAGTATTCCCGTTAATAGTACTACTTATTACCCTATCGGTATTAGGCATCATCTTCATACAGATGCAATGGATACGAAATGCCATATTTGTGAAAGAAGAACAATACCAACAAGATATAGAGAAAACACTGATAGAAGTACGGGACGAGTCTATCATGAGTTTTGTAAAGCTGCATCAACTGGATGTGCTGGCCAATCAGGAAGAGCGCATATTCATACTTCAGAACCAATATACCTCTCAGATATTCTCTAATGATGAGATGGGACAAATAGTGAATAATGCCCTGAGAAAGAATAATATCAAACAACATTACGAGTATTGTGTGACCGACTATTTGAATATACCTGTATTGTATAGTAATGGTTTTAAGACAGAGTACTTCAGCAAGACCTATAATATACGCCTGACACCGGAGAATTCTATGCGACTGGAAACACTGCATGTTTTCATACAAGAGCCTAAGAGCTACCTGCTGAGTAAGATGGGCTGGATGATAGCAGCATCTATCATTTTTACCTGTATCATCATTTCTGCCTTTGCACTGACGATACGGACGATGTTCAATCAGAAGAAATTATCGGAGATCAAGTCGGACTTTATCAATAATATGACCCATGAGCTAAAAACACCACTAGCCACTATATCGCTGGCTGTAGATGCATTGAATAATGAGAAAGTGATACATGACGAAACGAAGATCAGGTATTACAGTGGTATGATAAAAGAAGAGAACAAGCGGATGAACAAGCAGGTGGAAACGATATTGCAATCTGCAAGACTGGAAAGACAAGAGATAAAGCTGAACCTGCAGAAACTGAATGCCCACGATATGATACATAAAGTGGCAGACAATCTGATACTACAGATACAAGAGAAACAAGGAGCACTAGACCTGCATCTTAATGCCACTCATGTAATGATCAATGTAGATGAGGTACATTTTTCCAACATTATCTTCAACCTGCTGGACAATGCCATCAAATACTCAAAAGACAGCCCAAAGATAGAAGTAGAGACCCAGACCAATGGCAGTATGCTGGCCATAAAAGTGAAAGACAATGGTATAGGTATGAGCAAGGAGACCCTTTCAAGAATATTTGAAAAATTCTACCGTGCCCATACCGGCAACCTGCATAATGTGAAAGGTTTCGGTCTAGGCCTGAGCTATGTAAAAGCACTGGTGGATGCACATGATGGTAAGATAAGAGTAGAAAGTACACCGGGTAAAGGCAGTACCTTCACTATACTATTACCTACCGTATAAATATTACATAGCAATGCACAAGCTGCGGATGACAGCAGCCAGACGAATAGCATCGTAGATGCGAGGCTCAGCAGCACCTTGTTCCTTCACTGACTTTTCGTGAGAGGTAACACAACGTTCGCAACCATTTACAGCAGATACCACGAGGCTCATCAATTCGAAGAATTCTTTACCCAATACAGGATTCATCATGATGCTCATGCGCATACCTGCAGGCGTATTGTTATAATACTCTACATCGTGCATATAATGACGGAAGCGATAAAACACATTGTTGGTGCTCATCACTAAAGTGCAAGCATGAGTCTCTGCGATCTCAGCATTGGTAGCAGATTCTTTTTTAGCCAAAGCCTCGAATGCCTGTATCAGCACCGCATTCTTCTCGTTCACAGCAACAGCAAGCGCCAATAAATAAGCTTCTTTCTTGTTGATATTAGCGCCACCCAGTACGGCAGCTACATTGAGTTTCAGATCTCTGATAGCCTTGCTATCCACAGCTGCTAGTGCCAATAAAGTAGGACTGCTATGCGATGCATCTATACCCAGATCTGCGAGGAAATTTGTTATTGTTTCATTTTGTACAGCACTCATAAAATGATGATATTAAAATATGGAGGATAAAAAAACATCTACACTAATTGTAGTAACACAATCGGTGTAGATGTTTATATAAAATTGAAAAACTAAGCCGGTTGTGTAGCCAATTTGTGAGTCAAGGTTTCATCGCCTTTTGTCCAGTTGCAAGGACATAATTCGTCTGTTTGCAAAGCATCCAATACACGTAATACTTCGCCTACATTACGGCCTACAGATAAGTCGTTGATATTTACCCAACGAACGATACCTTCCGGATCGATGATAAAAGTAGCACGATAAGCTACTTTTTCGCCTTCGGTAAGGATACCCAGTTCTTCGGCCAGGCTCTTAGAAGTATCTGCCAACATAGGAAAACGCAGGTCGCGAAGATCGTCATGGTTTTTGCGCCAAGCCAAGTGCACGTGTTCAGAATCGGTAGAAGCACCAATCAATATTGCATCACGATCTGTGAAGT
The DNA here is from genome assembly GCA_037144255.1 of Bacteroidota bacterium. Taxonomy (GTDB): domain Bacteria; phylum Bacteroidota; class Bacteroidia; order Chitinophagales; family Chitinophagaceae; genus JBAWXE01. Next base: position 32,898 of record JBAWXE010000016.1, on the reverse strand, counting down.
TTGAATAGTTCTTATTGAATTCTGCTATTTCAGTAGGGCATACGAAAGTAAAATCTTTAGGCCACCAGAACATTACTGCCCATTTGCCCATGATATCATCATTACCGATGTTTTTGAATTCTTTTCCTTTTTCCAGTGAAACCACTGATTTCTTTTTGAATTCAGGAAACTTATTTCCTACTGTTACATAGTTGCTCATAAAATCTATTTTTTGTGTTGTTTTTAATTTGATGGTACAAAGGTCGGTTATAAAAACAGACTTTCAATATATTGGTGCATTGTGTTTACCTATAAAAAAATAGGGATAATCAATTTGGATTATGCGAACAATAAGGTAGGAAAGCAAAAAGCCGTCCTAAATGAAGTAGGACGGCTTTTATATTAATTTAATGATATACCTGGTAGTGCTGTTGGCAATGTATTATGAAAAAGCAATGGATAAGATAATACATCAACAAAACAGCTATGAAGGGGGAAGCCGGCAATGATCTCCATTGCTTCCTGTTCGTCTTCTGCGTTGGTAACGCACCATATCAGATTGCGTTGTAAAGAGACGCTATAAGATAACAAACGACCTTCTGAAAAGAGCTTATTAATATGACTGCGATGAACAGGTATTAACTGTGTCATCTCTTCTGTAAAAAGTGGCAACTCTATCTGAAATAAATATGCCGCCATACTAAACAGGCAATGGTTTAATAGATATCAAATACAAGAGGGCTATGAACTATCGTACGAGAGTAACGTTACCGGACTCAGTAACACGTTTTCCGTTTGCACAGAAACCGTCAACTTCCCAAACATATACACCCAGCTGAGCATCATTGCCATTTACTGTACCATCCCATTGAGCAGTGATATCGTTAGTTGAGAAAACCTCTTGCCCCCAACGATCATAGATATGGAAGTAGTTGAGTTTTACCAAAGACCTGTTCAACAGTCCGAAACGATCGGCACCTGCACGTCCAGAACCCGGAGCAAATGCGTTAGGCAGATTTACTCTGTCGCAGCTAACGTGTACATTGACAGTATCGTAAGCTTTACATTGTAAAGTATCTGATAATTCAGTTACAGTAAGGTAGTAAGTAATGTCGGAATTAGGATTAACAGTAGGGTTGGCAGTGAATACATTATTAATGTATTCTTCAGGATACCAAGTATATAAGTATTGACTACCGATACTAGTATTAGGGCTACCAATTACAGTAGATGCACCATCGAGTATTGTTCTATCCGGACCTGCATCAGCTTTTACCTGACTCACATTTACCGTAATGAAGGTATCGATGATACAACCATTGGTGTAAGGGATAGTAAGATTGTAATTCATGCTATGTCCAGGCCATACTCTTACATCTTGTGCAGTAGTATCTGAGATATTATAAGCAGGAGACCATACATAACCAGTAGCACCATAAGACTGAATGATGAGGTGTATTGTATCGCCTTGGCAAATAGTAGTATCGCCTAAGATCGGATTGAATTTCATGGCATGGATAGAATCTACATAAACTGATTTACAATCAGTTCTCATTGTAGGTAAACCGGCGTCTACTTCGAAATAAATATTGTATACCCCTATGCTATCGTAATGATAAGGAGGAGGTAACTGAGCAGCAGAAGAAGCGATGCTAGAATTATCGCACAAAGAGAAGTTGAGTCTTACTAAAGAATCTGTAGCACCATTGACAACGAAACCGGTAAGGTCGTAGTGATCTCTGATAATAGTAGAAGCACCTGAAGCAGTATGGAAACCACCTACATTAGTACCATAGTTAACTGAAGTATAAGGGCCGGCAGCCGTTGCCATATCGACACGAGCATATTCGTTGGTAGACTGATCTGTAACGAAAGCATGTATAGCACCACAATCTCTTGTCAAAGCGATAGTAGAAGGACTGAATAAATTACCACCGATATTACCTAAGTTGGTACCTACGGGCAGGTTGGCTAAAGAGTTACCTAGATCGATACGAGCGAGTGAATTACTATTTACGTTAGCAACGAATAAGTACCAGTTACCATTATCCTTGATACCAGCCATATCGTTAGGTCCAGTGAGTATACCAGGGCCTAATAAACCTAAATTGACACCAGTAGGAGTAATAGAGATATTAGGACCGAAACTGATGAAAACTAATTCGTTAGTAGGGAAGTTGACAGCGTAACCATACCAGTTGCCATTATCTTTAGCGATGAACAAACCTTTAGGGCCTTTCAACACACCACCCAGATCGCCAAAATTTGCGATGTTAGGAGTGTTAGCCAGGGTGCTACCGAAATCGGCGCGAGCCAAAGCTGAATTACCTAAGGCAGTACCACCTGTCATGAATAAATACCAGTAACCAGCAGAATCGTGAATGAGTGACAAAGAAGAAGGATATTTAGGAATAGTACCGTTAGGATTACCCAGATTGGTATATACCGGAGTATTGGCCAAGCTGTTACCGAAACTCAATCGAACGAGTTCGTGAGTACTATTCAGTAATACGAATCCGAAGAAATTATTTCCGTCTTTAGCGATCTCGATATCGCTAGGGTTGTTGAGTAATAATGCGTTAGCAAGATCGGTACTTACCGGAGTGCCGCGCAGATTACCGGAGCAGAAGCTCCAATAATAGGTAGACGCATTGGGTACGTGATCTATTATATTGACCTGTTGTCTTATACAAACCGTATCCGGAGCATAGAACAGACTTTGTGCTTTGGCATTATTCAGTTGTGACACTATTAAAAGTGCTACAAAAAGTAGGCATTTTCTCATAATACTGAACAGAATTTCTCTTAATATTGGGCTAATATAACAATTTCGTTAAAACTTACATAGCAAAAGTGTATTTTTATTTCCATAAATCAAAATTTGCATTATGTATACACGGTCCTTTCCTCACAAATTGGCGCTCAAAACTACGCTTTTTTTGTTTGCAACCACACTAGTTCTTAATACTTCTGCTAAAGAAGGTATGTGGCTACCCAGTACCCTTAAAAATCGAGAGAATGACATGAAATCCATGGGTTTACAGATACCTATAGATAAATTGTATAATGAAGACGGCACAGGCCTGAACAATGCGGTGGTATTGTTTGGTAAAGGCTGTACAGGAGAATTGATATCATCCAAGGGGTTGATATTGACCAATCACCATTGCGGATATGGATCGGTGCAGGGGCTGAGTAGTAAGGAAAATGACTATTTCGCAACAGGATTCTGGGCGATGAACATGCAACAGGAGATACCTTGCCCCGGGCTTACGGTGACATTCATACGTAAAATGGAGAATGTAACCGGAACTATACTGCATAATGTACCCGATCTGCTGGATGAGCACTCGAGAGATAGTATGATCAATGAGAAGATAGTGGCACTGGAACAAAACTATAAAGTAGCTACTAAAATGGATGCAGTGATCAAACCATTCTTTAATGGTAATCAATATTGGATGATAGTAAGTGAGACATTCAAAGATGTGAGATTGGTAGGATTTCCGCCAAATGGAATAGGAAGTTTCGGAGGAGATACTGATAACTGGATGTGGCCGCGGCATACCGGAGACTTTAGTTTATTCCGTGTGTATGCAGATGCAAACAACAAACCTGCCGAATACTCAAAGAACAACAAAGCATATCAACCTAAGCAATTTTTCAGTATCAGCACCAAAGGGTACAAAGAAGGAGACTTCACTATGGTGTATGGTTTTCCGGGAACGACACAAGAATATATACACTCATCTCAACTGAATCAGATATACTCTATTTCTGATCCTATACGCATAGCCATACGTAGCAAGAAACTAGACATCTGGACCAAGAACATGCAACAATCGCATGATGTATTTCTGAAGTATACATCTAAACGTGCAGGTGTAGCTAACGGATGGAAAAAATGGCAAGGAGAAATGAAAGGATTGGAGATGAATGATGTCATAAAAAAGAAGATGAAGGAAGAAGCTGATTATGATAAATGGGCACTGAGAGATACAGCTGCACCAATATACGCATCACTAATGATGACACGCCTGTATGCCGCTACTGTGGCTGCTGACAGCATCATTAAAGCAGATGAATATATAAGAGAAGCAGTATTGGGAGTAGAGCTGATACAACAAGGTGGTATGTTCTATAAAATGCTACAATGTTTCCGTGCGAAACTGAGTGCAGAACAACTGCATGACAGCATAGGAAAGATAGCAGCAGGATGGGCAGGATTTTACAAGAATTATGATGTGAATACTGATCAACAATTATTCAATACAATGATACCTACGTACATGAAAAAATGTGCTAAATGGGTACCTGCCTATTATCTAAATATGTATCAGCAGTACAACAACAGTGTGAAGAACTGGAGCAATAACATATATGGAGTATCGATGGTGGCAGAACAAGAAAAGTTCAACAAATTCGTAGAGAATGTACGTGCAAAAGATAGCGTAAAGATACTGGCTGACCCTGCATGGCAATTGTACAGTGCGATCACCACTATGCGTAAAGAAAATATCACACCTGTGCTGAATGATTATAACCAACATATGGCTTATCAGAACAGATTGTATTTGAAAACACTAATGATCAAAGACAAACAAAAGGATTTTTATCCTGATGCTAATTTGACATTACGTCTTACCTATGGTAAAGTAGAAGGTATAGATCCGGAAGGACCAGCACCCTACTCTTATCAAACCAATCTGAATGAAGCGATAGCAAAAGACAATCCTAGTATAGAGGAATTCAAAGTACCTGAAAAGCTGAAGGAACTGTACCATGCCAAGAATTTTGGTAAATGGGCAGTGAATGGTACTGTACCTATTGCATTTACTGCCAGCAACCATACATCGGGTGGTAACTCCGGCAGCCCAGTGCTGAATGCAAAAGGCCAACTGATAGGCACTAATTTTGACAGAGTATGGGAAGGCACTATGAGCGATCTGAATTATGATCCCAAACTGTGTCGAAACATATCGCTGGATATACGCTATACCCTATTTATCATTGAAAAATTTGGTAATGCCGGCTGGTTATTGAAAGAAATGAAAATGGGCAAAGATGAGACCACCCCAGCAAAAAAAGACGAAACAGGTGCAACTACCGGCAGCCTAGACAGTAAAACAGCAGCTCCGGCAGTGAAATCAAGTACTAAAGTGGCAGATAAGCCTACAGGTACAGCAGCTACTAAAAAAGAGCCAGCTAAAGCTACTAAGTAATATAATGTGACAAAAAGAATACAAAAAGTGCCCTAACAAAGGGCACTTTTTCATTATCTTTGAATTTCATGCAACTGAAAAATAATATTTCCATTGTAATATTTACTTGTTTAAGCATATTAAGCTTTCCTGTTTTTGGGAAGTCTCACTTAAAGAATGGGAATAGTTATGCCCAAGTAGTAAATGGAAGTGTACAAAGAACAATGCCGGGAATGAAAGGCATGGCACCATACGACCAGTATACTTTCACTCTGGTATGGAAAAGTGTACATACACCTAGCATGTTCTACTGGAAAGGAGATGATAAATGGATGAAATGCAGAGTGGCCATATTATCTAAGCATAGTGAAGAAATAGTGAAGAAAGGAGATACCATCATGTTGAGCCCTATAAGGAATGGCCAAGATGTGATACCTGAACAAGTATTGAAATCGAACACAACATCTTTAGTATTAACAACCAGTAAAAACGAGTGGTTATACATTCCTGTCAAAAAAATAGACAAGAAGCCCGTACTAATCATGCCTTAATATGTTTATGAAAAAGACACTTTTAATTGCAACCTGTGTGATGTTCTCGTCAATTGCTACACATGCACAACCGTGGATGGCAAAGTTTGGCAATGGCCCTGTAAAACTGGAAGATGTGATCAAGGATCACGAAGAGAACCCGGGCAATTATTCTCAGGAAGAAGAACATGAAATGCGCCAACAAGGTCAACGGATGGAAGAGAAAGGCGACTATCAGTTTGATCGCTGGGTATGGTATTGGAAACAACATCTGGATGAGAATGGATACATGGTAAATGGAGCCAAGACATGGGAAGAGTGGAAGAAATATACTGAAGCCCATAATGTAGCCCATAAAGGACTGGCAAAAACAACCAGTACCGATCCTTCAAACTGGATAGCACAAGGACCATTTACATCCCCGGGACAAGACCATGGTATTGGTCGTATCAACGTAATGGCATTTCATCCAACAGACTCTAATACATTTTGGATAGGTAGTGCCGGAGGCGGTGCCTGGAAAACCACTAATGGCGGAAGCACATGGGCAGCAGTATATACCAAACTTCCTGTGCTGAGCGTATCGGATATAGATTTCAATCCGCTGAACCCTAATACAGTATATGTGTGTACAGGTGACAGAGACGCAGGAGATACTTACAGTGTAGGAGTACTAAAATCGTATGATGGTGGTGTCACCTGGGATACTACAGGTATACAATGGAGTGCCAATGGTACTAACCTTGCCAATTGTCTTGTGATCAACCCACTAGATACTAATACAATACTTCTGGCAGCCAGTGATGGTATACACAGATCATTTGATGGTGGTATTACATGGACAACAGTACAAGGAGGTGGCTTTAAAGAGATCATGTATTGCCCAGGTGATACAACTGTTTTGATAGCCGCAGGTGGTTCTCAAATATATCGTTCTACCAATGGAGGAACAACATGGCAATCAGTAACGACTATGACAGGTGTAGGAAGAATAACATTTGATATTTGCACTAATTCTCCAAGCGTAGTAATTGCCATAACATCTAGTACATCGAATACATTAGAAGGCATCTATAAATCTACAGATACCGGTCATACATTTATAAAAGTATTTGATGCGGTGGGAGATTGTTCTAAGAATCTTTTGAGTGGAGATCAGCAACCAACTACTTCTAGTTGTGATGGTCAGGGATGGTATGATCTAAGTATTGCAGTAAACCCTAGCAATCCAAGTGAAGTGATAGTAGGAGGTGTGAATGCATGGTACTCAACTAATAGTGGTACAAGCTGGGGTTTAGCCAATCAGTGGTTTGGCCTCATATCTAGCATAGCTACAGTACATGCCGATAAGCATTACATGAAGTATCATCCACTGAGATCTAATGTATTATATGAATGTGGTGATGGTGGTATTCATAGCACTAAATACCCATTAGGCCAATGGACTGATATCACCAACGGTTTGAATATTACAGAATTCTACAGAGTAGCAGTAAGCAATGTGACCAACTTCGCAATAGGTGGCGCACAAGATAATGGTTGTAAAAAAATAGACAATGGGGCTTCAATGGAACTGACTGGTGGTGATGGTATGGAAGTACAAATGGACTATAATGATCCTAATACGATGTATACAGCTTCGCAATATGGATATATCAATATTTCCAGTAATGGAGGTGCAAATTTTAGCCCTATATCTAATAATATTCCAGGGACACCGCAAGGAGATTGGATCACACCGTATGTATTGCATCCACAACTGAGCAATACTATTTACGCGGGATACAAAAACCTGTTCATATCTCCAGACCAAGGACAAACATGGACCTCCATGTCACCTGCGTTTTCAGGATTGATAGACAGGATAGCAGTAGCTAGTTCGAATCCTAATTACATATACATTTTGAACAGTACCGGATCATCTTTAAGGTATACTCCCGACAACGGAACTACATGGAATACCATACCAGCATCCAGTGGTATTACTGACGTGATAGTAAACCCTTGGGATGAGAATATCATTTGGGTGACCTATGGCGGCTATACTGCCAGCAAAAAAGTAAGTTCTTATACAGCAGCCGGCGGATGGGTAACACACAATAACCAATTGCCTAATGTACCTATAAGCTGTATAGTAATAGATACAACGAATGGCACTACCTATATAGGAACAGAAGTGGGCGTTTTCTATAGTACAGATGGTGCTGCTACTTGGAACCTTTTTGATAATAATATGCCTACAGTACCTGTTACCGATCTGGGCATCAACTATACCACTAACGAAATATGGGCATCTACTTATGGCAGAGGCATATGGAAATCTACTAAGTATGGTTTCCCTACCGGTATCTCCATGATTCCATTGGCCAATAATGTTGTTACTATTTCTCCCAACCCTAACCATGGTCGTTTTACAGTATCTACCAGCAACAAATTATTTGTAGGCAATAACGTACAAGTAAGACTGATAGACAGCAAAGGAACGAATGCATGGACAGGTAGCGGTGCTTTCAGCACTGATGGTAAAATGGACCTGAATGTCGGTCAATTGCCAAGAGGCACTTATATGATAGAGATAACTAACCATGATGGTTTGTATGCACGCTCAAAGATGATACTTCTATAAAATAAATACGGTTTTATAAAAAAAGAGGCTGAATATTCAGCCTCTTTTTTATGCACTTAATTCTTAGATATCATTATAGTTCTACCAATTCGCGGGCATTCTGCATAGCGGCATCGCTAGGCTTTTCGCCACCTATCATTCTGGCAATGGCCAGTACACGTTCATCTTGTTTGAGTAACCGTACCTGAGTAGTGATACGACCATTGGCACCTGCTTCCTTGAACACATAAAAATGCCTGGAACCTTTGGCTGCTACCTGAGGCTGATGTGTAATGCAGATGACCTGATGATAACTAGATAGATCTTTCAACAACTCGCCTACCTGACGAGCAGCCTCGCCTGAGATACCTGTATCTACCTCATCGAAAATAAGCGTAGGCAGATGCATAGCCTTGGCAGTAAGTGACTTGATACATAGCATAATACGACTCATCTCACCACCAGAAGCTACTTTGTGTATAGGCTGAAATTGGTCGCTCTTATTAGCATCCAGTACAAACTGCACATCATCCATACCTGAAAGTAGGGGTTCTTTGATGGATCGTATCAAGATATCGAAACGAGCATTAGGCATGCCCACCAATGCTAATAAACTTGTTACCTTCTTGGCTATTTGAGGGGCAGTCTTTTTTCTTTGTTCGCTAAGCTTAGAAGCTTCTGCAAATAATAAATTATATACCGATTCTTTTTCCTTATTGAGTTTATCTATGGTGTCATTCAGATCGAGAGTGGCCTTCAGTTCTGTTTCTAATTGTTGCTGTAAAGTGAGTAAATCGTTGGTAGTTTGTACCCCATGCTTTTTGAGCAATTTGTACCCTATATCTATACGGTCTTGCAGCTCTTGCATAAGACCTGCATCCAGATTCACTTTGCCTTCCAAAGACTCCAGCTCCCCTACTACATCTTTCAATTCTGCCCAGGCAGAAGTAATACGTTCTTGCAAAGGAGTAACATCGGGCATTACATCGCTAATGCCTTGCAATTGCTGAGTGACCCTTTTGAGCTCATTAAGCAGTGGCTGTTCCCCTTCTTCCATTATTGTTCTACCCAATTGCAGTACACTTAATATGCGCTCTGCATGGGTCAGTTGTTTGAGTTGTTGTTCGGCAAGTTCCAGTTCATCTTCCTTAAAACTCAGTTGTAGCAATTCGTCCAGTAAGAACTGTTTGTAATCTGATTCCTTTTGCCACTGTGATTGTTGCTGAAGATGATGAGCTAGTTGTTGACTGATCTTTTTATGTTGTGTGAACAGCAGTTCGTAAGACTTGCGAAGTGTTGCATTTTGAGCTACCGCATCCAATACGTCTATCTGAAAATGATCATCCTCTAAAGCCAAATGATCAAATTGCTGATGCATATCTACCAGCAAAGGAGTGAGCTTATTAAGAGTAGCCAGGGTAACAGGGGTATCATTGATAAAGGCCCTTGATTTGCCACTATTGCTTATCTCTCTGCGAATGATGCACTGTGTATCATCATCCAGTTCTTCCTCTACAAGTGCTTTTCTGAAAGAATCATTGTTAGTAATATCAAAATGCCCCTCTACCACACATTTTTCATCCTTATTGATCAAAACTGAGGTATCAGCTCTTTCTCCTAAAATAAGGGAAAGGGCACCTACAATAATACTTTTACCGGCTCCAGTCTCACCCGTAACTGTATTCAAATGAGCATCGGGCTCCAGGATCAGGTGGTCAATAATAGCGTAATTTCTAATAAACAGTTTCTGCAGCATACGATCTTCGAATCCTTACAAAAATAATTAAGATTCGGTGGTAAGACCAAGAAAAGAGGATAACTAACGTTCAGTAATCTATATTTTTGCAGAATGGCAAAATTCTTCTTAAGGAAAAAAATAGGTGAAAGGGTGATCAACGGACACCCATGGATATTCTCTAATGAATTGGGAGACAGTGAGGGCAGTTATGAGCCGGGAGATATGGTAGAGGTATACTCTTATAACGGTTCTTTTATAGGTAAGGGGTATATCAACCCAGCATCACTGATACGCATACGTTTGGTAAGTCGTATCAAAGAGGAAGTAATAGATGAGCAATTTTTCTATAAAAGAATAGCCGAGGCATGGAAATACAGGCAACAAATAGGTTATGTAGAAAATTGCAGGCTCATTTTTGGAGAAGCTGACCAATTGCCGGCACTGATCATAGATAAATTCAATGACTATTTTGTCATACAGACACTGGCCTTAGGTATAGATAGATGGAAAGGGGCGATAGTAAGTGCCCTACAGCAAATATTCAACCCTAAGGGCATATATGAACGTAATGATGTGTCGGTAAGAGAGCTGGAAGGACTGCCACAGATCAAAGGCTTTTTGTCAGCCCCATTCGATACCAATATCATTTTGAATGAAAACGGTCTGAAATTTCATGTAGATATAGAAAATGGCCAAAAAACAGGTTATTTTTTGGATCAACAGGACAACAGACGCGCCATACAACACATAGTACAAGGTGCAGATGTGTTAGAAGCATTCTGCTATACAGGCACCTTCTCTATGCATGCTGCCCATTATGGCGCTAAAAGTGTACTCGGGTTGGACATATCTGAGAATGCAGTAGGCACAGCAAGACGTAATGCTGAGTTGAATGGATTTGAGGATATATGCAAATTCGAGGCAGTGAATGCCTTTGACTGGCTGAAACAAAATGTGAAAGAAGGTAAAAAATATGATGTAGTGATGCTGGACCCCCCGGCATTTACTAAAAGCCGCGAGAACATACAGAAAGCTATTACCGGTTATAAGGAGATCAACTTGAGAGGGATGAAGCTGGTAAGACCCGGAGGTTTTCTGGTAACAGCCTCTTGTACCAATCTGGTACCACCTGAAATGTTCCTGCAAACTATAGATATGGCGGCAAAGGATGCGAAAAGGAAACTGAGGCAGGTGACCTGGCAAACACAGGCAAGTGACCACCCTATATTATGGCATGTACCAACTACCCAATATCTGAAGTTTTTGATAGTGCAGGTATTGTAATGATTGTGAGTGTATCTACTATTAGATACTTTTATCTGACAAATTGATTTCATGCTGATAGCTATTGTGTTTTTTATATACACTTTCATTACCTGTTTCTATACAGGAAAGCTGGTGAGTGAGAAGCTATTGAAAGTAAGTTTTGATAATCAATTCCATTACATAGGCATTGGTATCATTAGCATTACAGCTATAGGCAGAGTATTGAGTCTGTTCATAACTGTATCCTGGATATTTCAGATAGGCATATTGCAAATGACGATAGCATCTGTAAGGAATGGTAAAGATGGCTTTATCCCCAACTTTATAAAAAACAATAAACTACTGCTTGCAATAGCATTGATCATTATTGGCTTTTTCTGTTCACAACAATCTATTAGTTATGATGAGGCATTGTACCACTCATCTTTTATTGCCTGGCTGAATGATTATGGTATTGTAAAAGGGCTGGGCAACCTGCATGGTAGGCTGGCATTCGATTCTAACTGGCACTTGTTTGATGCTATATACAATTTCAAGGGGCTATTAAACCAACCACTCAATATCATTAACGGATTCTTTCTGTTGTGGATATTATGCTTCTTCCTGAATGAAAGAGCTATCAGAATGAGTGATGAAAGTGTTAAGACCCTATCTGTACTAGCTATCATTTTCTTATTCTTCCCTGTAGTATTTGTTTATCATGTCATAGACCCATCTGCAGATTATGTGAGCATTTTTTGGACCTTCCTGCTGCTGTATGAAGTGTATTTTTTTAGAGCAAAAAATAGTCACTCATCCATGTTAGCATTAGTGGGCATTACTGTAATTTTTCTTATTACCATCAAATTGTCTGTAGCCATATTGGTGCTTTTAGGTTTATCTATATTCATAGACTTTAAGGCAACTAAAAAGTACTTACTGCCAATATGTATCATTGCTTGTGTAATAGTACTGCCATGGTTGGCTAGTAATTACTTAATTTCAGGTTACATTGTATATCCATATATAAATATTAATGCGCTACATCCTATATGGAAAGTACCTGATGCCATTGCAGCACATGAAATGGTAGGCATACAATATGCGCCATTCGGACGTTGGCTGGGCATGGACCTAGATACGGTAAAGCAACTAGATGCTTTAACGCGATACAAACTTTTCCTTGTAAAACTAAGGACACCCGATAAGCTGATGCTGTTTGCACCTTCGGTATTGTTTCTTTTTGCCCTGCTAAAAAGTCTAAAAAAGGAACAAGGAGATTTGTACAAAGGACTAGCGATACTTACTGCATTTGCAGGGTATGTGATTGTACTGGTATCTGCACCTGACTTCAGATTTGCAGCGGGCTATATATATTTCATACTGGTTGTGGTATTGATCAAGGTAAGATTCAGGATCCCCATAGTGGTGGCATATCTGGCCTGCGTGGCTCAGATATTGGTAGCTGTGAAACTATATGCCCATCTGAAACCTCTGGTAGTGAACCCGTCTACCCATCGTAGCAATGGCATTACGTTCAATTTTATGTTGCCCGAAAAATATCCTCATTGCCCACATAGTACTACTGTTATAGATGGTCAAAGTTTCTACTTATTCAACGAACAAATGGCACAGTTCAACTGGGATGAAATACCTGCCATGTATACTCCGGCAAATAATATACATCTGATAGGGGGTACTCTTAAAGAAGGTTTCTATACCAGACCTAGCAAATAAAAAATACAATAACAGATCAAGAAACTATCAATTAAACTGATACAAAAGAAAAACGCCCCGAAATATTTCGGGGCGTTTCAAAATAATATTTTATTAAAACAGATTACAGTTGATCGTAGATCTTAACGTCGCTAGAACGTTTGATACCGTAGAATTGGAAAGTTTTACGTGTGTAACCTTTCTTGATGTAAACATCAGTGTTACCTTCTTCAGGTACAGTAACCCAGTCATTGGTCTTAGGTACATACCAACGATAAACAGGAACTGTGTTAGGACCACGACGAGTCAAAGCATAGAACTGAAGATGTTTTTGGGTATAACCCATTTTCAACATAGCATCGTCAGTGTATTCATCTTCAGCAACACTAGCATAATCTTTGGTAACCGGATTGAACCAGCTATTTACAGCAACACGATCCGGACCCGGATTGCGGTATGCAACAAATATTGGAGTTTTATCATTCCATTTCCAATTGAGGAGTTGACCTTCCTGATATTCATTCTCTGCTACAGTAACGTAGTTTTTATCCTCTGGATTAAACCAACGGAATACTCTCACCAGTTCTTGCTTTTGAGCATAACTTGTATTCGAAGTAAGTAAAACCGAAGCTAATATAGCCGTAATGAGGACGAAGCTTTTTTTCATAATTGAGCGCCTTTTTTGAAATTGTTTCCAAAATACATAAAAATTTCACTCTCCTGCAAGCATTTGCAATAAAAAAAAATTGAAAAATATTATTGTCATATGTTTATCCTTGGTCAAATGCAGCATTTGGCGTAGTTTTGAACCCCTTAAATGTCAGGCTGTCAGTTTTAAAAATTTGCACAACTTTTGATAGTTTAAAGGTACATAAGTGTATAGACCTATCAATTATAACTTATTTCTATACATAATCAATAAATATTACTTTAAAAATAGCACATTATAATGATCGGTTTTCTTTCAAAATTGTTTGGTGGTAGCAAGTCTGATAAAGATGTAAAGCGTATTCAGCCTATTGTTACAGAAATTAATCGCATATATAAAGGCCTCCAATCCTTATCGCACGACGAATTGCGTAATAAGACCCAGGAGTTCCGCCAGCGTATACGCGAGCACCTGAAGGACGTAGATGCTGAGATCATAGCCAAAAAGGCCGAAGCTGACAGCCACCACGAGGTAGAACTGCAATCGAGAGAAGCAGTATATGAGGAAGTGGACAAACTGATCAAAAAACGTGACGAACAGATAGAAAGCATACTGGAACAAATACTTCCTGAGGCTTTTGCTGTAGTAAAGGAAACTGCCCGCCGTTTCAAAGAAAACCCTGAAATAGTAACTACTGCAACCCAGCTGGATAGAGATCTGGCCATAGAAAGAGACCATATTCGTATAGATGGCGACAAAGCTATCTATCGTAACTCATGGGAAGCGGCAGGTAATACTGTAAACTGGAACATGCTGCATTATGATGTGCAGTTGATAGGAGGTATTGTACTGCATGAAGGTAAAATATCAGAAATGGCAACGGGTGAAGGTAAAACACTTGTTTCTACCCTACCTGCTTACCTCAATGCACTACCAGGTGAAGGGGTACATATAGTAACTGTGAATGACTATCTGGCCCGTCGTGACCAAGAGTGGAATGGCCCAATATTCGAATGGCTGGGATTGAGAGTAGATTGTATAGATAAACACCAACCTAATACTGCTCAACGCCGCAATGCGTACATGGCAGATATCATTTATGGTACCAACAACGAATTTGGTTTCGATTATCTGCGCGATAACATGGTGCAGCACCCTGATGAAATGGTGCAACGCAAACACCACTATGCAATGGTGGATGAGGTAGATAGTGTATTGATAGATGATGCACGTACACCACTCATCATATCAGGCCCTGTGCCCCGTGGCGATGAACAACAGTTTCACATACTGAAACCACGTATTGAAAAACTAATTGAAGCTCAAAAACGTATTACTAACCAAAGTCTTACAGAAGCGAAAAAACTAATAGCTGATGGCAAAATGGATAAAGATGCCGGTGGTCTATTCTTATATCGTGCATACCGTGGTTTGCCTAAGAATACTGCCCTCATCAAATTCCTGAGTGAAGAAGGTAATCGTCAGATATTACAAAAATCAGAGAACTACTATATAGGCGAGCAACAACGCAATATGCCTAAGGTAGATGTGGAATTGTACTTTGCTATAGATGAAAAGAACAACAACGTAGACCTTACAGAAAAAGGTCTGGCAATGATCACACAATCAGGCGAAGACCCACACTTCTTTATATTACCTGATATTGCTACCGGACTTACGGAAATAGAGAACCTAGATGTAAGCTCTGAAGAAAAATTACAACGTAAAGATGCCCTGCTGCAAGAATATTCTATCAAGGCAGATCGTATACACTCTGTACAACAATTACTGAAAGCATATACCCTATTTGATAAAGATGTGGAGTATGTAGTAATGGATGGCAAAGTGAAAATAGTAGATGAACAAACCGGTCGTATTCTAGACGGACGCCGATATAGCGATGGACTACACCAAGCTATTGAAGCAAAGGAAAATGTACAAGTAGAAGCCGCTACACAAACTTTTGCTACTGTTACTTTGCAAAATTACTTCCGTATGTATCATAAGCTGGCCGGTATGACCGGTACAGCTGAAACAGAAGCTGGTGAGTTCTGGGAGATCTACAAATTGGACGTGGTAGCAATACCTACCAATGTGAATATATCTCGTAAAGATCAGCAAGATCTGGTTTACAAGACCAAACGTGAAAAATATAAAGCTGTAATAGATGAGATAGAGGCACTACGTAGTATGGGTCGACCTACACTGGTAGGTACTACATCGGTAGAAGTATCTGAATTGCTGAGCCGTATGCTACAGCAAAAGAAGATTCCTCACAATGTATTGAACGCCAAGCAACATGCACGTGAGGCGCAAATAGTACAAGAAGCAGGTCTATCGGGTGCTGTTACCATTGCCACCAATATGGCAGGTCGTGGTACGGATATCAAACTAGGCCCGGGAGTGAAGGACGCAGGTGGTTTGGCCATCATTGGTACAGAACGCCACGAAAGCCGTCGTGTAGATCGTCAGTTACGTGGTCGTGCAGGTCGTCAGGGAGATCCGGGAACTTCTCAGTTCTTCGTATCTCTGGAAGATGATCTGATGCGTCTATTCGGTTCTGAGCGTATTGCTTCGCTAATGGATAAAATGGGGCACAAAGATGGTGAGGTATTGCAACATGGCATGATCACCAAATCTATAGAACGTGCTCAGAGAAAAGTAGAAGAAAACAACTTTGGTATACGTAAGCGTTTGTTGGAGTATGATGATGTAATGAACGCACAACGTGATGTTATTTATAAACGTCGTAACCACGCATTGTTTGGCGATCGTCTGTCTATTGACTTAGACAACGCTATGTTCGATGTATGTTCTGACATTGCATTACAATTTCAGGAGAATCGTGACTATCAGGCTTTCCGCATAGAAGCTATCAAGCATCTGGCCATAGAACCGGAAGTAAGTGAAGAAGAATTTGCTAAAGGTGATCTGAATGTGATAGGAGATAAATTGTATCATCACGTTAAGGATTTCTACAATCGTAAGACCACTGCTATATCAGAACAAATGTTACCTTCTCTTACTCAGATATTTACTGAGAATGGAGACAGAGTAGAGAACATTGTGATACCTTTTACCGATGGTGTACGCGGTATGCAGTTATATGTAAACCTGAAAGAAGCTGTAGAAAATAATGGTACTACCGTATTCAAGACACTGGAGAAGAGCATCACTCTGGGTATGATAGATGATGCCTGGAAAGACCATCTGCGTGCCATGGACGATCTGCGTCATTCAGTACAAATGGCCTCTTACGAACAGAAAGACCCATTACTGATATACAAATTCGAGGCTTTCAACCTCTTCAAACAAATGTTGCTGGAAACTAACCGCAATATTGTATCATTCCTTATACGTGCAGGTATTCCTATGCAGGAAACTCCTCCGCAAGCAGCCCAATCTATACCTCAGCGTACAGATATGAGCAAAATGCGCACAGAACATGAGAATTTTGGAGATGATGAGGACGAGAAAGAAGAAATGTACGACCAAAATCAGGATACAGCCGTAAAACGCACTCCTGTACAGGCCGGACCTAAGATAGGACGTAATGACCCTTGCCCATGTGGTAGCGGAAAGAAATATAAAAGTTGTCACGGCAGAGGCCTGCAATAGACATTTTCTATATTATAATGAAGTATGTAAGCTATTTTGCAGTTCTTTATTATTTTTGCTAACGAATAAACATACAATGAAAAATAACAGAACGAATATTATCATGGCTATAGGCCTTATTGCAGTGGCAGCCATCACCCGTGTTATCTGCAATGAAATGCATTGGTACAACTTTGCACCTATTGCAGCTATAGGGCTGTTCAGCGGTGCTGTGATCAAGGAAAAACGCTATGCTTTTCTGTTTGCTATACTGGGGCAGTTACTGGCCGATGTGTACTTCCAGTTATTCACTAGTACACCCGGTTTCTACGATATGTCACAACTGTTCGTATATGGTGGTTTAGTATTAGTTACTTTACTGGGTGCTCAAATGGGTCAGCCACGCGCGCTTAAAATATTAGGTTTCTCTGTAGCAGGTTCTGTAGTATTCTTCCTACTCAGTAATTTCGGTGTGTGGTTCTCTATTGAGTTTGGTACTAAAGATCTTTATGGTTATGGTAAGGGTTTGCAAGGTCTGCAAACCACCTTCATTATGGCTATCCCATTCTTTAAGAAATCTCTGATGGCTGATGTAGTAGGTACAGGATTATTGTTCGGTACTTATCAATTGGTACAAAGCATCTACATAGGTGCTGTACAAAAAGTAAAAGCATAGTACAACGTAACTCTTCATAATAAAAAATGCCACCTAATAGGTGGCATTTTTTATCTAGTAATATTAACCACGAACTAATTGATCAGTATTTTTTGGAAACCTATTACTCGGTTATTCTGATATAGTTCAAGTGTATATACTCCTGTTCCTAAGCCCCCGGCATTTAACACACAAGTACCACTAGCATCTGTACTTATACTTTCCTGCCATACAGTTTTACCGGCATTGTTTATCAATCTTATTCGTACACTTTGCGATGCCAACTTATCGCCCATATTCACTGTAAAACGTCCTTTATTGGGGTTGGGAGATACCTTAATGGCAGATGTATTGCTTACTATCTCATTTACTCTTGTTGGGCCACCCATTATCTTGGCACTCTTCCACATACCGCGACCAAATGTTGCTGCCCATAATTCATTGGTCACATAATTGATACCCAGATCAAATACATGCACATTAGGCAATCCTGTATTGTAGGCAACCCAGTTGCTCATAGTATCATCTTTGTAGAATACTCCCCCATCCGTACCAATATATAGTGTGCCATTGCTGGTGTCTATCTCTATACAGTGTATAGGTATATTAGGTAATCCACCACTTACGGACTGCCAACCTGTGCCGGGTTTATATTCCGCTACTTTAGTATTAGTATAGCCTGTGAATGATATCCAATAATGGTCTCCGTTCTTGGGATCTACCTTAATGTCTGATATAATGCCATTATAAGGTGGTATCACATTGGTCCAGCTAGTACCCAGATTATGTGTATAATGTATCAGGTTAGTATCTTCTTCTGCTACATAGAGGGTATTAGCATCGGCATAAGTAGTAGCTATTCTGGATAGATTGTTTTGCAAACCTGTAACTGTATTAAAGGTAAATTGTGGAGAAATTGATACCCACGAATTTCCCTGGTCATTGGTCATGAATACTTCCTGATACCCTGCGAATAAAGTATTGTTATCAAATGGGTGTAACACAAATGGTGTAACCCATTCACCGGTAGGCATATTGGGTATGTTATTGGATATTTGATTAGATGTACCACTTGTAAGATTTACCTGGAATATACTACCATATTGAGCAGAGGTATAAACTGTACTGGAATCTGTATAGTCTATCTGGCACTCCATACCATCACCACCCGTTACCATATAGTAGTTGCCATTCTCTATATATTTGGTACCATCATCCTGCGCACCACCCAATACATAATTCGCTACTCCTGCCACAGCATTTCTGTAGAACTGAGATATACCCATACCATTGCTCACATCATTCCACAAATTCACCGGATCGTCAGTATAGTATATACCACCATCATTACATTCAAACAAACGGGTACTCATCAAAGGATGATACCCAAGAAAATGCTTATCAGCATGCACTACTGCAATTGATGCCAATTGAAAAGCCCATTGGTTCATCACCTGCCAGGTATTACCACCATCAGTAGAGTGCCAGGTATTCACACCACCTATATACATATCATTGGCATTAGTTGGGCTAATACATATGGGTAATGTATACCAGCCTTGTCCACCACAACCATTACCCGACGGATCAAAACCCAACATATTGGTAGTACAGCCGTTATCACTATATATCTGTTGGAAACTCTGCCCCACATCGCTGGAAGAATAAATACCTACCATCCCAAAATCTACATCATTAGCTGCTATAGCCTTCACTATAGATGGGTTGGCGGGTGTTACTGCTATGGTCACTCTCTTTACACCTGTAAAACTGCTTACTTGTGTCCAGGTAGCACCGGCATTGGCAGATCTGTATATTTGTGCAGGTGTACTACCACTTTCAAAACTGGTAGCATAGATGATATTGGTATCGGTAGGATGGTACAATACTTGCATAAAACAACCGGTGGTCAATTGTGTCCATGATGCACCTCCGTTATGAGTACGGTATATGCCATCCTTAGTACCCAATATCAGTGTATTAGTATCCTGCGGATTCATGATCAGTGATAGTCCTACCTTGAAATCTGTAATGGCCCAAGACATACTGGTAGTATCCCATGTTTGTCCGCCATCGTACGATTTCAATACACCTACTCCATAATTGAAAAAGCCTCTGCGCATACCTGTTATATCTCTATCTCCGGTAGTGATATACATAGTATTAGGGCGCAAAGGGTTGATAATGATGTTAGAAACAGAGAGTGTAGGCAAATTGTCTGTCAAGCATGTCCACGACTGACCATTGTTAGTAGTTTTCCATACACCACCACCGGCAGTGCCTACCCAATAAGTATTTACATCTGTAGGATGAAAAGCTACTGTAGCTATACGTCCTATTCCTTCATACCCACCTTGCGAATAACTAGGCCCCTGAAATGTCCAGTTGGCTCCACTGGTTGTTTTAGCCAGTACATTATGGGTTTTCAGTTGATGATCTTGATAGTACTTTTGCCATTCATCCCAGCTGCGCGAGGGTGACACAATATTACCTTTCTCATCCAGTTGTTGTTTCCAAAACCATGCCCACCTGTCAAACAGGTAATCCCTATCTTCTTCCAGCACCTTAGGGTTTTCGTGTTCTCTATTTACCAGTGTTCTTTTAGACCAGTCAGGATTATCCTTCCTGTACTCGGCTAGTATTTCCCACATATTCATAGTTTGCCCAATGGCATGAAAGCCTATAAATGACAAAACAATAAATGCTATATATTTTTTCAAGTCTGTACTTTTTAAATAACGATATTATCCAATATTAATAAATTTTTACCTATTTACTCGTTTTTCAAATATTTCTTCTTGAAAAAACCATGCAGACTGTTTCATTTTATCATACGTTAAATTTACCTTTGCACAAACTGAGAACGATCCATGTCAAAAAAAATAAAACCTACCGGCCGTCAGAAAGGTATTTTCTTAGCCCACTTAGTAGTATACGCTATTGCCACTTTTCTTATGTGGACTATGTACGATAAAAACATAGTAGGATGGGCATATCCTTGGCCGGCTTGGATAACAGCTGCTTGGGGTTTGGCTATTATTGGTCATTGGTGTGCATTATACACTAATTACGAAGACAAAGGACTGGATGAATTTAACCGTCAGGTTCAGAACGGATAAAAACATATATCAAACTATACATAAACCCCCTTGCATAACCGCAGGGGGTTTTTAATTTTATGATCACCAATAAGGGCTGCTACAATGGATACCCCCCGTTACAAGGAATTAGAACAACAGCTGGCTACGCAGACAGACGAGAAAGATAAGATCAGTACGCTGATAGATATGGCTGTAGAAGTGCGCAACTTTGATGTAGACCATGCTTCAGAAATGGCTGATGAGATCATAGAACGGTCTAAAGAAGCTAACTATCCTCGTGGACTAGGAAGGGGGCTGAACCTGAAAGGTTCCTGCTATTGGCTGCAAGGTGAATACGATAGTGGACTAGAGGTATTACAAGAAGCCTATACTATTGCCAAGCAGATCAAAGACCGTAAACTGGAAGCCCGTGTACTGAACTACTACGGTAATATCTATCGCGATCTGGGCGATCTGGCCAATGCACTTACACACTTCGAAAAAGCACTGGCAATCAATGAAGAACTGGGTGACGAGTTCTCTCAGTCTGTAAATCTTACCAGTATCTCTAATTTGCACTACGATCTGAATGATTATGATAGTGCATTGGAATACGCACTTAAATGCCTGCCTATATTTGAGCGTTCACACAATGTGAACAGGCTCATCAATATATACAATACCTTAGGTAATATATACTTTAAGAAAGAACAATTTACTGAAGCCCTCTATTATTTCGAGGAGAATATCAATCATTCAGAACCGGAGACTGCCGCCTATGTAATGGCCGAAAGTGGCCTTGGCAAGGTGTATTACAAAATGCAGAATTTTGAGAATGCACGTAAGTACCTAACTCAGGCCTTGCAACAGTCGCAGCAATTAGGCAATGCCGAAGTACAGATCATCTGCCACTTCTATCTGGGACGTATGTTCATGGATGATAGTAATTACCGACTGGCATTACAGTATCTCAATTACGCATTCTATCTGGCAGAACAATACATGCGCCGTCATGATCTGATGAGCGTACACGAAATGCTCTCTGCCCTGTATGATAAAATGGGTGATATCCCTAAGGCATTCCATCACCTCAAAACCTTTGAACAATTAAAGGAAGAGATCTTCAAACAAACTATCATCAACGAGTTGCGCAACCTGCAAGTGCGCCAACAAATAGAACTGGCGCAAAAGGAAAAAGAAGTGGCAGAGCGTACTGCCTATCTGAAACAACAGTTCATGGCCAATATGAGCCACGAAATACGTACTCCTATGAATGCCATAGTAGGTATGACCCGTTTGCTACTGGCCAAAGAACCCAAGCCCGACCAATTACGATACCTTAATGCCATTCAGCTCTCTGCAGATAATTTGCTGGTCATCATCAACGATATTCTGGACCTCTCTAAAATAGAAGCAGGTAAGATAGTTATTGAAAAAACTGATTTCTATATAAGAGAGGTAACACAAAGTGTACGTGATATGCTCATGCTTAAAGCCGAAGAAAAAGGCATAGACCTGCGCATCACTATAGATAATGCTATACCTAAACGCCTTACCGGCGACCCTACCCGGCTGAACCAAATACTTATCAATCTTACAGGTAATGCAGTCAAGTTTACAGAAAAAGGCTATGTAGAAGTAAAGACCTCTATTCAGAAAAAAGAACATGGTAAGTTATGGTTGCAATTTGATATCATAGATACAGGTATAGGTATTGCCCCAGATTATGTAGATAGTATATTCGAAAGCTTTACTCAGGCAGGTACAGATGTAGCTCGCAAGTTTGGGGGTACAGGCTTGGGGCTTACAATCTCTAAACAACTGGCCGGACTGATGGAGGGCGACATCTATGTAAAAAGCGAATTGAATAAAGGCACCGTCTTTACAGTCATCATTCCTTTTGAAGAGGCCAAAGTACAAGAGAGCAATGCTCAGAACAATGTGCTGGACAAGGACGCTCTGAAACGTCTGAACAAGATGAAAGTGCTGTTGGTAGAAGATAATGAGTTCAACCGTATGGTGGCCGAAGACACATTAAAAGAAACTATTCCGGGTATCTATATCAATATAGCAGTGAACGGACAAGAGGCCGTAGACCGATTGCAGCACGAACGCTATGATGTGATACTGATGGATATACAAATGCCGGTGATGGATGGCGTAGAAGCTACCAAAGTGATACGCAACACCCTACCCGAACCTGCTCGCAGCGTCAAGATCATTGCCATGACAGCGAATGTGCTGCAGGAGGATGTACAACAATACTTCAGAATTGGTATGAATGCCTATATCTCCAAACCTTTTCAGGCAGATGAACTGCTGCTGAAAATGGATGCAGTAATGGGTAACAATGCCCCCGTAAATACTATACCCAAAGAAGAGAAAGCCACTCCTGCTGAAAAGGTATTACCTCCATTGCCGGAGTTTGTTACAGATCGTCAGTTCCTGAAACAACTTACCGGTGGCAACATAGATAAGATGCAGAAGTACATAGGCATGTTCTTGGATAATGCACCTAAACTGTTGGCCAATATGGAACAGGGTCTTGCTAAGAAAGACTTCCCAGCCATCAAGATAGCAGCACACTCTATGAAACCACAGCTGGGCTATATGGGTATAAAAGAAGATGTAAGTCATATCTTTTTGATAGAGCAGTCAGCCGGCGAATCAGCCCATTTTGATACCTTGCCGCAGCTTATCATCAACCTGAAACGCTTATGTGAAAAGGCTTTTGAAGAATTGAAGAACAACAAGTAGTTGAAATTTATAATGTAGAAAAATCTCAATATTATAATTTAACGAAATTATTTGCTATTTTTCTGATTAATTGAACACTTAATTTTATGGCAGAACAAAGCACCCGCTACATCTTTCTGGTTGATGACGAACCTATACAGAATGAAATGTTGAAAGATTACATTTCTGAGCGTTTCCAGTACCAGATCAAAACTTTTGATAACGGAGAAGAAGCTATCAGTAACATGAATCTCAATCCTGAGATCATAGTATTGGATTTTCATCTCAATGCACACTTGCCTAATGCACAAAATGGTGTAGAAGTGCTGAAGAAGATCAAAGAGATCAGCCCTGCTACTCAGGTCATTATGTTATCTGGTCAGGACAAGATAGATGTAGCCATAGATAGTATGAAGTACGGCGCTTATGATTATGTGATCAAAGGCGAAACTGCTTTCTCTCGTATGGAGAACATACTGAACAATATCAATGAGCTGCATGCTATGCACGATGCTAACAAAACTTACAGAAAGATCATTACCTTTTTGGGAGTAGCGATAGTAGGTATCGTAGTATTGGCATTGTTCATGATACGTAAGCTGCACTAAACAATTAGTTATAAGTTTATATCAAACTAATCCCTGTCAGCTTTTATTTAACGCTTCATGTGTAATTTTGAAGCGTATCATCAATAGCATACCCCCATGCAATTAGCGCATAGACTGTCCCTTGTAGTAGAGCCACAAACGATCAAGATGGCCAAATTGAGCCGTGAACTGAAAGCGCAAGGGCTTAACATCATCGACCTCAGTCTTGGGGAACCTGATTTCCGTACACCACAACATATATGCGATGCCGCTACACAGGCTATGGCCGATGGCTATACCAAGTATACGCCTGTAGCAGGTGTACCCGAATTGCGTCAGGCTATATGCGACAAATTACTCCGCGATAATAACCTTACTTATACACCCGATCAGATCATAGTATCTACGGGTGCCAAACAATCGCTGGCCAATGCTATACTCAGCCTTATAGGCCCGGGTGACGAGGTCATCATCCCTACTCCTTACTGGGTAACTTATAGCGCATTAGTGCAGTTGGCAGAAGGCACTTCTAAGTTCATTCGCTGCGCTATAGATCACGATTTCAAACTGACTGCCGATCAACTGGAAGCAGCTATTACCCCTAATACCAAACTCTTTATCTTCTCCTCTCCTTGTAATCCTACAGGGAGTGTATATACCCGCGACGAACTGGCTGCACTGGCAGAGGTGTTCAAACGTCACCCACAGGTAGCCATCATCAGCGACGAGATATACGAGTACATCAACTACATAGGCAAGCACGAAAGTATTGCACAATTCACCGAGCTGAAAGACCGTGTGATAGTAGTGAATGGTTTCTCTAAAGGTTTTGCTATGACAGGCTGGAGACTAGGCTATATAGCAGGACCTAAGGATCTGGTAACAGCTTGCGAGAAACTGCAAGGTCAGTTTACCTCCGGTGCCAACTCTATAGCACAACGTGCAGGTATAGCTGCCCTACTGGGCGATCTTGCTCCTACCTGGGAGATGACCAAGGCTTTCCGTGCACGTAGAGACTTTGTAATAGGCGCTATGAAGGCCATGCCGGGTGTCAAGATCAATCAGCCACAAGGTGCATTCTACGCATTCCCTAACATCAGTTCTTTCTTTGGCAAAAGCGATGGTACTACCACCATACACAACGATGAGGACTTCTCTATGTACCTGCTGCATACTGCCAATATCAGTACAGTAAATGGCACAGCATTTGGCGATCCTGATTGTATACGCTTCTCCTTTGCCACCTCTATGGAGCAATTAGAAGAAGCCATGCGCCGCTTAGCATCTGCTCTGCTGAAACTGAAATAAGCACCTACTCTTTTACCAATCTTATTATTGAGCGTCGGCCTTGCACATCGGTCATTACCAGCATATAGATACCCGATGGCAATGCTTGTGTTGCTATGGTATTGTTACCTGCTTGCATTATACCCTGCTGTACACACTGACCTACGATATTGAGGATTTGGAATGATGTAGTTTCTACTAGGTTATCTATGTGCAGCACATCGTTTGTAGGATTAGGATATACTTGTATGGCACTGGTAGTAATACTGTTTATCCCATTGGCTTCTACCTGCACTATAAATTGTGCAGATATCGTTGAGTCATAACAACTGACGCAACAAAAAGGGGGCCCGAAACGAGTTCGGGATTCCCCGAGTATGTTTTTTATTTTTTGAGGGTCAGATTGCGGCTCGGTGGCCGCAATGACGGTAGTGGGCTGAGAGATGTAGCTAGGATGGGGCAAATGTTACATTCTCTGTAATTTTTTTATGGTTACATGAAAAGAATAAGTGATTGATTATCATAGTATTGTGTGGATTCAAAGGTTACATTTGGGTTACACGAGAGAAATTCCAAGTACAAAATCCAAATAACAAAAGGGTGGTTTTAATTTCCGATTTTACCGAATTGTTTCCGAAAAATTACCGATCGATTTCCGGTTTTTACCGGTGAATATTTTGCAATATGAAGGACATTTTGCAAATGCTCAGTCCCGAAACGAGTTCGGGATTCCCCCGAATCTGTTTATTTATTTTTTGAGGGTCAGACCTCCCTACGGTCGAGATGACGACCCTGAGAGGCATCCTCCTACGCTATAGGCTTCGGCGGACAAGGCAAATATACGAAATAGAGGTAGGCGATTCCAAATAAATGTTATCTATTTACTGAAAAGCTATACCCACTTTTGCCCAGGTCTTAGTGCTTTTATACAGCGCTTCATTAGCTTCTCCTCTACCGCTACCACCCCTACGGCCTCCACCTCCAAAACCACCCATGCCCATACCCATACCCATGCCTCCCATACCGGATATGCCTACACTTACCCGAGGGCGGCTATTCATTCCGCCAGCATTGCCAGCCGGTCTGTCCCGTCCTTTTATATCAAAACATATACTTATAGGTTTACCTCTATCCCTTCTTTCAATACCTGCCTTATTATAAAAGGCTTTAAAAGGTATCGCTGCTTCCCATACAAGCTGATTGAACTCATCTAAACCTATGCCCACAACTATACCACAACTATCGCCGCTACTTACTTCATAGGTACCATTACATGCTAAAAAACCATCCATTGTAAAAGCAGTAGCCTTATCCAAACCTTTATTGATACGTTCGGCCAGATTGTTAGCATGCTCTCCTCGCCTTCTTTCAGTACCTTGCACTTCGGCCCTATTATAGCCCTTGGGGAAACAAATAGCTGTTTCTTGTTCTTTGCTGCCTGTTTTATCTACCCAGAGCAAAAAACCTTCCTGCAATATCTTCATAGCAGTGAGCTGATCGCCGGTCATCATAGTAATGTACAGATTGTCCTTATCATTGGTAATGGCATAACTTATCATGGCTTTATCATCCTGGAAAGGATATACATTAGGCCAGTCTTTATTGTTACCATCTACTACTATAGGAGTGGCCTGCCATTTGCCGGGCAAACGTTTTACTTGTTTATGGCTGTGTTTGCTACTACTGCAAGAGGCTACTATGAAAATGGTAAAGAGCGCAAATATTATTACAGATCTATTATGCATAATGGGTATTCTATACTGCTGATGAACAGGAATTTAGACCTAAAATTAAACTTTAAGTTTAATAGTCACATTGCGTCTTTACTACCACAGCCAGCATGGGATGATAGAATATAATAAATACTGTTTTGATATAGAAATATATTGGTATTGCCTGATTTAACGGGTCTTATTTATAAGATTCCAATAAGTATCAGTATTTTTCGCAAAAGCTATAGTACAGAATGAGAAACTTGTTCATTATAATTGCCCTACTTACTACACTTACTACTGGCAGCTATGCACAAATAATAGACAGAGATGCGATGAGAAAGCAGGATGCTGCTGTGATAGCATTAGGACCTATAAGTAGTGGTGGCTATAAAGACATAGTAAACAAATTGCAGAATGTGGCACATGGTGAGCCTGTAATGATGGCACGTGCTATATATACATGGATAGCTACTAATGTAGATTTTGATTGTAAAGCGGCACGCCACCCTAAACACCATCTTACTAATGCACTTACTGCACTGAATGATAGAGCCAGCACTGCCGAAGGTTATACGGATCTATATAAGACCCTTTGCGATTTGGCGAAGATAAAATGCATCACTATAGAAGGTTATGGCAAATCAAATACTTATGGTATAGGTGATATGTATGACAGAGACAGGCATGTATGGAATGCAGTATGCATCAACAACAAGTGGTTTCTGGTAGACCCAACATGGGCTGCAGGCACTACAGATGTGCACTTATGGAAATTCAACAAGGCATATACAGAAGCATGGTTCTTTCCGGATAATAAGCTGTTTGCATATAGCCACTTCCCTGATAATAAGAAGATGCAATACATAGATACACCTGTTACAGCAGTGGTGTACAATCGTAGCCCTGTGGTAGGAGCTGCGGCAGTGCAGTATCATATACGCATGGATAAAACTGTAAATGGCAATCTTACAGGCACACAAGGCAGAACGAAACACTTTGTTTTTCAAATAGATGATACGAGTGTGGTACATAGTGTAACTGTGAGTTTTGAGAAGATGGCAGCTGTACCTGCTCCTTACAAGCTGAAAGAGAACATACTGGAAATAGATATGCCATTGCTTGCATCGGGATCGGTGCCTGCATTCCTATATGTCAATAATACATTGGCCTTTGCATTCAAAGCAGATATAGACAGAGCATCGAGATCTGACAAAGAAAAAGACAATGTAAAGACCAAAGGCGAACAGAAGAAAGACGCTGCTACTCTTAAGAAATTGTAAAAGTTCCCTTATTAAAGTCCGCATCTTAAACCTTGGATATGTAATGTTATCCAAGTATCAAATGTAGCGGACATGAAAGCCCTCAAAATATTTATAATATTAATAGCTGTAGCTACGGGCTTCAGTTCTTGTATAGTAGTGGTGCCACCTAGACACCACTACCATCACCACAGACACTGGCATAGAGGTTACTATGGCATCTTGTACCTACGGGCTTCTACTGCCTGCCTAACAGATGAAATAGCCTAAAAACTATGTGAAAGACTGCAACGATAATGGCATCGCATGTTGCCATTATTGTTTTACTTTTATGGCATCATCATTGTTTACAATGAATATGAAAAGATTGCTATTAATGCTGGGGTTCTATTGTTTAAGTTTGACTTTACATGCGCAGATAGAAACCCCACTACAAATAACACCGGAAGAAGAAGGGCAAGTAATGAAGGAAACCGACTCCGGCAAATACTATCATGCCAATGGTAGTGAAGAGAACATGGTATTCTTAGGTGAAGATCCACTTACATATAGGTTATTGACCAAAGACCGCAAGGTAATGGTAGAAGGTACACTGAGCTCAGAGACAGATGGTTACGCACGCGAAGGTCGCTGGATAGAATATTACAGCAATGGCAAACCAAAGACCACAGGATATTATTACAAGAACAACCCAGTAGGGCAATGGGAAAAGTACTACCCTAGCGGCAGACTTAAGGAAACTTATACTTTGGCACTTATATATAACGAAGAGAATTTTTACTGCATGACAGGCAGCTATCGAGAGTACCATGAGAATGGACAGCTAAAGACCGATGGCCTGTACAAAGCCAGTATAGATAACAATGCCAAAGACACTATATATGTGGAGGACCCAATAACAGGACAACAGATCATGAAGCTGATGCCTACACGTAGACCCAAACCCGAAAAAATGGGCATATGGGAAACCTATAGTGCGAGTGGGGAATTACTAAAGAAGGAAGATAACCATTGATATCAGCCCTATGAATATTGAAGAAATACGGGATCATGCTATTGGAAAAGATGGAGTAGAAGAAGGATTTCCTTTTGGTGAGGAGGTACTAGTATTCAAGGTAAAGGGAAAGATATTCCTACTGATGAGCCTGAATACAGACCCACTGCAATTCAATGTGAAATGTGAGCCTGAAAAAGCTATAGAGCTGCGTGAAGAATACTCCAGTATCATACCCGGCTACCACATGAACAAGAAGCACTGGAATACCATTATCATAGATGGGACACTGAACAACAAGCAGGTAAAAGAAATGATAGACATGTCCTATAAACTAGTGGCAGGCAAAAAGTAAGTGTCATTCCAAATCTGAAGTTTCATATATTCGTTTTACAATCATAGTTATGGAAGAAGAAATCATATTAGGAATTGGTTCTAGAGTAGAACATCCTCATTTTGGTAAAGGAGTAGTAGTGGACCTTACTACTGAATCGTATATTATCTGGTTCAAATCTCAACAAAGTGCCAAAAGTATCAACAGAGAATTTGCCAACCTGAAAATAATAGAAAGCCAACCGGCACCCGGCACTAGCGAACATATCAGTATTTCAGACATAGAGCAAGCATTGGATAATATACTGGATCGCAGACTGAATGAGATGCAATTGGTGCCTATGGCCATGAAATGGAATAATGGCACTATGATACTGCAACCACAAGACAGCTCACTACAAAATAAAGAAGTGCCTATAGAGACCTTCTTTCATAAAATAGTAATGGTGAGGGATAAAATGCGACTGATAGAGCAAAAAATCAATTCGCACAAAGTACTGACAGACGAAGAAAAAGTAGACCTGCAGCAATATATAACAGGCGTGTATGGTTCGCTTACAACATTCAATGTACTATTCAAAGAGACACATCATCAGTTCAAAGGAGCTAGTACTAAGGAGTAATAGTAGTTACCAGTAGTATATGGATCAGCAAAATAGTATACATAAGAACTTCACGCCCATAAATTCCAAGCGTGAACAAGTTTTCTTAGAGGGACCACACTCCCGCTGGGAAGAGTTCATATTCCTCATGCATACTATTAAGGAATTTGTATCTGGGTTCAGAAAACTGCACTTTATAGGTCCTTGTGTTACCGTGTTTGGTTCTGCAAGATTTGCAGAGTCACACCCCTACTACGAACAAGCCAGAAAGATCGGACAAGAAATGGCCTATTTGGGATTTAGTGTAATGACAGGTGGTGGGCCGGGTATAATGGAAGCTGCCAACCGAGGGGCACAAGAAGCAGGAGGTATATCTATAGGTTGTAACATCATACTACCAAAGGAGCAAAAGCCCAACCCATATCTGGATAAATGGCTGAATATGCACTTTTTCTTTGTGCGTAAAATACTACTTACCAAATACTCATATGCCTTTGTAGTTATGCCGGGGGGCTATGGCACACTCGATGAGTTCTTTGAGTCAATAACTCTGATACAAACAGGTAAGACCAAAAGATTTCCGGTAGTGTTAATGGGCAAAGAATATCATAAAGATCTGTATGCTCATATGCAACGAATGGTGAATGAAAAGACTATTAGTCCGGATGATATAGAGTTGTTCTTATTTACAGACTCTGTGAATGATGCTGTGAGCCATATCAATCAATTTGCTATTGAAGGATTTGGGCTGAAGAAGAAGAAACGATTTCGTCCTTTGGGATTTTTGGGAGAACTGAAACATAAGATAGTAGATTCTAAAGTAGAAGAAGAATAAGTTAATAACTTCTACATTGCAATATGCAACAACCTTTTAAGATCAATTAATGGAGTTCTCTCTTTAGTATCTATAAGAAGGAAAAACAATACACAACATGGTAATTAGCAATTGTTTGAAAAATTCAATACAAGTTGTTTCAATTAGTTAAAGGATTACAAAAAAATATATGCATATTATGAAATATCACAATGTTATTGTAATTTCATACCCGTAAATAGTAAAATAATATGAAGAATGTTTATTTGGCAATGTTTGCATTGATCTTAAGTGCTGTATTCTTAAGCTCATGTTCTCCTTATGACTATTATACCCCACATAGAATGACCAGCTATAGATATTTGGGTTATAGGAATTCCAGCAATGCAGGTATAATGCATCCAAGATACAACCATCGTTATGATCTAAAACCGCATAGAAGCATCAGATATAGATATCGTGCTACGCCAAGTTATAATTACCATAGCTATCATACACCATTATTGAACTCTGATAAACATACTAGATACGCTAAGTAGAAAACCCTAGATCATTGGGTGTACAAAAATAAAAAAAGCAAAGGCTCTTCAAATGAAGAGCCTTTGCTTTTTTGTAGTAATATCAATTTATTGTTTTACCAAACGTTCGGTAATTGTATTTGCACCGTTTGATATTGTAACCATGTAAATTCCTGCAGCTAAATTTTGCAATGGAACATTTACTTTACCAGTGTTAGACGCTTTTACATTTACGCTATATACATCTTGGCCGTTAATGTTATTAATAACAACAGATGTTGCACTGTTAGCATCTGCACCTTCAAAACTAATGCTTGTCATATCTACAGCAGGATTAGGTGCAATAGCTACTTTTAAAGTAGAGGATAATTGTGCAGGTGTATTATTAACGGCTGTTGTGGATGTAACAATTGCACCATTTAATTGGAATCTGTCATTACCTTGAGACAATGGATCTGAAGTAACATCAAATGTATATTCAGAACCTAATTGCATTGGTTGCACAGTATTCAGATAATTATCTACCAGATACATTATATGATCTGATGCCAAAGCATATGTCTGAACTTTAATCTTGTATTGCTGTGCCGGCATTGTTGTTTTGAAACCTAATGGTATCACTGTGTTATTTACAAATGGGCGAGCATCAATTGACAATTGAGTACTATCAGGAGCAATACTATAAAAATTCACATTTGGATTTGAAGCTTTGGAACCATCAAAATTATCAATACCGTTGTTGGCCTGATCATTGAATGATACAAAAAATCTATCCCAATAAATACTATCATTATTGCTGTATACTCTGAATTCTACTCTGTTCACCGGTCCAGCATTTGTTGTTCTGAATAAATAATCTCCCTTGGCTATTTTATCACTCTCGTGGAAAGTCAAGTTGCCATTGGTAGCTGCATTGACAACAAAGGCACCAGCAGAAGGTAAGTCATAATAATCGGTAGGTGCAGTAATAGGTTGTACAATATAAGCACCTGTTGTACCTGCCTCAGCATCCCATACATAGTAAGCAGAACCTTGTATCAAACCAGCTTGATAAGCAT
>JBAWXE010000015.1:0-36588 GCA_037144255.1 Bacteroidota bacterium | reverse complement strand
CACTGGCGCGGGTTTGTAACTCGTGCCTAAAAACACGCCGTTGTTGTGTGTTCCTTCCTTTGCCCGCCATAGCTTTAGCGAAGGCAGGACAAACAACACACGCCACATTGGCACATTACCTACTCCTTCAGCACCCTCACCACATTCCTCACTCCCTCTACATCAGTAAGCTCCAGCATATACATTCCAGCCGATATTCCCTGTACAGCAATACTATTACTACCCGCTTGTAATGTTCCTTGTAGTACGGTTGTGCCTATGATATTGATTACTCGATAATTATTAGCTTTTTGCAGATTATCTATATGCAATACATCATTGGTAGGATTGGGATATACAATAATTTCAGTAGTAGTAAGTGGTGGATTTTCAACTGCCTGTGTACTGCAATTTGCTGAACCATATTTGGCAATGAAAAAATCAGACTCCCCACCAGCAGTGATTAATGTATCATTCGCTACATAGATGGCTGTCTGAAAATAGCCACCTACATACACATTGCCCTTTCTATCAGAAACAATGCAGTTTGGATGCTCTTCTGCGCCAAAACTACTGGCTAATGTATCCATACCTATTAATGCTCCTGTTTGTGCATTAAAACGGCTTATGAAAACATCGTATAAAGTATTTGAAGCTAAGTGTAATGAATCATTATACCCTTGCCACTTTAATTTACCGGGGTATGCACCTGCTATAATGACTTCATTAGAGGTTCTTAATGTAATTCCATTACTATAAGTTGCACCATTAACAATTGCATATTTATACCAAATACCAGTGCCATTTGAGTCCATATTGATTACAAATGGAGTACTATAAAACCCCGGCAAAACATATAAACATAAAGTATCAGTGGTTGAAAATGAAACATAATTCCCCGTAATGTATATGCTACTATTAGCTCCAATAATTGCGCGACCATTTAATTGTCCGCTCATATTTGCATTTTCCTTTTTCCATAAATATTGCCCCGAACTATTGAATGCTCCTATATACATGGAATGTGTTATTGCATTCCCTCCCATTGATATGGTACCACCTCCATCAAATGTTCCACATAGATAAAAACGTCCACTATTTGATTCTCGAGTCATTTTCATCCCACCGAAGGAATTCCCTGTAGTTTGAACCGGAATAATACTTACTACTGTCCCTGAAGAATTGTATTTTAAAATGTATATCCCTGCTGTATTGATAACTTGTCCAATTCCGTTGCCTAATAATCCGGGACTTAAATAACATAGCCAATAGACATTACCTGAATTATCCACTTCTAAATCAATACCGTAACAAATATTTGTAGTTGGATTAACTAAGGTATCAGGTTGTGGGGCATATAAACCTTTATAATTACCAGATGTATCATATACTACAAGGAACATACTTTTGGGATCATTAATCGGAATAATCGAGTCTGCATCAATATGTATTGCTGTGTTAGAGGATGTCTGTGGAGAGTATGAATATATATTTGAATATACGTGCCCAAATGTATCGACTTTTAAGGCAATTGCATTATCATTCCCATACCCCCCAAATGTTTTAGACCACCTATATGTTCCATCACATGTAAAACTAGAAAGAACAACATCTTGCCCCCCCCATGACAATAATGTATGTCCATCTACATCTACTGTAGCTTTCCAAACATTAGATAATACATACACATTGTTATGCTGGTCAGTAGCCATATCTATTACATTATCTACTATTCCTCCTCCCGCAGCTTGAAAACTTCCACCTCTTTTACCCCATTGCCAGCTTTGAGAGATAGATGTATATGAAAGAATAAGCAAAAATGTAAGGGTGTATAATTTTTTCATATGGTCGGTATTATAATAAAGATAGCACATCGACTCCGTTTTCCACTATCAATCACTTATATATTCCACCCAAAAATATAGCACCCTTCTCTTGGAATCGGGTACCTCCATTTCGTATCTTTACCCAATTATGACCTTCGAAAAAAGTCAAGCAAAAAACTACACACTATGAAAAAAACGGATCTTCCCAAAATGCACACTACTTCCACCTAACTCATTGATTATCAGCTTCACCCGCTTTTTTTACTCAAAAAATGCACAGCTGATGCACACTTCATGCACTCCACATGCAAGGATGATGCACAGATAATGCAAGCCACTGCACACTACATGCAAGGCAAATGCAAGCTACTATCAGTTCAGTTCGTAACATTGCCTGAGCATATGCACTCAGTCTTTAACCCAACCGGAAACAAATCGGTAAAGCATTGGTAATAGTCGGTAATTTTTCGGAAAGGAATCGGTAACGATCGGTAATAACCGGAAATGATAAATAAACATGATAACACACTACACTAAAGTCTTTCAGCCCCTATGAAACTAAAAAATTACCGAATTTCAACACGTTTTTTTGTATGAAACATGAACTCTATAACACAAGCAAGCATTGTCGCATTCATCACATTGTCGCATTTCACAATCCCTGCATCAGCATTTCCAGCTCAGAAATGATCATCGCAGTAGCTCCCCATATTATAGTGCCATCCTCCAGTTGGTAGGCAGGCACATTGCGTATTTTTTCAGGTCTCGCCGGCGATATCACATCAGTTATTATCCTGCGTTCAGGTATCATAAATTCCAGCATGGGTATCTCCAGCGTATGCGCCACTTCATAATGGCTGATGTTGTATACAGGTGGCTCCTTGGCATATGCCACATAAGGAAAAACTCTAAAATTACTTACAGGTATATAGAGTGCTGTCAGTGCTCCCAGTATCTCTACCTCCCCACTCATGATGCCTACTTCCTCATTCGCCTCTCTTAGTGCAGTAGCTCTCAGGTCAGTATCGGTAGGGTCCATACTACCCCCGGGAAAACCAATCTGCCCGCTATGCGGTCTGCCATCAGCAGTCCTCCTTATCAGTAGCAGTTGCAGTATATCGTTTTTAGGAAATAGCAGGCACAATACAGCACTGGGGCGGGCATTAGCAGGTATCTCATCTGGCATAGGCAGCACCCGCCCTGCCATACGTTCTTGTGCAGCCATCCCTGGTAGCGGCTGTTGCAATAGCTCTTTCAGCCGCTCTATCTTACTCTTATGCTCCAAATATGAAATTAATTAACTGTACTATCAGCTTCCTGATTATCAAAATAACTCAATGCCCCCGAAGGACAAAAAGATACTTGCTTTTTTATTTGCTCTGTATCTCCCTGCTCCATATTTATCCAGGGCTTTTTCTGTGGGTCAAAAACAGAGGATAATTGTTTCCAGCAATGTGTAGAATGCACACATAGGTCCGGTTTCCATACTACGGTAATGTCCTTATTAGCATAACGTTTCATCATAGAGGTATTCAGTTGATAATTAATGAACTACAAACACCATGCCCAAAATTTCCCCTTACAACAACATCGGTACTTCCAGTAGCAATAGGTCTGCGGCTTCTTCTGCTCTCATACTGATACTATTTGTTTCAGATATGCCCATCCCATCACGTTTGGTCAGCAATTGTCCGTTCACAGTAGCAGAGCCTTCTATCGCAAAAACGTATATACCATTCTTGTCACTATGCATAGTATGTTCCAATGTTTTCCCTTTCTCCAGTGCAGTACGGTATATCCATGCTTGTTGGTGTATTTTCAGTCCTGCATCCTCATTCTCTATTGGCGAAACCAGCATTTGCAGCTTATTGATACGTTCTGCCGCATCAAATGTTACTTGGTCATACCTGGGTGTCACATTTCTCTTCTCGGGAAATATCCATATCTGCAACAGGCTTACATCTTTGTCTTTATTATGGTTATACTCGCTATGGGTAATACCCGTACCTGCACTCATCACCTGTACCTCATTAGGGTGTATCGCCTGTGTATGTCCCATACTATCAGCATGTTCCAGCGCACCATCCAGCACTACGGTAATGATCTCCATATTATCATGCGGGTGCTTACCAAATCCATATCCTGCTCTCACCATATCATCATTCATTACTCTCAATGCCCCAAAATGGATACGCTCAGGGTCATGATATCCAGCAAAACTGAATGTATGAAAAGTGTCTAGCCAGCCATGGTTAGCATGACCTCTGGTATTGGCCGCATGATATATTGTTTTTGCCATCGTTTTTTATTTAGAATAATACTTATAAATTTCATGTAAAGTTAGCACATAGCCCCTTATCACACTATCAGCAAAGCATATAGCTGTAGTTCTAAAATTAATATCATGTATTTAAATGCTATTTGCCATAAGAAAACGTAATAATTCACTAAATTGAGCAGACAGTAAAAAACATCACTATATCAATACCTTATAATATCAATAAACAATACTTATGTCACAAACCATTTTAGTAGTAGACGACGAAAGAGCCATCCGTAAGACATTAGCTGAGATCCTCACATTCGAAGGTTTTGTGGTAGATGAGGCTGCCGACGGTACAGAAGCTGTTGCTAAGATCAAAGACAACAATTACGATTGTATACTATGTGATATCAAAATGCCTAAAATGGATGGCATAGAGGTATTGGATTTTGCCAAACAAGAAA
The DNA here is from genome assembly GCA_037144255.1 of Bacteroidota bacterium. Taxonomy (GTDB): domain Bacteria; phylum Bacteroidota; class Bacteroidia; order Chitinophagales; family Chitinophagaceae; genus JBAWXE01. The sequence goes on along the minus strand of JBAWXE010000015.1, from coordinate 32,056 downwards.
AACCTGATATACCTTTTATCGTCATCTCCGGTCATGGCAATTTAGAAACAGCTGTAGAGGCCGTAAAAAAAGGTGCCTTCGATTATATATCCAAACCACCCGATCTCAATCGCCTGCTCATCACTATCCGCAATGCCATGGATAAGAAATCGCTGGTTACCGAAACCAAACAACTACGCAAACGCATAGTGAAGGGTAGCGAAATGATAGGCGAATCTAAAGGCATTACAAAGATCAGAGAAACCGTAGCAAAAGTAGGCCCTACCGATGCACGTGTACTCATCACAGGCGAGAATGGTGTTGGTAAGGAGTTAGTAGCCCGCAGCTTGCACGAACATAGTACACGCTCAGGCGGCCCTATGGTAGAGGTAAACTGTGCTGCCATCCCATCAGAGCTGATAGAAAGCGAATTGTTCGGTCACGAAAAAGGTTCATTTACATCTGCCATTAAACAGCGCATCGGCAAATTCGAACAGGCAAATGGTGGTACGCTATTTCTGGATGAAATAGGCGATATGAGCCTCTCTGCACAGGCCAAGGTGCTCAGAGCATTACAAGAAGGTAAGATAACCCGCGTAGGTGGCGATAAAGATCAGAAAGTAGATGTACGTGTAGTAGCCGCTACTAATAAAGACCTGATGCAGGAAGTAGAGGCCAAGAATTTCCGCCTCGATCTGTATCACCGTCTGGGTGTGATACTCATTCACGTACCTTCTCTCAATGATAGAGTAGAAGATATCCCCATGCTGGTAGATCATTTTATGAAAGATATCAGCGATGAGTATAAACAAGCCCCTAAAGAAGTGGAAAGTGGCGCTATAGAAGCCTTACAGAAATATAACTGGACAGGTAATATACGCGAGCTGCGCAATGTGGTTGAGCGCCTCATCATTCTATCTGATAAGAAGATCACTAAAAAAGATGTGGAGACTTATATTTTCATGAAGTAAGTAGCTGCTACCTTTCTCTCAATGCCATCACTGGCAATAGATTCATTTTGGCCAGTCCCTTGGTATGGCTTCTATTGAACAGGCTGTTCCATAAGCCATGCTTTTGTGGTATCACCATCAGGCAGTCTATATGTTGCTCTTCCACAAAATGCCCTATTGCCTCATCTACATGGCTATTATGCAGTGTGTGAAAAACAGGATGTAGTTTTTCCAGCATGCGTCTCAGCTTTGTTTCTGCTTGTTGTGCAGTATCCGTTGCTTCATCGGGTGTACTCACATGTACTACATGTAGTTCTGCATGAGTAAAATTCAGGAACATCTGTATGGTATCTATGGGAGTATGCTCGTTCACATGTTTATAATCACATGCAAAACAGATCCTTTTCATTTTGCTGTAAGGCATATGTCCGGGTACGGCTAGCACAGGTACTGTAAGTTTGGTCAGGGCATTTAGTTCTACACTGTCCCATGCCCACACATCTGCAAACTCGCCGGTAGTACCCAATATGATACAAGCAGGATGTTCTGATATGATTTGTTCTTTAAGTGTTTCTATGATATCGCCAATAACTACTTTATTACGCATGAATACCCCCGGGTAATGCAGTTTTACCCAGAGTGCAGTATCATCCATTTTGCTTTCAGCATCCTTTATACCATCGCCCATGGTCATCAATGCTATTCCTTCTTCCGCATACACCATTGGCAATTGGTAGGCGTGCAGCAATAGCATTTCATATCCTCCTTCCTGTGCCCACTCACATGCATAAGATAGCGCATTACGAGATGAAGCCGAAAAGTCTGTAGATACTATAAGCGTATTCATAAGGTTATCATTGTATTACAAAGTTACGCTCTTAGTTATACTATTCATGCTGATTTACAACAGGTATCGCATGATCTATATCATAAAAAAGGGCTGCGTTCGCAGCCCTCTCATTTTTAATAAATAATGTTTAAATACCTACCATTAATGGCATCAATAACATCAGTACATCTTCATTATCAGACTTTTCAGTTGGGCGGAAGATACCTGCACGAGTAGGAGTACTCAATTCTATCAATAATTCTGTAACATCAATATTGTTCACTATTTCTATCATCAGTTTAGCATTGAAGGCTATTTTCATATCCTCGCCGGTATATTGACAGCTCAGTGTCTCCTTACCTTCGTAAGAGAAATCAATATCCTGTGCACTCAATTGTAATGCATTACCATTGATATCCAGTACTACCTGGTTAGTGGTCTTGTTAGCGAATATACTTACACGACGCAGGGCACTGATAAAGTCGTTGCGGCTAATAGTGAGTTTGTAGGGATTATCGGCAGGTATTACTGCTTTATAATCCGGGAAACGTGCATCTATCAGACGACAGCTCATGCTCAGGCGATTGCTGGTCACGAACATATGGCTGCCATTGTATGACAGTTGCAATTGTGTATCATCAGCTGGCAAAGTAGAGCGTAGTTGTTGCAGTGGTTTTTTAGGTACTACAAAACCTTCCTGAGCAGGGCATTGCACATCATCGCGACGGAAGCGTACCAAACGGTGCGCATCGGTAGATACAAATGTGATGCTATCCTTTGCCAGTTCGAAATATACGCCTGTCATAGCAGGGCGCAGCGTATCAGAACTTACTGCAAATAATGTTTTATTGATGCACTCTAACAATGCGATAGAGGACATATTAAAAGAAGTGGTATCACCGGGAGCCGGCTCTTTAGGAAAATCATCTGCCTTTTCGCCGCCTATTTTGTACTTACCTACATCGCTGGATATTTCTATAGAAAGATCTTGTTCATTCACACTGAACGTTATAGGTTGTTCAGGTAAATTCTTCAGATAATCCATCAATATTTTAGATGGTATACAAATACGGCCATTACCCTGAGCATCATTCACGTCCAGTTGCACGCGCATCATTGTTTCAAGGTCAGTAGCTGTAAGCGTAAGTGTATTTCCTTTCAGTTCAAAAAGGAAGTCTTCAAGTACAGATAGTACTGTATTAGCGCTGATCACCCCGCTTATTTGTTGCAGGTTTTTGAGCAATGCTGTGGAAGTAACGATAAAACGCATCGGAAGTATGGTTTGAAAAACAAAGATAATCGTTTAAGCAAATTATGGCTACACTGTAGATATTTAAGTTTCCATTGTGGGTAGCCCCTTTTGAATTAAAAAACCCCTGATAAATAGAATATCAGGGGTTTTAAGAATATATGTAAGGAAATTATTGTTTAAATAATGGTGTGCTGGCCTTTCTCAGGTTTTCGTTATCCAGAATCTCCAATATATAAGTACCTGCAGATAGATCGTTGATGCGGAAAGACTGTTCTTTTTGTTCGTTATCTACGCTCCAAGTTGGGGTTACTTTTCTACCCATCAGGTCGTAGATCGTCACCTTATCTCCTAATTTCAAACCTGCGATATTGATATGATCGTTGAATGGATTAGGGTATACCTGAATATCTGCACCACCCTGTATATTACTGATACCCACAGTAACAGTAACATGAAGTGTAATGCTGGTCAGTGAATTAGGTGCATAACAAGTGCCGGCAGGTGCTGTTATCGTACAATTTACCTGATCATTATTTATGGGTACATAAGTATAGGTAGATGCATTGGTACCTACAGGCAGATTGTTGACCTTCCATTGGTATGAACCACCGGTGACATTGGTAAACGCTGTATAGGTAGTAGATGTACCTGAAATAACACTAGTGCTGCCATTGATTGCAATGTTGGTAGTAGTACTAGGATTTACGGTAATATATAAAGTGCTGCTTGTAGCTGTAGGTGAACTATAACATGCCCCTGCAGTAACAACACAGAAGATACTATCATTATTGTTAGGTAAATACGTATATGTATTGTTATTAGAACCTACCATTGTTCCGTTTACTAACCATTGATAAGAACCGCCAGTAACATTGGTAGTAACTGTATAAGATTGAGATATACCGGCGCATGCTTGTGTATTACCATTAACGCTGGCAATAGGTGCTTGTACTATGTGTACATGCACTGTGATAGCATTACTGGTAACTACAGAAGGGCTATAGCATACACCAGCAGGTGCTGAAACCGTACAAGTAACAATATCACCATTTACAGGTACATAACTGAATGTAGAGGCATTGGTACCTACAGGTAAATTATTAACCTTCCACTGATATATAGCACCCGGAATGTTTGTAGCAGCACTATACAAAGCTGTATTGCCAGAGCATACAGAAGTATCGCCTGAAATACTCATAACTGTATTAACAGTAGCATTCAGTATTGCATTAGTTGAACTTGTTAAAGAAGTACAGTTAGTAAGAGGATCTGTAACATATACCTGATAGGCACCTTGAGTGCTAGCATTGAAATTGTTTACAGTAGCTGTTGCTGTAGTAGCAGAGAAACCTGCCGGGCCAGACCATACATATAAACCACCTGATATAGGTGAACTAATACCTAATGTCAATGTACTACCTATACAAATAGGGCTATTGCTTGTAATAACAGGTGGTAGTGGAGGGTTAGGATTATTCATATATACGGGTCCATTAGGAATTGATGAACAACCGCCACCATTAGGAGTGAGCACTATAGCATCGTAAGTAGCTGCTGTAAGGCCAGTGATCGTTACTTTTCCTAATGCATTGGAAGTAGCAGATATTGGGCCAAAAGGAACACCATTCTTGGTATAAGTAATTGAAAAAGTAGTATTAGAAGCTAATCCATTGAGTGTAATAGAACCATTAGTACCACTACATGTAGTAGGGTTAACAAAATTAATACTACTCACTACCGGAGAAGCATTTATAAAAATGTGTGCGGAAGCAAATGAAGTACAACCATTGATAGTTGTCACTGTTACAGAATATATACCACCCTCGGAAGTAGTTGATGGGTTGAAAGTAATGTTAGGATTACTAGATGTGAAATTACTTGGACCATTCCAGCTGTAAGACACACTAGGCGTGGTACATGTAGCAAGGATGTAAACGGAATTAGGAGCACATACAGGACTGTTAGAAGTAATAACAGGCGTAGCAGGTGTGAGGAAAGGAGTTACATTCATACTAATGGTGTTACTACCTGCACTTGTAGGAATGTAACATGTATTAGGTGCAATAGTTACCACACATGTTATCTGATCACCGTTAACAGGCATATATGAGAAAGTGTTACTGTTAATGCCCATATTACCATTGTTTACTTTCCATTGATAAGAACCACCTATGATATTGGTAGTAGCAGTATCGTAAACAAACATTCCGTTACAAACTGTTGATACTCCTGTAATATTTACAGTAGGTACCAAATTAGGATTAACTGTGAGAAGTACTGAATTGCTAGTGGCAGGAGGTGTGCATGTACCGGATATTACACATTTATAATGGTATCCGTTCATACTTTGTAGAGCACCTGTAATGGTAAGTATATTAGAAGTAACTCCGTTGTAAATACCGGTATTGCTGAGCGGGTTGAAGCCGGAACCTTGGTCTACCATCCACTGATAAGTAATACCAGTACCTGTAGCAGCAAGTGAGAACGAAGTATTACCATTAGCACAAACTGATTTAGATATTGGTTGTGTGGTAACAGCCGGTAATGTATTTACATTGAGTTCTGCATCATTAGATGCTGTAGGCGCTGCACAAGTGCTACCCACCATACAGTGGTAAGAATAACCATTCATATTAGCTAAGACACCGTTAATAGATAGAGTAGCTGTATTAGCCCCAGTATACACACCTGTATTAGGTACATTATTATAACCTGAGCCTTGGTTTACCATCCATTGGTATGTAAGACCAGTACCAGCTGCAGCTACACTATAGTTTATATTATCTCCTGCACAAGCATTCACATCAGAAGGTTGTGTTGTAAATGAAAGGACGGTGTTAATAAAAAGGGTATCATTATTTGTTGTAACAGATGGTGTACAAGTACCGCTTACTATGCACTGATAAATATATCCATTCATACCAGCAGTAGCACCTGTAATTGTAAGTGAATTAGATGTAGCTCCACTGTAAACACCTGTATTAGACAAAGGATTGAAACCTGATCCTTGATTTTCATACCACTGATAAGTAATACCTGTACCTGAGGTACCTACAGTAAATGTGGCATTGTTGCCCGGGCAAGTAGATGTTGAAATAGGTTGTGTGGTTATAGCAGGTAAAGCATTTACTGTAAGTAATTGAGGAGTAGTAGTAACTGTAGGAGAACAAGCACCACTGACCACACACTCGTAGTAATAACCATTCATAGCTACAGTAGCAGCCGTAATGTTCAATGTAGCTGTATTGGCATTAGAATACACAGGGCCATTGGTTATATTATTATAAGTACCAGCAATACCTGTAGTACTTACTTTCCATTGGTAAGCAAGTGCAGTACCAGTAGCCACTACACTGAAGGAGGTATTCTGACCTGCACAAGTAATAGCAGCGCTAGGCTGTGTAGTAATAGCAGGTAATGCATTTACTGTAAGTAATCTTGGAGTAGTTGTGATAGGAGGATTACAAGTACCGGTAATTAGACATTCGTAGTAATAACCACTCATTGTTACAGGAGGACTAAAAACTACTAATGCTGCGCTATTTGCCCCCATATAAAAACCACCATTAGTAATGTTATTATATGGTCCAGCCACACCTGTAGTACTAACTTTCCATTGGTAAACGAGACCAGTACCTGAAGTATATACAGCATAAATTGCATTTGCACCAAAACATAGGGTAGAGTCATGAGGTTGAGTGGTAATAGCCGGAGCTGTGTTAACTGTTAATAATACCCCGGTAGATGTTGCAGAACAAGCGCCTGCACCACTAACAACACATTCATAGTAATAATTATTCATACCTGCAGTAGCAGCCGTAATGTTCAATGTAGCAGATGTTGCACCACTATAAACACCACCATTAGTAATATTATTATATGGCCCAGCAGCACCTGCAGTACTTACTTTCCATTGGTAAGTCAATGTTGTTCCGGTTGCGGCAACTGTGAATGAAGTGTTTTGTCCAGCACAGATTGTAGCTGCAACGGGTTGTGTGTTGATGACAGGAAGAGCATTTACAGTAAGTACACAAGTTGTAGAAGTTTTATTACCACCAGCACCCCCGGTAGCAGTAAAGCGAAGATTTACCCCATTATAGGTGATAGCCGGATTTGTGATAGTTAATGTAGTAGTATTAACACCACTATATGGTGCAGTATTGGTCAGATTGGTCCAGGTAGCACCATTTAAATATTGCCATTGAAAAGTAGTACCTGTAGCAGTAACAGGTATTGTTACCGTACCATTGGTACACACTGTTGCAGTAGTGGGTGGCTGAACACTAATATTAGCGGCAATAACAAACTGTGCTGAAAACAATGTCAGAAGTAAAAGAAAGAGTTTCTTAGTGTGCGAGTAGGTCTTATTCATAAACATTTGGGTTGTATTAAATTAATTTTAAGAAAAAAATACCTTAAACCTTTTCCATGGAAAAGTGTCTAAGGGGGATTTTAGAAATAAGTCAATTACAATATAGACATATTTGCAGAAAAAAACGTTTGAAAAAGCGATAATTTTTTATTTTTTCATAATTAAAATTGGATGAATACCTGATTAAAATCAATATGATTTTATTTTTAATTAATTTTGGATAAGACATGGCCAAAATCACTATTCCTCATTATTATTTGATAGTTACAATGAGTTGTTTAGAAATTAATAATTAGTAATTATTCTTCTTTTTGAGGAACTGTCTGAAAAATGACATCCCATAAAACCGAACTGACACCAAAACCCTTGTTCGGGGTTTTGTAATGATGCAAGTGGTGATTACGCCATAATGCTTTTAGAAATGGAGGAGGAGCAAAAGCATGAATAGCATAATGCATAGAACCATAAACCAAATACCCTAATAAAAAGCCGGGAAAGACTGCCAATGCATTTACACTCAAAGTAAAATACATAGTAGAGAAAATAAGACATGCCAGCATGAGGCTAGGCACGGGGGGCATGAAGAGTCTTTCTTTATCTCTGGGAAATTCGTGGTGAATACCATGTATACTATAAGCAATACGTTTGGCTCTGGGGCTATTGGCTACCATATGAAACAGGTAACGATGTATGAGGTATTCAAATAGGGTCCAAGCTAATATACCAACAATAAACAACAGCAATTCCTGACTGAAATACAATGTTTTGTAGGCATGACCATAGTATAACAGGAAAATGATAACAGGAAGGTATATGCTATAAATGACCACAGGGTGGGTTTTGGTCATACTTTCCAAGTAAGCATTCTTGAACAATTGACCTTGTCCTTTGTTCTTAATTTTATCCAATTGCATAATGGTCAATAGAGTATCCTTATACAAAATTAAGAATTAACTGTTTTCATTCATCTCTTCGGTATCATCATCTTCTTCTATCAGCCAATCAGGAGTTTCGGTTTTGCGAAGTACCTTATCCATCCACAACAATAACGCAGGTTGTAAGGTAAGATTGGTGATCATAGCTAATAATAGTGTGAGTGAAGTAAGGTATCCTAATGCCTTGGTGCCATCGAAATGCGACAAGGCAAAAACTCCAAAACCTGCTACCAAGATCAAGGAGGTATAGATGATACTTAAACCGGTATCGTGGATAGTACGTTTTACAGTAAATGCCACATCGTCATTATGACGTGATAATTCCTGTTTGAAATTGACCAAGAAACGTATCGTAACATCTATAGTAATACCTAATGCCACACTGAACACCAATACAGTAGAAGGTTTGATAGGTATATTAGCCCAGCCCATGATACCAGCAGTAATGAGTAATGGCACTATATTAATAACGACAGAAATAAGGAGTATACGCCAAGAACGGAACAGGAATATCATGCAACCGAATATCATGAGGAAAGCAAGTATCAAACTGTCCCTAAGGCTATTTATGATAAAGTGACTTCCTTCAAGAAATACGATACTGGTGCCGGTAAATGTTACAGAGTATTTTGTAGTATCGAAAAGCTCATAAGTCTTAGGGCGAATACTATCTAATAATTGTGGTAAGCGTTTAGAACCTACATCGGCCATACTGATACTGATACGAGTCTTCTGATGGGAACTATCCATAAAAGAGCTCAGCAGTTTATTGAATATGTTGTTCTTTTCTTTTCCTTTTGCTCTTAAATAAGGCTGCATGAATACCAGATCGAAACTACCTGGAATGGCATAACTATTGCTATCACCATCGTTAAAACCCTGACGAGCAAACTTGATACCCTCTGTAATAGAAAGTGCATGACCTATCTCGGGGAATTTTTTGACATAGGTGATGAGTTCATCCATTTTTTCAAAAACTGCCAGAGAAATAACACCGTTCTTTTTCTTGGTATCGATCACTATTTCTAAAGGCATGACCCCATGGAAATTCTTTTCAAAGAATATCAGGTCTTGATATACTTTATCTGATTTAGGTAGGTCGTCTACAATATGCCCCACACTCTTCAGACGCGTAATCCCAATTACAGCTACAATACTTGCAACAAAAGTGATGCCATATATCCATACCCTGTAATGGAATACCATATTTGTTATGGCATCTAGGACCTTATTCCAAATACGACTTTCCAAATAACTGGTATGGTGCATTTTAGGTGCCGGCAAGAAACTGAATAAAGCGGGTATGAATACCAGAGATATAAAGAATAATGCCATGATATTGATACCAGCCACTAGGCCAAATTCTTTGAGTATGGCACTTTTGGTAAAAAAGAATACCCCAAAACCAATTGCAGCAGTAAGGTTGGTAAAGAGTGTAACAATCCCCATACGATCTACCATGCGCAATAATGCTCTGGTCTTGTTCTGGTGTTTGTTGTATTCTGCATGATATTTATTGAGGAAATAAACGCAGTTGGGGATTCCTATAACTACTACCAGAGGTGGTATGAGTGCAGTAAGTAATGTGATCTTATAACTGAGTAAAAATATAGTACCTAAAGACCATATAACCCCTATAGCTACCACCAACATGGAAGTAAGCACAGCAACAAATGAACGGAAGAATAGTGCCAAAATAACTGCTGTAAGCACAAAGGACATAAGGAGAAACAACCTCATCTCCTGCTGCACGCGGGTAGCCATTACTGTACGTATAAGTGGCAAGCCCGAATAATGCATGATGGTATGATGCCTTTCTCCGAAGGAATCGCTGGCGCTAACGATTCTTTTTACTACTGCTGTACGATTTTTAGAATTGAGCACCTGTTTATCTATGCGCAGCAGCATTAAGTAAGCCTTGGTATCTGGATTATATAAAAAACCTTTATAGAATGGAAGGTTACAAAAGGCATTCTTAAAACTATCTGTATTGGCTGCTGTGGCTTCGTTCAATAATTTTACTACGGTAAATTGTTGTTTTGTTGTATCCTTTACTAAATTGATAGCACCCGGGATGCTGAGTACATTCTCTACCGCATGGGTCTTTTCCAGTTGGTGTACTAAAGTGGCATAATCATTAAAAAAAGAAGGATCGAAAAAGTTGTCTACCTGCACACCAATTACCATCATATTACCATCTTCGCCAAATTGTTTGCGAAAAGCCTGATAGTCTTTATACTTGGCATTATCTGTAGGTATGGCACTAGTGAACTCATAACTGAGTTGCACCTTGGATGCGAAATAGCCCATTACACTAGTAACTCCCAGTAATAATATCAGAAGTGCCAGACGAAATTTGATGACAAAGGCCGCTATGCGGTGCCACATAATTGTAGAAAAAATTGAAGGGCAAAAGTAATAAAATAAGAGGACTTACTTTTTTAAGAAATAATATTGGTATGCGGTATCATATGTTGGTGTAACAATAGTGCCATTATAATATACCGTAGCCATTTTCTGTTCACGGCAATGGCTGAGTGAATCGATGGTATAGTGCCAAACGATAGTATCTGTGCGCAGATGGTCCCATTTGATATATATAGTATAACAACTATCCATTTCGCCTATGGCTGGGTTGTGAGCATTCTGAAACCAAAAGACGTAACCACTTTCGCCCTTTTTGCTGGTTGGCAGAAAGTATTTGACCACTTTGGAAATAAGGGTATCATTCAGATTACAAGGTTGTAGGCCAAATAAGCTATCCGGAGAGTATATTCTATACTTTGATGTATCGAGCAGATCGTGACCAGCAGTATCTACTACTCTGAATTTAAGATTCTCTATGGCTGGAGCAGCTACACAGGTGACATTATTATCTGTAGTAGTACAAGAACAGATGGTGACCGTTAGAATGAAAATTGATAATAATATCTGTCTGAACATGATTAATATTAGTTGTGGATTATAATAACAGGAACTTGTCTGAATCCTTCAGAAAAGGGTAATCCATTCTGGCCTGTTGCAAGACCTCTTTATGTAAGGTAACTGTATGGGTAAGTACAGCTACAGGCTGTTGCCATATTTTTTCTCCTAAGGGGTTAAAGACACTACTTTCTCCGCAATAGTTAATATCCTTGGCATCTGTACCTATGCGATTAACACCTACCACATAGCTCATATTCTCAATGGCTCTGGCCTGCAATAAGGTTTTCCATGCCAGACTGCGTCTTTCGGGCCAGTTGGCTACATATAGCAGTATATCATATTCCTCGTTCTGATTTCGTGCCCAAATAGGGAAACGCAGATCATAACAAACTAATAAACATATACGCCAGCCTTTTACCTGTACAATCAAACGTTTTTCGCCGGGAGTATAATGTTTATCCTCATTGCCATAGGCAAACAAGTGTCTTTTATCATAATAGCCTAATTGGCCGTCGGGCTGCACCCATAAAAGGCGATTGTAGAAATGACCGTTAACTTCAATAATGAGACTACCTGTAAGAATGCAACGATATTTGTGAGCTATGTCTTTCATCCACTGCACAGAGCTGCCAGACATAGGCTCTGCTAATCTTTCAGGTGCCATACTAAAACCGGTACTGAACATCTCCGGAAGCACTACTATTTCTCTTTTCTCCTTAATGCCGGCTATATATTGTTCATATTGCTGCAGATTGGCTTGTTTATCTTCCCATACTATGTCGTGTTGTATGAGCGTTATATTCAATTGTTGAGTAGACATGATAACCGAATTACTTTTTAACGGATATTTACACTATATATTTCATGAAATGAAAAGATCACTCATCATACTGTTATTATCCTTTTTGCCTGTTTTGGCATACTGTAAAGATAAAAATACTAATTACCTCTCAGGCCAATGGAAAGAAATAAAAAGGGTGAATCGTGATTGGCAGGCATTGAGTTATACAGATACTATAACCATAGAATTCAAGGGGGATAAGTATTTCTGGCAAAAAGTAGGGGGCTATGGGTTTCATGGAACATATAAGATAGAGGAAGAGAAGAACCTTGATATGGGTCGTCATATATATGAGATATTAGAGAATAAACCTGCTCATTTGGTATTGAAGGAAGATTCTGTCATACATGATTTCTACCCATATACACCACCGCCAAAGCCCGGAATGAGGACAACTACAAAACCGGGTACCCCTAGTATTGTAGCATCGCAAGTGCCACCCCCACTGCCAGCGAAGAAAGCAGAAGTATATAAACCTGTAACCAGTATACAGCAAATGATAGGTCATTGGTCTGTGTACAAACGCACCAGTAGTGCATTACCTACAGGAACAGTAGACTATAGCAGAATACTGAAAGCTGTAGTAGTAGACAGTGTGGCAAAGAATGGCAGGTTGGGCAGCGTATTGGCTACAAATGATCCTAATAACAAAGCAGGATGGTTCATAGAAAGCTATAGTAACCAAATACTTAACTGCGAAGGCAAGGACAAGAGAATACTGAAAGTGATCAAATGTGAGGATAATGAACTGATAATAGAAGAAGGTACTTTAACCTATTATTTCAAACAATTCAATAGAAAGTAGATTACCTGATCTGTATGAAGTAATATGGACGAGTAGCCTTATGTCGAGATAAATATCCTAAAAAATCGGGAGTAAGTTCGCTGACCTTAAATAACTCCCCTTGTTTTAGGATAGTGAATTGCAGGCCTTTCTGCTTGAATTCCTGTAAACCATCATCCATAGTCAATACATAGTCGCCAGTGGTAGCAGGCACATATACATTCTCAAATACTCTGATGACCTGTTGTGCATAAAAGTGTAAACTATTCAGCGGATCGTGCATTCGATAGGTCATTACTTTTTCTTGCGGTATATGGTTGTCCTTTATGTAACGACCTACTTGTGGGCCTACCTGATATTGCAATAACTGATAATAGAAAAGATGGGTAAGAAATAGGTTGATCAATATCATAGTAGCTGAGCTGAGCCATAGCGTTTTAGCAGTTAGCCCTTTACGCAATATCAAGGCTATCCAAACACATAAGGCCAGTACCCATAATACAATGGCCACATAATTGCCAGGGAAAACAATAGTAAGAATGAGTAAAACACCGATAAAGAGCAATACTGTAACACCGGTTTGTATGGAACGCAGCACCTTATATAATTTAGGATATCGCTGTCCTTCGAAAAATTCCTTGAACAAACCGGCAGTACTAATAGCTGCCAATGGGAATACGACAAAAATATAATGGGGTAGTTGGTATTGCGATGAGCCCAATGAAATATATGCCAGCAAAAAGCCACCTGTGGACACCCATTCTTGTTGAGGACTTAAACGAAATTTCTGTTTGTATAACTCTCTTAGTCTTATCCAAAGCGCAGGGAGGAATAAGAACATCCATGGCAGAAAAGACCATAACATATTCACAATCAGGAAACTAAAATCGGCACCATTGTGCCAGGTATTTTCACCTGTTATCCTACCAAAACTTTGTGTCCAGAAAAAGAAGCGTAATCCGGATGTGCCTTGTTTGCCATCTATCCATTTATCAGGATGCAGATCGTATTGCTCATACAATCCTATACTCATTGGTATGAGTATAGCTGCAATAATAAGTATTGCCAGTAAATGTGCAGGATGGAAAATCAGTTTCCAGTGACGTTTCAACACCCAATCGATACCAAAAGCAAATACCGGCGCCATGAGAGCTATTGGGCCTTTGGTCATCATGCCAAAGGCTATACAAATGCTACCCAGTAAGAGATATGGCAGTTTCCTGCTTACTACCCACTCCTGTATGAGCCACATAGCTGTAATGACCCATCCCATAAGTATGGTATCGCAACGTACATCATTGGTCATAAGGAATAAACCCTGACAGGTAGCTAATATCAATGCTGCAATGCGCCCCGTAGTCTCGTCATAGAGAAGTTTTGCCAAACGGTATGTAGCATATATGGCCAATAGTGCAAATAATATAGAAGGGAACCTGTATCCAAAATTAGTAGGACCGAAAGCCTTCATACTCATAGCACCGGCCCAAAACAAGAAAGGTGGTTTATCGAGATAATTATGCCCACGATCATAAATGTGCAGATAATCGCCACTATATGCCATTTCCCGGCTGATCTCGGCATATTGCGATGCATCAATATCCATAATGTCTACCCTTACTGCCGAAAAATGCAGTACCGCAATGATGATAAAAACCCAGAAAGGAATTTTAGGCATAAAGAAATTCTCCGGTTGCAAAATTAATCGCAATTTTAACGAATGCTTCATCTACGTTATTTTCCTTTTGATCTGGCCTTTGAATATCCTTTTACTATATCCAAAGGCACCAAAACACACCAACCTACCCTTGTGGTGAGTTTGGGAATGGGAAACCTGACCGGTTATGGCGAAGCACCAGCCATTACATACTATAATGTGACCGTAGAAGGTATGATAGCATCGCTGGAGGCCAAAAGGGGTATGTTAGAGCGTTATGCCTTTACAGACCCTATGCGCTATTGGCATTTTCTACACCATTTGATACCAGGGGAGCATTTTCTGATAGCAGCACTGGATATTGCCGGCTGGGACCTCTTTGCACGTATGCGAAGAAAACCACTATATCAGTTATTGGGCCTGCATTGGAGCGATATGCCTATAACAGATTATACACTAGGTATTGATACTAAAGAGGCTATGGTAGCTAAAATGAATGCACATCCATGGCCTTTGTACAAGATAAAAATGAGTAAGGCTGCAGACATAGACCTTATTAGAGCCTTGAGGGTACACACAACTGCTCCTTTCAGGGTGGATGCTAATGAAGGATTATCCTTTGAAGATGCAAAAATGTTGTTGCCAGAGCTACATGCACTGAATGTCACACTTGTAGAGCAACCATTGCAAAGAGATGAATACGAACAAATGAAAGCACTGAAGGCAATATCCCCTATACCATTGTTTGCGGATGAGAGCTGCCGTACAGAAGATGATGTGGCCAAATGTGCAGATAGTTTTCATGGTATCAATATCAAACTGACCAAGTGTGGTGGCATCACCCCGGCACTACGTATGATACCCAATGCCCGTAAACTAGGTCTGAAGCTAATGGTGGGCTCTATGAATGAAAGTACTATAGGTTCTGCAGCTATTGCACATTTGCTACCATTACTTAATGAGGTAGATATGGATGGACCATTATTGTTGAAAGAAGATGTAGCTGATGGATTAATATATAATAGCAATGGTAAGGTAAGTATCAATAATGAGGCGGGGCTTGGCGTGCATTTTTGGGGAGAAAGCCGAGAAAAATAAAAAGTATAGTTTAGATCAGCTATTTTATTTTTGTACTACATGCAACTATTGCAAAATATCTCTTTACTGCCTTATAATACTTTCGGTCTGGATGTATCTGCAGAGTATTTTCTGGAATTGAAAGACCCCACCTTATTACCTGATATTAGTAATGATACTGCTATACCTCAAAACAAACATATACTGGGCGGTGGTAGCAATATCTTACTTACACAACCGATAAAAGGGATAGTGATACATAACTGTATAAAGGGAATCAGTACAATAAAGGAAACTGATAGCCATATCTGGCTACAAATAAGCGCAGGCGAGCTATGGCATGAGTTTGTGATGCATACTATTGGACAAGGTTTAACGGGTATAGAGAATCTGGCGCTGATACCGGGCACTGTGGGCGCATCGCCTATACAAAACATAGGTGCTTATGGGGTAGAAGTAAAAGAAGTGATAGATGCTGTTACTTGCTGGCATTGGGAGCAGAAAGTATTTATCACACTCAATAATGCAGAATGCCAATTCGGGTATAGGGATAGTATTTTCAAAAGGGAGTTGAAGGATAAGGTATTTGTTAGTTCTGTTGTTTTCAAACTCCATAAACAAGCCGCATATCGTACCAGTTATGGGGCTATCAATGAAGAATTGACAAAAATGCAAGTGCCTTTATCTACAGCTGCTATAGCCAATGCAGTTATCAATATTCGTAGCAGCAAACTACCTGACCCCAAGAAAATAGGCAATGCAGGTAGTTTCTTTAAAAACCCTACTATCTCTACAGAACATTTTGAATTATTGCAAACTAATTACCCTTCTATACCTTCCTATCCTGTAAATGACACTACAGTAAAGATACCTGCCGGCTGGCTGATAGAACAGTGTGGCTGGAAAGGGTACAGAAAAGGAGATGCAGGTGTACATGAAAAACAAGCTTTAGTATTGGTGAATTACCAACATGCCTCTGGTGCCGAAATATGGCAACTATCAACCGATATTCTTACTTCTATAAAAGAACGTTTTGGAATATTACTGGAACGCGAAGTGCAGGTTTGGTAAGGCTATTCTTCTTGTTTTTTTAATAAGGGTAAGCGTATATAGAAAGTAGTCCCCTTATCTATTTCTGTATCAAACCATATCTCTCCTTTCCAAAACTCAATGATCTTTTTGGTCATAGCCAGTCCCAGACCGGTTCCGGATGTTTTTGTAGTAAAGTATGGTTTGAACATCTTTTCTTTTTGTTCATCGGAGATACCGCTACCATTATCCTTAAAGCTTACTAACACATGATGGCCTTCTTCTTTCAGCAGCACTTCTATACTTCCTCTTCTCTCTTGAGGTATGGCTTCCACTGCATTTTGTAAGATATTTGTAAACACCCTTAGTAACTGGCTATGATCGGCACATATCATCACCTTATCAGTATGTGGAGTAAAGGTCACATCTACATCAGGTTCATTAACATACAACTCTACCGATTTACTCAATAGTTCATTCAGGTCCATTTCTGCTGCCTTAGCCTCGGGCATTTTGGCAAAATTGGAGAACTCAGATGCTATGTATGAAAGGTTATCGATCTGCTCTATAAGTGCTACAATCACTCTGTTTGCCAATTCCTGAATATTCGGATGATTTCCCTTCAGTGCTTGTTGTAAGTACTGAATATTGAGTTTCATAGGAGTAAGCGGATTCTTGATCTCGTGGGCCACCTGTCTGGCCATTTCTCTCCAGGCTCCTTCACGTTCACTTTCAGCCAGTAAGCTGGCATTTTCTTCCACCTTCTTCACCATTTTATTGTATTCAGTTACTAATCGGCCTATTTCGTCATTATATGGCCATGTAAGCAATTCATTCTTTTGCAGATTGATCCGTTCAAACTGTTTGATGATAATATTCAATGTACGTGTAAGACTATTGGTAATGAATACGGCTATCAAACTGGAAATAAGGAATAGGAATGCATACAGATTGATCAGCGTAACTATGATATTAGATATCTGAAAATCCAATTCTTTTTGAGCAGAGAAGAATGGAATGTTCACAAACCCTAAAGTTTCTCCCCTTTCATTTCTAAGAGGGATATAGGATGAGAGGTACGTGAGTTTACCAATACTTTCATTCTGCACCAATACTGAAGTACCTACAGCATGCAGTTGGAAATAAGCCATTGGATTCATGATACGAGCCAGTAACGACTTGTTGTATATATTATCCTGAGAGGTGGTACTTAGTTCCCCATAACTATTGAAAACATTGATGTCAACTCTTTGCGAATTCGATAAATTGGTGATGAAATATTTAAAATCCTGAGAGCCTGCTATCTGGTCAAAAGCGCTTTGATCTCCCATGGCATTACTCGTTTTCATATACTCTTGTATAGAATGCTCTATTGGCTGCATTACAGACTGTAGCCTATTGCTATTGAAATTCTCATACCTGTCTTTGAAGAAAGGAATCGTAATGCCTCCCATTGCCAAGAAAGAGATAAATACCAGAGCCAGCATAGCTAGGTGTATACGCCTTCTCAGGGTAAGATTGATGATCTTGAGTGAGTAATGAGAAACCGAGAAGAAGTTGATATACAATCTGTATATCATGATCACTATTGCCAGTAGTATCTGCAAACCAAACAAGTACGAAAACAAGGTGATGGTTTCTAAGCCCATATTATTCTGACGAGCTATCACTACTGTTTTGGAAGCTTTGGGATGATACCAAAGTATTGAATAATCGCCCTTCTCCTCAAAAACGTACTCGTCCGTACTTCTGTTAATGTCTTTCAGCACTAATGGATACGGATAATCACCGGTCTGTGTGATGAGATTATTCTTGATGTACACACCCGTTGAATAATGTTCATCATTATCCTGTATGTTCGTTTTAGGCTGTAACAATTCAGGATATATAGTACCGTAATCTGCTGTTTTCAGTTCCAGGTCAATGTACATATACCCCACCAGTTCATTACCACCCATCATATCTACTATGGGTATCCTACCTACATAATAGTGTCCATCTTGTGCTCTTTCATTATAGAATAATACGCTGTCTTTATCAGGTAGCTCTTTTTCTATCTTTTGCAACATACTATTGTAATCCAGACTATCTCTGTTATACAGGCTTTTGCCGTTTTTATCATACAGATATACTTCAGATTGATATTTACCCAGTGCACCTCGCAGATAAAAGGCTTCTAAATAACTGTTGATCTGCTTCCTCTTTTCAGCACTGGCATTCATAAAGAACTCCCTTATCGGAAAGTCAGCCCTTATATCCGGTACTATGTTTTGACGAAAAGCGTATTCCATTGCCTCATCCTTTTGTCTTACCGAATGTTTGGCAAATACTTTACGGGTATCCTTCTCCTTTACATAATTGAAGTATTGTAGTAAACAGGTAGTAGACAGGCAAATAAAAACACCCCAGAAAATCATGTGTGGTGAGAAAAGATCGGTATCCAGTCTCAATTTTCTCACATCCAACAATCGGATAAAAAGTAATATCCACAGAAGCATAATGTAAAAAAGAGCTGCATGTTCCTTTATAGATAAGAATATGAGGATACTACCAATAGCTAATATTACAGGATACTTGATCCATTTTTTAGGGTTGATAATATTCAATGTGGCATTACAGGTGTATATAAATAATACTGCCAAGCCGGTTATCAGCCCAATTGTTATCAAGCCTATGATAGCATATATACTCACAGAGTAGAAACGACTAACATCGAATGATATCATGGAATCCAGTACTACACTTCGTACCAGTTTGAAATACCTAAGTGCAACGTATACAATTACATATGATGAGAATATTGTGATAAATATCTTAGCTCCACCTGTAACCTTATTCCTTAAAAAATCTTTGTAAGACAATTGGGTAAGAACAAATAATACGATCCACAACAGGCAGAGCGTGTTTAATAACAGGTCTCCCAATGATGGTAAAAAGGAACTGGATGCGTATAATTCCGGAGAAAATAAAGGAAGGCTTCTTAAATGAAAAGGAAGACCATATATATATAATAAGCTTCTGAGGCCTACAACCATTACTATTGTAAATACACATCCTGCTGTATATGACTTATTTCTGGAGATATGCAATGCAATCAATTGCAACCAGCTTACAGTGCATATTAAACCTAAGATCAATAACGAGATTAATAACCAGTCTGGTTGCCAAGCCTGTACATCACCCTTAGGAAATTGTACGTAAAAAAGCGTTTTACCACTAATACTGTTTATAGGGTAGGCATCTTTTGAATATTCCGGGAGAATTGTGGTGGTTGGGGGTATCTTATCCGATGCATAAAAATGGG
This sequence comes from Bacteroidota bacterium, assembly GCA_037144255.1. Taxonomy (GTDB): domain Bacteria; phylum Bacteroidota; class Bacteroidia; order Chitinophagales; family Chitinophagaceae; genus JBAWXE01. The sequence continues at coordinate 12,125 of JBAWXE010000015.1, read as the reverse complement.
ATCTAAGGTATTCGTTCTCAAAAGGGTAAATGGTAGCTATTGGTATTAATACCATAATTACCTTTTCTGAATTCTTTTCCTCACTTACATGATAGCACCTTTGTATGTATATATCCTCATCAGAATAGATCACTTTTCCTTTATCATCGGGAGAAAAATCCTGATTGGCCAGAACTTCATTATTATTCCAGAATATCATTTTGCCATTGTAGAAAGCATATAGGCAAAATGGTTGTCGGATGATATTCTTTGTTTCATGTATAGTTAGGTTGCCATCATATATCTTGGATATAAGCGGAGCATGTATACCTATATTCTCAAAAACCCTTTCTCGCTTTTGTATATCATCAGTTAGCGTTCTAGCCATCTGTTGGGGTGTCAGGTTCTGCTTATAATAGTGGAACTGTACCGTTGCTGATAACCACAGCACGATATTCATTATTAGCCAACCCCAATATGGATAGCGTCTTAACACTTATATGGTTTTATAGTTATTCCTGTGCTTTAGCCTGGTTCCACAGTGCATCCATTTCTTCAAGATCCATATCATGAAGGGGTTTTTGTTGATGCTCTGCTAATAGTTCCATATACTGAAAACGTCGGATAAATTTTTTATTGGTTCGTTCCAATGCATGTTCCGGATCTATATGCAGGAAACGTGCGTAGTTGATAAGAGCAAACATCACATCTCCAAATTCATCTTCTATCTTATCATGTTGGCCTGAGTTCACTGCCTCGTACAATTCCCCTATCTCTTCATCTACTTTCTCTTTTACTTGCTCTGTATTTTCCCATTCAAAACCCACTTGTTTGGTTTTATCCTGTAGCCTCAATGCTTTCATCAGTGCCGGTAAAGAAGGTGGAACGCCACTTAGTATAGATTTTTTGCCTTCTTTTAGTTTCAGCTTCTCCCAGTTCTGCTTTACATCTTCCTCATTTTCCACTTTCACACTGTCATAAATATGTGGGTGACGAGCTACCAGTTTATTACATACCCCTTCTATTACATCGTCAAAAGTGAATTGTTTCTTTTCTGCAGCGATTTTACTGTAGAAGATCAAATGCAGTAACATATCACCCAATTCTTCTTTTATCCCTGTCCAATTCTCGTCTGTAATAGCATCAGTTAATTCATATACTTCCTCCAAAGTTTGTTGCCTCAGTGTTTGGATGGTCTGTTTCTTATCCCAGGGACACCTTTCTCTCAGCTCATCCAGTATTGTTCTGAGCCGCTCTATTGATTTTGAATACTCCATGCGCTTTTTCGTTGATCAGATCCTTAGGTTTCTTATTACAAGTTAATACTTTACGATTATAAACTATCTTCTTGCCAGCGGTATCCTTTTGTCTGTATACCTGCCAATAGCAATACTCTATTTATAACAGTATAGGCCAGTTCTTCTATTGTTTTAGGCTGGCTGTAGAATGATGGTGTAGCAGGGCAGATAATTCCTCCTGCTTCTGTTACTGCTGTCATGTTTTTGAGATGAATAAGATTATAAGGTGTTTCCCTTACTACACAAATCAGCTTTCGTCTTTCTTTTAGCATCACATCGGCGGCACGTGTCACTAGATCATTACTCATTCCGGATGCTATCCTGCCTAATGTACCCATACTACATGGGCAAATGATCAGTGCCCTATAGCTAGAGCTTCCGGAGGCAAAAGGCGCCATGAAATCGTTCTTATCCCATACTTTAAATGGAAAATTGGAATAGTCTTTATTCCCCAATTCATACTCCCATACTGTACGTGCATTATCACTCCATACCAAGCTCACTTCTTGTACCTGATCTTTTAATTGTTGCAAACTTTCTAACAGTACTTTTGCATAAACAGCACCACTGGCACCCGATACAGCCACCGCTATCTTCATAAATATTGATAATTGAATTTTTTTAAGATATTAACAAAGCTACATGGAAATAATCGTAATTTCGTCAGCTTAAACTATAGTTCATGAAACGTGTTTTGTTGGTATTATTGGTGCTCATAGCATTTACTCCGGCTATGATGGCAGGTGATAAAAAGAAAAAGACTGAAACTGAAAAAGCTGTTGAAGTTAAAACAGAAGATGATAAAGAAATTCACTGGCTCACTCTCGATGAAGCACAGGTGAAAATGAAAGAATCCCCTCGCAAAGTATATATAGACTTATATACCGACTGGTGTGGATGGTGCAAAGTGATGGAAAAAAAGACTTTCACCAATCCTTTCGTGATCAAATACATGAATGAAAAATTCTACGCTGTGAAATTCAATGCAGAACAACAAGCGGATATAAGATTTTTGGGCAAAATGTATGGTTTCAAACCTGAGTATAAAGCTAATGAACTTGCAGTAGAACTGATGCACGGACAAATGTCATATCCAACCAGCATACTAATGGAAGAGAATTTCTTGAATGGTCAACCTGTACCGGGATATCAGGATGTTACCAATATGGAAATGATCATGAAGTTTTTTGGAGATAATCTTTATAAGACTCAAAAATGGGATGTATATATGAAACAATTCAAAGCTACTTGGACTACTGATGAATCTGCACAACAAGCACAAGATGTAGCTCCGCATCATTAAACATCTCTTTACTCCTTTTTCTTAGGCGAAACTTTCTTTTCTGGAGTTTCGCTTTTCTTTTCCACCAGATGGCTCATTTCTGTTTGGTAATACTTACATGCTGCCGTGATACCACACGCTTCGCATTTAGGTCTGCGGGCTATACAGGTGTAGCGCCCATGCAATATCAGCCAATGATGTGCTACATGTACCAATTCTTTTGGAATATGTGCTATCAATTGTTGTTCTGCTTGTAATGGGGTTTTGGCATTCAATGTCAATCCTATTCTGGCTGATACCCTGAAAACATGGGTATCTACAGCCATATTGGGTTGATGGAATATCACAGATGTAATAACATTCGCTGTTTTACGTCCCACACCCGGCAACTGCACCAGATCCTCAATGGTATCAGGTAGCTTGCCATGGTATTGCTCCATCAGTAGTTGTGCCATGCCTATTAGATGCTTGGCTTTATTATTAGCAAAACTGATACTTTTTATCAATGGTTGAACATCATCAAATTCTGCATTGGCCAGACTTTCCGGTCCGGGATATCTTTTGAAAAATGCAGGTGTGGTCATATTCACTCTCTTGTCTGTACACTGTGCTGATAAGATAACTGCTACCAACAGTTCATATGGGTTATTGTAATGCAGTTCGGTCTCTGCATCCGGCATGTTTTTTTGAAACCAATCAATTACAAAAGCATATCGTTCCTTTCTAGTCATAAATAAGCCCCTCATTTTATACAAAATAAAGGGCTTATAACGATATTATCAATTACTACTTCTTTACGTCTGGTTCAAATTCCAAAACAACCGAATTCATACAAAAACGCTTGTTGGTAGGGGGTGGTCCATCATCAAAAATATGGCCTAAATGCGAATCGCAGCGGCCACAAAGCACTTCTGTACGATCCATTCCATAACTATGATCTGCTTCGTACCTTACACTATTAGAGCGTAATGATTCATAAAAACTTGGCCATCCGCAGCTACTGGCAAATTTTGCTCCGGAGCGAAACAATGCATTGCCGCATACTGCACAATAATAGGTACCCTTATCGTCTGTATTCCAATACTTACCTGTAAATGCTCTTTCTGTCTCCTTTTCGCGCCCCACAGCATAAACATCATCAGATAGTATTTTCTTCCATTCTGCATTACTTACATGCAGTTTTGCGGTATCTGTTCTTGAATAGTATTTATTGTTCTTGTGTTCTGTGTTCATAGACTGTTTTTTTTGTGCATTGGTACATTGTGCCAATAATAATAAAGAGCAGAGTAGTGGAATGTGTATGTATCGCATAGCTTTTACCATTTTTATAGGTGTTATTATTAACGAAAGCTGTGGTAGATAGGTTTTGTACTTTTGTTAAAGTATATGTTAAGTTATTTATTTTCACATTATGACACTAAATATTGGACAAAATGACAACTGCCAAAGCTATTTTTGAATATTCTACTTTACTTTTTTTGAATGAAAACAATTTTTGCATTTTGTATATTTTGTAATGGTAATTCCCAAATATTATTCTCCAGTTCTGTAAATCCTAGTTTTAGATAATTGTCCTTTACCAATTCGTTCTTTTTAGTAGGTATATATTCTCCTACTAACCTTCTAAATCCTTGTTGTTTAGCCAACTCTACTATTTTATTTAAAGTAAAAGATTCCATACCTCGATTTAACACTCTGCAACTCATTACCCAGCTATCGATAAAAAGGGTATAGGCGTCGCGTTTATGCAATATCACATAAGCTACCAATCCGTAGTCTCCATATATGTCTTCAAGAGTAAAACTAAAAGTCACATATTCACCTGATGTGGCGATTTCTCTTACTTCTTGTTCTGAATATCGTATTGTTCTGAGATTGAATTGATTAGAACGTTGTGAAAGCTGAGATATCCGAGGATTGGTAAATGCATCGAATGCTTTAACATCAGACTTCATATTCAGGCTTTGTAGGAATTCTTCTTCATTGGCAAAATTTTTCTGAACAATTTTGCGTTTTGCTTCTTCCTGATACTGTTTGGTCCTTACTTCATCTTCTTCGGTATACGAAGCTGTTTCAAACAAATTGAGGTCTCTGAGGAAAAGAATATATTCTGCAGGATCTTCTGGCAGAGATGGTACCGTAATGTCAGGAATACCTTGTTGTACCATGTTCCTTTCGAAAGGATTGTCATCCAAAAATACCATGGAATCAAAACCTATGTTGAGAATGCCCTGTATATATTTAATATTATCAACTTTATTTTCCCAGTTAGACACGAATACAGCAATATCATCTAATTTCAATACCATATTGGGGTGGCTGATAAATGCTTCTTTAGCTATTTCCTCTGTATTCTTACTACACACTGCTATTACAATACCTCTTTTCCTGAGTGCTTTTACCCATAATTGTAGATCGCTGAATACCTTACCAATTCCCAGTTCGCCAAGTTGAATTCCTTCCATTCCATCATCCCCTATTATACCTCCCCAGATTATATTATCAAGATCCAGTATCAAACATTTTTTGAAAGTGCCACTTATTGCTTGTATAGTGTCATGTATATTTTTGGCTATATATGGCAAAAAGTCAATACTGAAAACCATATCAGCATTGACATAAATTTTAGGATCGAATATGTTGTCATAACCTTTTTTAGCAGATACTGAGGCTATATCCGATAAGTAAAATGATTCCCTTTTCTGGCTCAGATCCATTAAAAGGATATTCAATTTTTTGATCTGATAAATGAAAGACGATCTCGTTTTGCCGGAGTAATTACCAAATACATTATCATTGATCTCTACATGCGTGTTGATAATGACCTTGCTCTTTAAGGTGTTGGTAATGGTTTGATATAATGAATCAATATAGTCCACCTGATTCTCTGCAAATGCTTCCTTTTCTCGACTATCCTGTTTGTAGAATTGCTTCAATAGTCTTTCTGAACTTCGGAAAATAACTATATAATCAGGGTTGAACTCATATAATTCAGAGGAAGGATCAAATATTTGTCTATCTATTTGGTTGTAATCTGCTTCAAAAACTTCGTAATCAATATTGCACCCAATACCATATGCCCTAATAGCTTGAGTCAATAATTGAGATGCAAAGTCTGCTAATATGGCAATTTTGATCTTCTTAAACCCGGTAACATCCTTCTTTAGATTTCTTTTTAAAATATTAAAATCAATTATGCCTTTCATGCATATGAAATAAAAATTGTTGTAGAATTTTTGCCTGTAAGTAAATTCTTAGATTAGCAATACATTCGCAAATTATGTAAAAATTATACAATGAAAATATACATATTATATGCGATATAATTTACCTTATTAATGTAAAATCACCTTTTCCATTTTTCTTACCACACCTCACAATTGCGCAGTTATTTGACGCAAAAATAATTCTACTATAAACTAAACATTGCTAATATAACACTTTTATGGCATGAATTCTTTACTTTATACAAACAGTAATAAAGATATTTTCACAGAAATTGATCTGAATTTATATTATACAAAATGAGATTTATAATTATAGTTCAAATTATAAATTATAATAAAAACAAAATAGAATAATCAGACTTGATATATAAACATATTTAAAATGTATAAATAATAATCCCTTCAATTGTATCCGATACAATTAAAGGGATCGATTTTTTTGCCATTAAAAGTTTAAACTACTACCACTTCGTAATAATCGTCAGACTTGAAATACTTCTGGGCCAATGTCAACAACTCTTCGGCTGAAATGCTCTTATATATTTGGATATTCTTATCAAAATTTTCAGAAGTAAATCCATTCAATATCAAAGTGCGCCAGCGTTGCAAAATAGAGAATGGTCCGTCCAGATCGCCCAACATATTTCCTAACAGATAATTCTTTACTAATAATAATTCTTCTTCTTGCACTTTCTCATTACAGATAAGCTGCATTTCGTGATACACTTCTTTTACAGCAGACTCCATTACATCTCTGCCAACTTCAGTATGAATAGTGAGTGATCCTCCATTTACAAAAGGGCTTAATGAACTGTATATACCATAAGTATAGCCCTTGTCTTCTCTGATATTGCTCATAAGACGAGAGCCGAAATAGCCGCCAAATAAGGTATTCAGCACTACCATAGGAGTAAAATCAGCATGATGACGATTAGGAAACAATCTGCCTATTCTTATGGCAGCTTGCACTCCATTGGGGTCATTCAATATGTTCTGTTTCCTTTCTACTATAGCTGGTGACTGAAATGACAATGTGTCGGGTAAAGTAGGAGTAATAGCCACTTTGCCAAAAACTTCTTCTATATTTTTTACTTCTACAGTACCAATATTCCCTGCCATGAAGATCTTGACATTGGATAAGTTGTACTGCTTATGGTAAAATGCCATCAGATCAGATCTTCCTAGATTTTCGATAGTCTCTTTCTTCGTGAAACGACCATACGGGTGATCATCCCCAAACAGTATAGCATCAATTCGCTGATTAGCTACAAACTCACTCTGGCGAAGGTTTACCATCAGGCGCTGTATAGCGTTCTGCTTATAGATATTCACTTCATCTTCAGGGAAAGAAGCCTCTGTTATGATCTCAAATACTATTGGCAATATCTTAGGTAGATGCTTGGTAAGGGAGTATAGGGTAACTGTTGCAAAATCATTACTAGCATTCACTTTCAGGCTGGCACCATAAAACTCCAACGCCTCATTTATTTGTTGAGATGTATGTTTTGAAGTACCATTCTTCAACAAGCCTGCTGTTGCATGTGCTATTGCATCTTTTGTTTCATACCATAATCCTCCCGGAAATACCCAGTCTATCTCTACTACATCCTGTACGCCCGAATTCAGCCAATACAATGGTAATCCATTACTGAGCTTTATTTGCTCTATGGATGGTAATATATATTCAAACTCAATGGCATCATGTATTGCCGGCGCTTTCTTACGATCTACTAACATTCTTTCTGATTAGTCTTTTATAAACAATGAACGAAGTTCTCCGGCTTCTTCCGGTTTCATTTTACCACCCAGTATCAAACGCAGCTGACGACGACGTAATGCGCCTACGTACATTTTCTGTTCCTCTTCTGTTTCGGGTATCAACTCAGGCACTTTACGTGGCTTGCTATTAGGATCCAATGCTACAAAGGTCATGTAAGCATGGTTAGATAAATACTTATACTGTGCAGACAGATCCTCACCCCATACTCTCAGGTATATTTCCATTGAAGTATTAAATGATCTGGTCACTTTTGCTTCTATAATCAATAAATTACCCAATTTAATAGGGTTATTAAAAGACACATTATCTACAGAAGCTGTCACTACAGGGCAATTACAAAACTTTTGTGCAGCTATCACACCTGCTATATCCATCCAATGCATCAAGCGTCCACCCATCAGATTTCCAAGTGTATTGGTATCATTTGGCAATACTAACTCCGACATTACAACATATGTATGGGAAGGATTCTTAGATTCTAGCTTGTTATGATGTGTATGTGTTGTCATAATTTTATTTGTAAAGTACCCTATGCTTTATTATTCCTGATCATCTCTATATGTGGTATTCCATCTTCCATGTAGGGTTCTCTTGTTTGTATAAACTCAAATCCTTCGTAAAAAGACCGTAGATACAATTGTGCGCCTATCCGTATGGCTACATTACCAAATTCTTTGTGTATACGTTCTATAGATTCTTTCATCAATTCCTTACCTAGCAAGGTTCTTCTATATTCAGGCTCTGTCACTACTCTACCAATAGACACTTCATCGTACGAAACTCCCTGTGGTAATAATCGTGAATATGCTACTATTTGACCTTTATCGTTATAGCCCGATAAATGCCATCCTTTTTTATCCTTGTTATCCAGATCCTGATACGGGCAGTTTTGCTCTACTATGAATACCTTATTACGCAGTTGCAAAATGTCGTATAATTCATCGACACTCAGATCTTGGTACTTTTTTAATATCCAGCGTAACGGCATCTATTTATTTTGAACAATACTTCACAAATATTACTTACTCAGGTGCATGCTACGCTCTTTGTAGAGCTGGCGAAACCAAGGGTCTCTTAGGTTCTTAATGAATCTGATTGCCTCTCCTGTACTCTTCATTTCTGGACCTAATTCCTTATTTACATTTGGGAATTTATTGAAACTGAATACAGGCTCTTTTACCGCAAAGCCTTCCAGATGCTTCTCTATCTTCAGATCCTTCAGTTTAGTTACACCCATCATTACCTTAGTAGCAATGTTCAGATAAGGCACACCATATGCTTTTGCTATGAAAGGTGTGGTACGACTGGCTCTTGGGTTGGCTTCTATCACAAATACCTTACCATCTTTTATGGCAAACTGTATATTGATAAGCCCCTTTATGTTTAGTCGCAACGCTATTTTCTTAGAGTAATCCACCATTTCATCTACTTCCAGTTGTCCCAGATTGAACGATGGTAATAATGCATGGCTATCACCACTATGGATACCTGCCGGCTCTATATGCTCCATGATACCCATGATATGTACTTCTTCACCATCACATATAGCATCTATCTCCGCTTCCTGACAACGATCTAGAAAGTGATCGATCAATATCTTATTTCCAGGTAAGTGTTTCAACAGGCTCACAACACTCTTTTCCAACTCTTCATCATTGATCACTATACGCATGCGCTGTCCTCCCAATACATAGGATGGACGCACCAATACAGGATAACCTACTTCCTTAGCCACTTCTATAGCTTCATCTGTAGTATATGCAGTACCATATCTTGGATATGGAATTCCCAATTCTTTCAACAGATCACTGAAACGTCCTCTGTCTTCAGCAATATCCATATCATCAAATGATGTACCTACTATGGGTATGCCATTTTCATGTAATCTTTTAGCTAGCTTCAGAGCTGTTTGTCCACCCAGCTGCACTATTACTCCATCCGGTTTTTCATGTTCTATGATCTCCCACAGATGCTCCCAATATACAGGTTCGAAATACAATTTATCTGCTATGTCAAAATCTGTAGATACCGTCTCCGGATTGCAATTCACCATGATGGCTTCATACCCGCAATCTTTAATGGCCAACAGGCCATGGGTACAACAGTAATCAAATTCTATACCCTGACCTATACGATTAGGGCCGGATCCCAGTACTATTATTTTCTTCTTATCAGATAAAACACTTTCGTTGAATACTACATCACCTTTAGTTTCTTTCGATGCAGCACAAGGCTCGAAAGTGCTATAATAATAAGGTGTTTTAGCCTCAAACTCTGCACTACAAGTATCCACCATTTTGTATACTCTGCTGATTCCCATTGACTTTCTGTACTCGTATACTTCATCTGCTGTACAGTCTTTCACACATTCTGCTATCTGGTCATCACTGAATCCCATTTGCTTCGCTTCACTCAGCAATTCCGCAGATAATTTATCCAGATGCTTATGTTCGCGTATCTTATTTTCCAGATTAACAATGTCTTGTATTTGATATAAGAACCAACGGTCTATCTGTGTTATTTCTCGTATTGTTTTTATGGAAACCCCTGCTGTCAGTGCTTCTTTGATACGGAATACCCTATCCCAGGTAGGGCGTCTCAGATAGTCTATCAGTTCCTCAGGGCGCATTTGTGTGCGGCTGATGGCACTTAAACCGGTTGCATTATTCTCTAGACTCTGACATGCTTTCTGCAATGCTTCAGGGAACGTACGACCTATGGCCATTACCTCTCCTACCGATTTCATTTGCAATCCTAATGTATCATCAGCGCCTTTGAATTTATCAAAGTTCCAGCGTGGCATCTTTACTATTACATAGTCCAGTGCCGGCTCAAAATAAGCTGATGTAGTTTGTGTTATCTGATTCTTCAGTTCATCCAGATTATAGCCTATAGCCAGTTTAGCAGCTATTTTAGCTATCGGATATCCTGTGGCCTTTGATGCCAATGCCGATGAACGACTCACACGTGGGTTGATCTCAATAGCTATGATCTCTTCAGTAGCTGGATTCAAGGCAAACTGAACATTACAGCCTCCTGCAAAATTTCCCAGATCACGCATCATCTTTATGGCTGTATTCCTCATCAGCTGAAAAGCCGTATCACTCAGGGTCATAGCAGGTGCCACAGTAATACTATCTCCCGTATGGATACCCATAGGGTCAAAATTCTCTACAGTACAAATGATCACCACATTATCATTCATATCTCGTAACAGCTCCAATTCAAATTCCTTCCAACCCAGTACTGCTTGCTCTACTAATACTTCATGCATGGGAGATGCCATCAACCCTCTTTCTAATGCACCATCCAGATCGTCCTGATGCATAACTATGCCTCCTCCGGTACCTCCTAATGTAAAGGAAGGGCGAATAACTATAGGTAAAAATCCTTGGGAGGCTATTTGTGATGATGAGTTGAGGTTACTACCCGGCTCTACATAACTTTGTGCATGTGTAGGACTAATGCGTTGTAACTCTTGTGCAAATTCTTTCCCCTCCAATAATGAATTGGCAGTCTTTGCAAGTGCTACAGGCACACCCAGTTCTATCATCCATTTTCTGAATAATTCTCTGTCCTCTGCCTTGTCTATAGCCTTAATATCTACGCCTATCAGTCTTACATTGAATTTCTCCCAAATTCCCAGTTCATCTGCTTCTTTGGCCAAATTCAATGCTGTTTGTCCACCCATGGTAGGCAATACCGCATCTATATCGTTCTCTTCCAGTATTTGCTCTATGCTTTCTACTGTCAGTGGCAACAAATACACCCTATCTGCCATGATGGGGTCTGTCATGATAGTAGCAGGATTAGAGTTGATCAGTATCACTTTGATACCTTCTTCTCTCAGACTTCTGGCTGCTTGCGAACCAGAATAGTCAAATTCACATGCTTGTCCTATTATGATCGGACCGGAACCAATAATGAGTACACTTTTAATAGATAGATCGCGCGGCATTCGTTAAGAATATAAGAAAATTAAATAAACAGCGGACGCGATGAGCAGATACAAAAATCGGGCTCAACGCCCGAGGTGCAAAACTAACTGAATTTTGCACTATTCTGAAGTTTTCTCTATCGTTTTTATATATGCAAAAACATTATTTACTCCCATGCCATTTAATCAGATATGCATTTATATCAAATACCTAACATTGCTTTTTCAGCCCTATTATTTTGCTACTTTCGAACACATTTACCCTATCTTTACACACATAGGTAAAATTCCAAAAAACAGCTGGAAACAGATTGATTTTTCGCAACTTTGCCCAGTATTTTATAAAAACGTAGCAGCTGTAATGAAATTTATGGGATTATTCAATTTTTTAACTCAAGAAATAGCTATTGATCTGGGTACTGCCAATACCCTCATTATACATAACGACCAGGTAGTTGTAGACGAACCTTCGATTGTAGCAATAGACCGTACCACTAATAAAATTGTTGCCGTTGGTAAAAAGGCAATGATGATGCACGAGAAAACGCACGAGAATCTGAAAACCATTCGTCCTTTAAAGGATGGGGTGATCGCAGATTTCAATGCGGCCGAAGGTATGCTG
>JBAWXE010000014.1:0-36656 GCA_037144255.1 Bacteroidota bacterium | reverse complement strand
GTTATGTACAATCAATGTCGTCATTCGATTCGGGAGAGATAGCTCCTGAGCACTTGCATACAGCTTTCTCACAACACTGGCGCGGGTTTGTAACCTCAACCCTCCCCCCTCCAAAAGTAATTAATCCAACAATAAACAAACCTACCGCCCATAGAATACTATTATCCTCTTTCACATCTTCCTTTAGTAACGGTGTCCAAAAGATTATCCTTTTGTTCAAAGGGTCATTTAGTATTGCTTCTTTTATAGTTTCGGGAGTTGATACATCAATCTTGCGTAAATCAATTTCTATACTCTTTCGCTCATTTTCCTGATAATCTTTCTCTTTCTTATCGCTTACTGGGCTTGTAACAAGTACTTCAAACAATAACTCTTGTGTGAGATAATCAGCTATTACATCAGGCTTCAGGTTGTTTTCATCTAACTTCTTTTCTGCAATTGGATTTGAATAAGTGATTATGCCATGCTGGGGTATTGTTATTTGTGTATTATCTACTATGACCTGTTTAGCATATTTATGCAAATCAGTTTCTTGGCTACCTTGACAATCCGAATTTGATTCGTGAGCGAAAAAATGAGTATATATCTGTCCTTTCTTTGCAATAAGATTTTCATTACATTTTAAGCAAACACAGTTACACTTTTTACCTCTTACAACTTCCTCAACATGTACTATATTATCTGTGGCTTTATCTTTAGCAAACTTCATTACTTCATTCAAAGCAATAGGGGTATCATTATTGGGTTTCATAGGTTACATTTCTTAGGAAGTACAAATTTACCATACAATTACCCTATACCATACTCACATATTGTTAAATCTACTACTCTAATTCTACTAATTCAATTCACAGTTATGATTTAATTTTTGTGATATTGCTTTGATATTGCAAATCAGCAATCGATTTTGACCTAACCTTGTTTTCTTAGCTGCTGCCATTTTAGTTTTAATATCAAAATCATCATACTTCATACCTGCAATAGCTTCATTAGGGGAAAGAGTGCCTAAAACAGGTAGTTTTAAATTATTGAAATAATCCATCATTTTAGGTAATTGTACTTCAAGGTGTTCCAATGAGTTAATTTTGAACTTTTTTAATATTATCCACTTAAATTTCTTATTCCATGCCTCAATCATGTTGTTACTCGTTGAGGTTTTATAGTTAGCTACTATTTTGGTTATTTTTATTTTTTTGTCTTTAAGTAACTCATTTACATATCCATGATTTTCAGGCCCATCATCACAATACAACTCAAATGGTTTATTTCGTAGCTTATACTTTATAATTACATCCATTAGGTTTTTTGCTACAACGATAGATTTGCTTGAATAAGATGGGACTGCACCTAAAACGGTTCTTGAATAATTATCCATAACAAAGTGTACATAAACCCGCTCCCCATTCATACATCTAAATGTTGTACTGTCCATATGTAGAATTTGGAATGGTTTTTCAGCCTCTACAGTCGTATGTTTCTTTCCCTTTACTTCAACAACCTGCTTTTTTCCTCTTATATGTCGCACATACTTATAAAATGTGTTTATAGAAATATGTAACCCGTTGCGGTGTGCTTCAGCCCAAATATGATTTAGTGGTAAATTTTCATATTTACTGTCCGATAAGTAATTTCTAATCAAAAGCTGTTCAGAAATACTTAATTGTGTCGGGCATAGCTTCAAACAATATTTTGAACTTGAACGTGTACATTTCCCTGATACTTTAAGTCTAAATAGCTTCTGATTTGTAATCTTTAACTGTGAATTGATAATCTCTACAGGCAAAAAGTTTTTAGCTACCTCATATGCCTCAACTACTGTTTCTTTAGAAGTATTAATCATAAGCTGCCTGTTACCCGAAACATCAATCATCTGGTTTAAACAATCTATCAAAACTAATAACCCTTCATAAGAATACAATTCATCATTCATTAGTGTAAAATCTTTAAAAAACGTATAAACAAAAAGGGCTAACAAAAAATGTCAGCCCTTTTGTACTATCTTATATATAAAAATATTATTACGGTTTTTTGTCTCCTAATTTGAAAATTGTTAAAGCAACGAATGTACCTACAAGCGCACCAATAGTGCATGCAATAAAGAGCTTTGCATTAAGGTGAATTGGAGTGTCACTTATTACCCAATTAGAAACCATACCGATAATAAACATCGATATAAAAGTTGTCAGAATTTTATAATTTTTTTTCATTAGTTATTACTTTAATCACCAATCCAATTAGCTACTGCAACAATTGCACTTGCACAAAGGGCTCCTCCAAGACAATTACCTCCAAAAATAGCCCATCCAGCAGGTCCTCCAAAAATAGCCACACCTAATGACCATGCTGCTCCACCAACCGCTCCTGCTACATCTCCTTTCCAAATTGAACGAAAAGAAATAGTAGGGGGCGTATTTGTAAATAATGTAGACCATTTTGTTTGATTTGCAGTATCACTCCAGTATTGACAAGATGAAATTCCAATTTGCAAGATTGCAGATAATTGTTCTTGTTCGCGAGGAGGTATAGCATCATCAGCTATTACTGATTTATAAATTGCATTTAATGCAGCTTGGAAAGCATCAGGAGATAAATCACTATCAAGTGCTGTGCGTAAATCAGAAACAAAAAGATTAGAAGCGTCCGAAAAGAACAAATTATCAAATGCAAAATGTTCATAGCTGTCGACATCCGCTCCAAGACTGAAGAGAATATTAGCTGTTTTTTGAGATACAAAAGAACATTGCTGAACCATTAGGGGTAAATTTAATTGATAAAATTCTTCGGTTGCAGCAAGTACGTTTAATACAATGTTTGCAGAATCAATATTTGATATTGTATCAACAAGTGGGATTTTGCTACATTTTTCAAATATGTAATCCATTGCATTGTTATGTAATATTCCTCAAGCCTGCGGAGGTGGTGGGGTAAGGCAGCATGTACTCATAAGATATGGTTTTATTTGTTAAAAGATTTTATGAAGCTACTGATTATATTGGTATTAAACTATTTTATTTTAATGTTACCAATATTATTAGCCATCCCTAAACTACTTTATATACAAAAATAACATTACCATAACCTACCTATTCTAAATCCAAATCAATATGGTTAGTTAGTAGGTCTATTAGTTCATTGGACATAACAAAATCAGATAGTACTAACTCATTTTCGATATTGTGCCAATTCTGAAGCTGGGGTATAAATACCCATTCTTCAGCATCATTTACTACCCTTGCCTGTTAGCTATGCGTTTGCAGATGACTATCATTATGATAAAAATAGGCTTGGCAATTTATGTTTATTGGAACAAGGCATAAATAGCGGATTAAGCAATCTCCCCCCAATTAATAAAGTTAGTGGGTATCTTCTTTCTACTATTTCCGAAACGAGAAATCTTGCTGGGGAAATCCAAAAAGGAGATTATAATAAGCAGAATGTAGATGATAGGCGCAAAAAAATTATTGATTATTGTCTTGACAGATTTAAGGTAAACTGAAAATGCAAAATACCGTTAGTTTACTTTTAGGCTCGAAAGTAAACTAAGGAAAATCATAGTTTACTTTCCTTATCATTTATATCAATTCGCTTATGTAAACATATCAGACGTTTGTAAATATGGGTGCTTTTTACAAATGAAACTATGAACGTTTGTAAAAACAGGCACTTTTTACAAATGACAATACTAACGTTTGCAAAAAGAGGCACTTTTTACAAACGTCTTAGCCATTAGATAACAGATTATATAAAGGTTGATTAATATAGAAACTGCTTTTGCCTATTTGTACCTTATGTAATAAGCCTATTTCCGTGATTTTTTCTAGGTGGTTACGTGCCTTATCATAGCTAATTCCTAAATCCTGTTCTACATGCTCAATCTTAGTATATGGATGTTTGAACAGGGTATCCAATAACTCCCTGCTGTATATCTTAGGTAGTTTTGCTGCAAAATCTAACTTATAACTATCCATCAAAGCCCTGATATTGTTTACAAGACCTATTGTATCCTTTGCGGTTTGGCTTACTCCCTCCAGCATATACAGTATCCACGCTTCCCAGCTATTAGCGTCCCGTACCGTTTGTAGTAATCGGTAATACTCTGCTTTATTTTGTATGATATACCTACTTAGATACAATATAGGTAGGTCTAACAAATCATTCAGGGTTAGGTATAGCATATTGATAATACGCCCTGTGCGTCCGTTACCATCATAAAAAGGGTGTATGCTCTCGAACTGAAAATGTATGATAGCCATTTTTATAAGCGGGTCGGGGTCGTTGGGTTCATTAGTATTTATATACTGTTCCAAATTTGCCATCAGGTTTACAATAGCATCATAATCCTGTGGGGGAGTATATACCGTTTCCCCCTTACTATTCTTTAAAGCAGTTCCTGGCAATTTTCGGAAACCTGCCTTGTTTTCCTCTAATACTGCCTGTATCTCACATATAAAATTGTTACTCAAAAATCCGTTATCCTTTACTAAGCCGAAACCATGTTTTAAGGCTGCTGCATAGTTCATTACTTCTTTTGTTTGTAGGCTGGCTACATGCTCGGTTTGCAGGTCTGCTTTATATAGTTCATCATGCGTTGTTATAATATTCTCAATAGCGGAACTGTCTTTGGCTTCCTGTAATACAAGGGTATTAAGTAGTATGGCTTCATTAGGTATGGTACGTATCATACCCTTTAGTTCTGCTAAATATTGACTTGCCTCAATAGTCTTTTTTAGGACTGCTTTCGTTTCCACATCAAAGGGCAAGGGTAATGTCTGTATAGTGTATGTATTAGCCACAAAGAGTATTTACATTATATGAAAGATAGTATTTTGCTTTTATGTTCCCTACAAATCCAGCTTTATTTTATCCGCTGCATCCCTTTTGGTTTGGTCTATGATTTTTGCATATACCTGTGTTGTTTTCAGTTCTTTATGTCCCAGCAATTTAGATACTGTGTAAATATCAGTACCCAAACTTAACTGTAATGTCGCAAACGTATGTCTGAAACAATGGAAAGTAATATCCTTTGTAATCCCTGCTTTTGATACCCATAGCTTCAAAATACCATTCAGCCATGCCGAGTATTGCAAGCCCTCAAATACTACATCTGTATCCTTTCGCCTGTTACCCAGCATCTCAAAAGCCTGTTCTGATATAGGTAATACCTCTACTCCTTTGGTTTTCTGTTGCCTGAATTGCAGATAGTACCCCTCACTTTCACTATGCCTTATCTCTCCCCAAAGCAGTTTTTGTATATCAGAAAAGCGTAACCCAGTAAGAGCCGAAAATATAGCAGCTTGCTTTAGCATAGCGTTATCACATTCAGTATTAGCAAGGCGTTGTAATTCCTCCTTACTCAAATACTCCCTATGGGTTTCCGAGTGTTTAATATTCGCTACCTTTTCATTAAGGTTGTTATCTATGAAACCGTCCTTTTGTGCCTGTTTTATCGCTGTTTTTATCTTGTTGAAATAAGATACTGCCGAGTTTTGGGCTAAGGTCGTTTTAGTGCTTCGCTTGGTCGGTGCGCTCTGCAAATATTCTTTAAAGTCCTCACAAAATCTTTCATCTAAATTGCTAAAGGGCAAACTACCCCCTGTATAGTCCTCTAAATAATTCAATGCAGATGCCCAGTTATCAGAATTGCTGCCTTTTCTTTTTGCTGCTAACTCCCTGAAGTATGCCACAAAGTCCCCTTTCTGCTTTACATCAGATAAAAAGCCGTATTCAGAGTTATTAAGGCTTAACTGCCTTTTAGATTGTATGCTTTTGGCAAGCTGTAAAGTCTTAGCGTTATGCTCCTTATCTACTGGGGTTTTTGCTTTATCAAATATGTATAAGCCTAAGAACTCCCTACGTGTATCCTTTCCAGTATCAGGGTTAGGTATAGCTGGGTAAAAGTCTAAGTACAGGCTTAAACGGTTGCCTGATATGGGTTTTTTTCTTAGTGTAACATTTGCCATATTCTTAGTTTTATAGGTGTTTATGAGAATAGTATATCAATTTCAGAACGTTTAATTAAAGTCTTTTTTGCTGAAATGTTTGTTGCCTTAATTGTATTGTTATTAATAAGATTATATACCGTTTGGCGTGAGCAGTTTAATAGCTTTGACAAATCCCGTACAGTTAGAAACTCCTTTGCTTTCAAATCCTCAATAGGTTTGTTCTTTATCTGCTGGGTTTCAATATTGCTTTGCTCAATCTTTGCTGTCCGCTGTTTTGCCTTATAGTTCATCTTAGCACAATGTGGGGAACAGGTCTTTGATACTGTTTTCTTAGCGATGTATTCATTACCGCAATACTCACAAACCCTGTTTATCCTGATATTAGAACTCATAGCAGTTGTACGCTTTTGTATGATTATGTATTAAAGTGTTTAAAAGTGTCAAGTTAAATCACCTTTTTGCACTTCGAGGTACAAACGAGGTACAAAATACCCCTTTGAGGTACAATAAAGGTACAAAAGGATAGTAAACAAATCAAGTCAAATGGAAATAACTAACACATAGGGACATTAAAAAAGCCCTATTTAAAGGGCTTTTCATATCATTTGTTAAGTTTTAGTATTTTTTAATGTGTGCTAGTTACTTTCCGATACAAAATTTAGAGAATATATAATCCAGTTTATCTTCTGTGGTCACCTCTCCTGTTATGTCACCTAGATAGTGAAGCGATCGGCGTATATCCAGTGCTATCAGGTCTCCTGGTAGTTTTTGATCCATACCATTTTTCACATCCTCCAGCGATAGTAGCACTTCTTGCAATGCACTATAGTGTCTGGCATTGGTCACTATAGATCCTTCTTGTTTTACTTGTCCATCTATTATCAGATGGTATAGTGATGTCTTCAACTCTTGTATATTCTCTTTCTGCTTGGCAGAGATGAATAAAACCGGTAATCCACTAAATTTAATAGTAGCTTCTCTCATTCCTATCTCATCTACTTTATTCCCTACCAGCATGTACTTTATTCCCTCATTCTCATACATGGTCATTTCGCTGGCCACCTCTCCCATGCTTATATCCTTCACATCAAAAAGTGATATCACAATATCTGCACGCTTCATCACATCTCTGCTTCGTTGCATTCCCATATTCTCTATCACATCGGTAGAATGTTGTCTAATACCTGCTGTATCTATGAGCCTGAAAAGTACCCCATGGATATTCAATGTCTCTTCTATAGTATCTCTGGTAGTACCTGCTATATCACTCACTATGGCACGTTCTTCATTCAGCAAGGCATTCAGTAAGGTACTTTTACCCGCATTGGGCTTACCTATTATGGCCACACTCACACCATTACGTATTACATTTCCTAGTTGAAAAGAAAGTATCAATATAGTAGTAGCTTCTTCCAGTCTTTCTATCAGGTCATATAGTTGTTTCCTGTCTGCAAACTCTACATCCTCCTGACTGAAATCCAGTTCCAATTCTATTAGTGCACTAAATTTGATCAGCTGTTCGCGCATATCCTTCAGGTCTTCACTAAATCCACCACGCAGGTTATGTATCGCTGCCTGATGTGCCGCACCCGACTGGCTGGCTATCAGGTCTGCCACAGCCTCTGCTTGTGTCAGGTCCATCTTACCATGTAGAAAGGCACGTAGCGTAAATTCACCCGGCTTCGCCATCCTGGCACCATTACGGGTACACAATGTCAATACCTGCTCCAACAAATAATTAGACCCATGACAACTGATCTCTACCACTTCTTCTCCTGTATAGCTTCTTGGTGCTTTGTACAAGCTCACCACTACCTCATCTATTATCTTATCTCCATCTACTATTTTCCCAAAGTGTATAGTATGCGATGCCTGGTCTGCAAGTCGCTTTCCTTTGAAAATCTTATCAGCTATCCTGATAGCATCAGTCCCACTCAGGCGTATGATGCCCAATGCGCCCTCTCCGGGTGGGGTAGCCAATGCTACTATAGTATCGTTTATCTGGTACATGTATCGTTTGCAAAAATAACTGCAAAGCCCCATGTAACAATATATAATGAAACTTATTAGTTTAGCTTTCCAAATGAGAGCAGTTATACAGAGAGTATCTACCGCAAGTGTCACTATCCATGGCGATGAAACATCGGCCATAGGCAATGGCTTTCTCATATTATTGGGTATAGAGGCTGTAGATACACCTGAGGATGCCGACTGGCTTTGTAAGAAGATAGCACAACTGCGGGTCTTCGCCGATGAGGCAGGCCTGATGAACAAGGACATCAAAGAAGCTGATGGGGATATACTAGTAGTCAGCCAGTTCACCCTACATGCCTCTTATAAAAAGGGCAATCGCCCCTCATTTATACGTGCTGCAAGGCCGGAGCAAGCCATACCATTATATGAGTATTTTATCGCACAGATGACCACGGCATTGGGCAAACCTGTTCAAACAGGCAAATTTGGAGCAAATATGAAGGTCTTTTTGGTAAATGATGGCCCCGTTACCATACTCATGGATACACAAAACAAAGAGTAATCCTTTTCTTTGCAACATGGAATTTGATGATGTCTACTTTATGCGCGAGGCCTTACGACAGGCAAAACTTGCCTACGAGGCCGGCGAGGTACCTGTAGGTGCCATAGTAGTGTGGGACCAGAAGATCATTTCTCGAGGACATAATCAGGTAGAACAACTGCAGGACAGTACCGCCCATGCAGAGATGATTGCACTTACTGCTGCTTTCAATGCACTTGGCGCCAAGTACCTGCCCGAGGCTACACTCTATGTAACAGTAGAGCCCTGCCTTATGTGTTGCGGGGCCATGTACTGGTCTAAGGTAGGGCGCATAGTATATGGCACAGAAGATGTGAAGAACGGTTATCGCAAGACCACAGGAGAGAATTGGCCTTTTCATCAAAAGGCACAACTGACACATGGTGTACTGGCGGATGAGTGTGTACAACTAATGAAGGATTTTTTTGCTCAAAGAAGATAAGGATGATGTACGAATGGTTTAAGGTAGAGGGTATCAGTGCTGCTGCTATGGCAGAACATAAGATCGTGGACCTGACCCTGAATGATAAGTACATAGGCTTGCTGAAGAAGGACGATGTGGTCTATGCTTTTGCGGGTACTTGTCCGCACTCAGGGGCTAAGTTCTGCGACGGCTGGCTGGACCTGCAAGGTCGTGTAGTGTGCCCATTGCATAAGTACCGGTTCGACCCTGCTAATGGGCGCAATACCAGTGGAGAGGGTTACAAACTCATCACATACAAAGTAGATATCAGAGAGGATAATATTTTTATAGGCATGATCAAACAGGCAACTAATTTATGATGCAGCATCCACCATATCTGCGCGCTGGCAGTACAGTAGGTATCACTTGTCCATCGGGCTATGTATCGCATGAGCGTGTGGCATATGCTATACAGGTATTGCAAAACTGGGGTTTCAAAGTGAAACAAGGCAGCACCATAGGCACAGAGCATTTCTATTTTTCGGGGGATGATGCTGCACGTCTGGCCGACTTGCAAAACATGATCAATGACCCCGAAATAGATGCTATACTCATGGGTCGTGGTGGCTATGGCATGAGCCGCATTATAGACCAGCTGGACCTCAGAGCATTGCTGCGTCATCCTAAATGGATATGTGGCTTTAGTGATATTACCGTACTGCACAATCATATACATAGTACTCTGGGTATACCTACACTGCATAGCCCTATGTGTGGGGCTTTCAAACCAGATACCGAAGAATCAGATTATCTACTCAGTTTCCGTGCGGCACTTACAGGGCAGGCTCTTACCTATACTACTCCTCTGCATACTTTCAACAGGCAAGGCGCTGCTAAGGGTATCATCACAGGTGGCAATCTTGCTATACTGGCACATCTTACAGGCTCTGTATCAGAGGTAGATACTACTGGTAAGATATTGTTCATAGAAGATATAGGCGAGCATCTGTATAATATAGATCGTCTGCTGCTGAACCTGAAACGTGCGGGTAAACTGGATAACCTACAAGCATTGCTGGTAGGTAGTTTCACAGATATGGAAGACACCGAACGTCCTTTTGGGCAAACAATAGACGAGATCATTTGGGATAAAGTAAAGGAATACGATTATCCTGTTTGTTTCGGTTTCCCTTGTGGCCATCAGGATGTGAATTATACCCTTACACTAGGTATGACACATAATCTGGTAGTAGATGCTAAAGGTGGAACATTGTCTTTATTAGCATAGTACTACTCCCTCACCACTCTCACTACTTCTCTCATACCCTTAGTATCAGTAAGCTCCAGCAGGTATATACCCGCTGCTAATGCTTGTGTAGAGATATTATGAGTACCTACATGAAGAGTACCTTCTTGCATAGTAACACCTACTAGATTCATTATTCTATAGCTAACATTTTCTAGCAGACCATCTATGTTTAGGATAGAGGTAGCTGGATTGGGGTAGATATGGATAACAGAAGTGCTTAATTGTGTTATTCCTGATGTGACATGAATAGTAAGTGCATTGCTAACCGTATCGCTAGCTGTATAGCAACCGGGAGGCATAGTTATAACACAGGTGACAACATCACCATTCAACGGCATATAGGTATAAGTATTACCATTACAATTAGGTCCTACGTAGCCACCATTTACCATCCATACATAAGCAACAGAGTCTGTAACATTTACAGTAGAAGTATATGTGACTGTAGTATTTAAGGTAACGATAGTATCGCCAGATATTGTAACTATAGGAATTATGTTGGGTTTAACAGTCATATTAATAATATTGCTAGAGACAATATTAGTATTGAGGCACTCTGCATTAGTATGGAGTTCGCAGATCACATTGTCGCCATTAGCAGGGAAGTACGTTAAGCTGGAAATACCAGGTCCAATATTGATCCCATTTTTCTTCCACTGGAATCCTGGAATGGCACCTCCAGAATAAGAAGTAACTGAAAAAATGGCTATTGAGCCTATGCAAAGGGTATCATTAGGGCTCACTGTTATGTCTATATAAGGGGAGGTTCTAGCAAATACTGTAGTATGGATAGTATTGCTGCTAACAGTAGCAGCGCTAGGGCATGCTGCAGTACTGGCAAGTATACAACTTACACTATCCCCACCGGTGGGAACATATGTATAAGTTCCACTATTAGAACCAGTAAGAGTACCATTCTTTATCCAATGATATACAGGCGCATTACCGCCGTTGATGGTAGTGGCTGTATAAGTAACTGTTGTGCCGACACATACAGTATCGTTGGGGCTTATAGCAATGGTGATATTGGGCATAACTATGGGTATTACAGCCATATAAATGGTATTACTATTAGCAGTTAGAGGGCTGGCACATGCAGCAGTGCTGGAAAAAAAACAACGTACACTATCGCCATTGGCAGGTGTGTAGGTAAAAGAACTGCTATTGGTACCAACAGCGATACCATTCTTATACCAATGATACACAGGCGAGCCACCCCCTGCAGAAATAATGGCATTATAGGTAACTGCAGTGCCCAAACATACGGTATTATTAGGATAGGCACTAATATTAATAGATGGGACCAGAGAGCTGCCAACTATCATATGAATAGTATTGCTAGACACTGTATTTATACTAGCACAAGCTGTATTAGTGGTTAGTATACAACTAATAGAATCTGAATTATTAGGTGTAAAAGTATAGGTATTGTTATTAGACCCAACGCTGAGTCCATTCTTTTTCCATTGGTATACAATGGGGATGTTTCCATTAGTAATGGTAGCAGTATATGTCACTGGGGTTCCTATGCATACAGCATTGTCTGGCGTGGCGGCAATACTTATTGTCGGTGTTATCAGTGGTGTAACAATCATGTGTATTGCACTGCTCAATGCTGTACCAGCACAAGACACACTGCTTTTTATAAGACATTGTATACTATCTCCTGTAGCCGGTGTGTAAGTGTAGGTACTATTAGTAGCCCCAGCGACAATCAGTCCATTCTTGACCCATTGATAAGTTGGTGCAACACCTGCATTGATGGGAGTGGCAGAAAATGTCACTACCGTACCAGCGCATATAGTACCATTAGGTATAGCGACAACATTAACAAGCGGTACATTAGTTGTAGTTAACCATACTTTACGAATATGGCTATTATTTTGACAGGAAATATATAAATTATGACAAGGGTCAAGAGCCAGCGCTGAAGGTTCACTTACTGCTGCATTTATAGCATTGCCATAATCTCCTGAGTAACCTATTAAACCATTGCCAGCAACTGTATGAATGATACCCAGATTATCTACCAGTCTTATTTTTCCATCCATATTATCAGCAATATATAAACTGCCATTATTACCAATAGCTACATCACAAGGAAATGAAAGGTATGCTGTAGTGGCCTGAATGCCATCTACGTTAAGGCCAGCCGCACCAGCACCCGCTACTGTGGTAATCATTCCTGTTATAGCATCTACCTTACGCACTCTTTTGTTCATAGGTTCTGCTATAAATACATTGCCGGCATTATCAAGTGCTATACCATAAGGGAAAATTTCTGCATTAGTAGCCAGAATGCTATCTCCGTTGTATCCTTGCGTTCCAGTGCCTGCGATAGTAGTAATGATACCAGTTACGTGATCGATTTTTCGAATTCTATAATTTCCAGCGTCTGAGAAATATACATTCCCAGAATTGTCTACAACAATGCTCTCAGGCCAAGCGATCTCGGCATTAGTAGACAGAATATTGTCACAATTATATCCTTGTACCCCATTACCTGCGATAGTAGTAATGATACCATTGGAAGCTGTTACCTTTCGAATTCTATTGCTATAATCAGCAATAAATAAATTGCCTGAAATATCTACAGCAATAGCAGTGGGGTTAATCTGGGCATCGATTGCAGGACCATTATCGCCACTAAATCCAAAAGTTCCATTACCGATAATCGTTGAAATGATCCCATTACTTATTTTTCTTACTCTGTTATTGTATCTATCAGCAATATACATAGTGCCCAAATTGTCAAATGCGATTTTAGAAGCACCTTGCAATTGAGCTGATTGAGCCGGACCACCGTCTCCATTATAACCTCCTCCTCCATTACCAGCAATTGTAGTAATTATCTGCCCCTTAGCTATGCTGGCTAATATCACAAAAAGTAAAAGGGTGCAGAGGTTTTTCATATAAGTATGTGGGGCTTGTTTAAGCGTGGCGTATCATGCTACCTTATCACCCATTATCTGGGTTTTGATAGAGTCTCTTAAAAAACCTTTTAGGCTTAGATCTTCATCTAGTTTTGGCCAGTGTATACCTGTACCATTACCGGTCAGTTCATAATCCATCAGTTCTTGAGAACTTATATTTTTCAGAGAGAAATATTTTGAGAGCTTTTCTTTCAGTACAGAGCCTGTATTTAATATTATCAGTAGCATATCCATATCTACATGCACATCTATAGCCTGTATTTTTATACCCTCTGTATATATCAGCTGTTCTAGTGTATCATATTTATTGGTCAAAGTGTTCATTCCATTGTGCTTTAAACTGTTCTGAATATTCAAAAATAATCACTGTTATTTGCTTTACCTCAGCATTGGTGTGCCATTCATATAGGCTATTTCTGTTTTAGGCAATAACCATATCTTCCCGTCTGCATCCCCTTTTTGTACATGTATATGTGCAGGCTCATCATTCTCATTTGAATAAAAAAAGAACCTGAAACCATCTTTCCTTAATATGGTTGGCATGTATCAAAATTAATATATTTTGTAAACACTATACGCATTACTCCAAAAAATATGCCCTCCATTGTTTGGAATCGCCTACCCCAATTTCGTATCTTTGTACCAGATTAAGGTCGTCATCTCGACTTTAGGAGAGCTCTCCTGAGCATTTGCAATTCGTTCATCATATTGCAAAATATTCATCGGTAAAGAATCGGTAATTTTCGGAAACGGTTCGGTAAAAAATCGGTAAAAAAGCTGTCATTGCGGGCTTGACCCGCAATCTCCCGAGCCCTTGCAATTAGTCTCTATATCCTGCAACTCATTCATTATCAATCACTTAATTTTTTCATAGCTATAATTTTTTTCTCTGCCTTTGTAACATTACCCCACAATACTTTTTTTATCACATTACCGCATCTATCACATTGAAAACTCTCTCCATGCACTCATACCACCTGCCAGATTATACATATCCTCGTAGCCATAAGTCTCCAGTCGCTGTATGGCTATTACGCTGCGTATGCCTTTTTCGCAGTATAGTACCAGAGTCTTATCCTTGGGTAGTTCCTCTTTGCGCAGCATCAGTTCGCCAAGAGGTATCAGTATACCACCTATATTAAAATTCTCATGTTCCCATTTCTCACGCACATCTACCAGCACTATATCTTTATTATCGGCTATCCATTGCGCCAATTGCGCTGCATTGATCTGTTGCATTATATTTGATATGGATTTATCCAAAGTTAATCATAGCTGAATGAAACAATACCTATTCCTGCTTATATCTTGTTTAGTATTATTTACTGCCTGTCATCATATACCCAAGGTAGATAAGGCTACTACTACCGATGCTCAAGCCCCGCTGGCCATTAGTGGTATGCTCTATACTGCCGATCTGGGACAGACGCATATAGAATGGATAGGTAGTAAACCTACTGGGCAACATCATGGTACTTTTACACTGAGCGGGGGGCAATTATCTGCTGTGAATAATGAATTGAAAGGTGGGAAATTTACTATAGACATCAATACCCTGCACCCTGATGACGGCGATAGTGAGAATAATGCCAAACTACGTGCTCATTTGCTGGATTCTAATTTCTTTGATGCAGCTAAATACCCTAGCGGTAGTTTTGAGATAACAGGGGTGAAAGCCATTAGTACTACCAACGAAATACGGATGAAAGATGCCACACATATGGTATCGGGCAATCTGACACTGAAAGGTGTAACGAAGAATATCACATTCCCTGCGCATGTTAGTTTTCACGATGCGCAGCTGATGGTAGAGTGCAGTTTCATCATAGACCGTACACAATGGGGTATGAGCTACCATAGTGATAAAAGCCTAGGCGATAAACTCATAGATGCAGATGTGAATCTGCAATTGAGATTAGTAGCCGTAAAACCTTAAGGGGGTTATTTATCCTCGTTCAGCGCCAGCCAGAGTGCGTCTTTCAGCTTATCCAGCCCTATATTGGCTACAGATGATATGAACATATGCGGCACTTCTTTAGGTAGTGTAGCAGCTATAGCTTCTTTCAGTTCATCATCCAGCATATCGCTTTTGCTTATGGCTATGATGATCTTCTTATGCAGCAGTTCGGGATTGTATTGTTCCAGTTCGTTCAGCAGTATAGCAAATTCCTTAGCATGGTCATCGCTATCAGCAGGTATGAGGAATAGTAGTACGGAGTTGCGTTCTATATGTCTGAGGAAACGATGTCCCAGTCCTTTGCCTTCTGCTGCGCCTTCTATAATACCGGGCAGATCGGCCATACAGAAAGACTTGTTATCTCTGTAAGGCACAATACCCAGTTGTGGTATAAGTGTGGTAAAAGCGTAATTGGCTATTTTAGGTTTGGCTGCACTTACTACAGATAGTAGTGTAGATTTTCCGGCATTAGGGAAACCTACTAATCCTACATCGGCCAGTATCTTCAGTTCCAGGAACTTCCATCCTTCTACACCCATTTCGCCGGGTTGTGCGTATTCAGGTGCCTGATTGGTAGGTGTAGCAAAGTTGCCATTACCTAGTCCACCGCGGCCACCTTTCATCCACATCACTTCTTGTCCATCTTCCAGTACTTCGGCTTCTATTTCACCGGTCTCTTCATCCTTAGCAATAGTACCCAATGGCACTTCTATAATGATATCCTTACCGTCTTTACCTGATGAATTGTTCTTGCTACCATTCTCGCCATTTTCGGCCAGCACATTCTTATAGTAACGCAGATGCAGCAATGTCCACAACTGAGCGTTACCTCTCAGTATGATATGTCCACCACGGCCACCGTTGCCACCATCGGGGCCTGCCATAGCATCGAATTTGGTGCGCATGAAATGCAGACTTCCTGCTCCTCCCTTACCGGAACGAGTGAATATGCGTATATAATCAACGAAATTGACGTTTCCTTTCTCCACTATGCAGGTAACAGATATTTTTCAATTTCTTTGGACAGAAGCTTGAATGTGTTTTCAATAGTACCATCGCCCTTCACACGTTCCAACTTACCGTGTGTGTGATAATAACCGGCTACAGGCTCTGTCTTGGCATGATATTCTTTGATGCGTTTTACTACTACTTCCAGATTATCATCGCTGCGACCGGATGTTTCTCCGCGGCCTACAAGGCGGCGGGTCAGTTCATCTTCAGGTACTTCCAGTGCCAATACTAAATGTATCTGTGTTTGTTTGAACTCTAATAATTTGTCCAGTGCTTCGGCTTGTGCCTTGGTACGTGGAAAACCATCGAATATGAAGCCACGGGCATTAGGTGATTCATCGATCTTACTGCTGATCATACCTATCACTACTTCATCAGGTACCAAAAGACCTTGGTCCATGTATTTTTTAGCTTCCACCCCTAGTGGAGTTTGTCTGCTAACTTCATCACGAAGAAGATCGCCTGTAGAAATGTGTTGTAGCTTGTAGGTATGTGTGATATTTACTGACTGTGTACCCTTACCGCTACCCGGAGGGCCAAACAAAATCAAATTGAACATGAGAGCAAAAAATATTTTATAACAACGCAAAAATAAGTAACGCAACGCAATACCCATGAAAAAATGTGAAATACTATGAAATAAGTAACATTTGGGCCTCTTTTGAACTGATTTCTAGCATTTTGCCTGCTTGCAAGCCATCAATAGTTATTTTTCCTATACTGTAACGTATGAGTCGTAAGGTAGGAAAACCTACTGCTGCAGTCATACGGCGCACTTGTCTGTTCTTACCTTCTGTCAATGTGAGTGATATCCATGGTGAAGGTATCTCCTTGCGATAGCGTATGGGGGGATCGCGGTCTACTACTATAGGGTCTTCCGTAAAAAGTGATACTTCGGCTGGTTTGGTAGTATATGGTTTGCCATCTATGCTGATATTCACGCCATCGCGTAGTTGTTGCAATGCATTTTCTGTGGGTATGCCTTCCACTTGCACCCAATAAGTGCGTTTATGTGCAAAACGAGGTTCTAATAAACGATGTTGCAGTGCCTTATCATTAGTGAGTAATAACAAACCTTCGCTATCAAAATCTAACCTTCCGGCAGGATAAATATCCTTTTGGAGATGAAAAAGATAGTCGGCGAGAGTCTTTTTTTCTCCTTCGCGAGAAAACTGACAGAGCACCTGAAATGGTTTGTAAAAAAGATAATATTGTTGCATGAAAAAAGTGATCCTCTGAAGTGCGCTACCAGCAAAGCTTTTCGTGAAATAAAAAAAGTCCGGCGAGTGTTGTGGGCTGCCGGACTTTTATGAGGATGGGTTAGTAAGTACAATCCTATCACAATATTAAAAAGAATTTTCTCTACTAAAAAAAAATATTGAAACTTTTTTTTAACAGATGTTGAAAACTTGTTAACAACTAGGGATGTATTGTGTTGAAAAACGAAGCTTTTCGAATATAAAAAAATGCAGGAAGCGAATATTGATATTGATGATGAAAGTATACTGAAATAAATAGTAAAACGGCCTCAATTACCAGTCTTTTTCCATCTTTACAGCAGTACCCTTTTCTTTTTGTTTCTTATCTTGAAGCTTTTTCTCTTCTTGTTGGAGTGCATTCAGCAATTGATCGGCTTGCTGCTGAGAAAGCTTGCTGGGCTGGGATTGTGGTTGCTGATCCTTTTTATCCTGCTGGTCTTTATTATCCTTAGGATCCTGATCAGGGTTCTTATTCTGGTCGTCTTTGTTCTGTTGGTCTTTATTCTTCGGATCTTGCTTATTATCCTTGTTCTGCTGGTCTTTATTTTGCTGATCCTTCTTTTGGTCTTTATTCTTGTCTTTTCCACCACCTCCGCCGCCGCCTTGTTTTTTCAGCATCTGCTCTGCATAAGACAGATTGTACTTGGCATCTGCATCCTGTGGGTTATTTTTCAGTGTTTGCTTGTAGGCATCTATAGCATCCTGCCATTTTTGTTCGGACATGTATGTATTGCCGGTATTATATTGAGCATTTGCTTTAGAGTTCTTGTCTTTAGCATTCTTTGCAGTAGCACTAAGTACTTGGCGAGATGCTTCGTATTGTTTCTGTTGATACAGGGAATTACCCAGATTGAACATGCCGGGCAGGTTAGTAGGATTCTTTACTAATGCCTTTTGATAAGCGGCAGCAGCTTCTTTATACTTACCCTCTTCATACAGCTTGTTACCTTGATTCACTAGGCTGTTACCTTGGGCGTGTGTATTAATACTACCCATTACAACAATAAATGTCAATATGAGAACACGTACGGTCATGCAGGCTTTGTTTTAGTTTTCAGGTTTGAACCCGGTAATATCCATTCAATGATCAATATAATAAGTGCTATGAACAGGAAATACTGGAAATAGCTATCATATTCAGTGAACACTATAGCACCCAGATTCTTTTGTTCCATGCCTTCCAGCTCGCCCATTACCTTATCTGCTACATCGTCTGTGTTGCGGAGGAAAGTATAAGTACCATGCCCTGCACCAGCTATAGATTGCAATTCTGCTTCATTGAGCTTGCTGATGACTGGATTACCATTCTCGTCCAGTTTATCAGCTTTGGTAATAGGATCGTATAAAGTAGCACCTTGTGGTGAGCCGATACCGATAGTGTGTATGACAACACCAGTTTCGGCCGCTTCTTTCACTTGCTCCATGGCCTTCTCGTCATGATCCTCACCATCAGATATAATAACTAATGATTTATATTTTCTTTCTTGTTGTGTAAATGCTTTTAAAGATTGACTGATAGCCTCGCCAAATTCTGTACCCTGTGTAGGTATCATATCGGGTCTTACATTCTGCAGCATCATCTTCATAGCACCATAGTCTACTGTAAGTGGTACTTGTAAATAAGCCCTACCTGCAAATACTACTAATGCCACCCGATCGTTCTGCATTTTTTCCAGCATACGAGTAATGAGTTGTTTGGCACGTGTAAGCCTATCAGGCTGTATATCTCTGGCCAGCATACTCTTACTAACGTCCAATGCTATTACCACGTCTATGCCCTTGCGTTGTACCTTTTCTGCACGACCACCCATTTGCAGGTTAGCCCAGCCTATTACTAAGGTCACTAATGCAGCAGACAATAAAATAAACTTGAATGCGCTACGACCCGGAATAAAACCTCTTACCTGTTCTCTAACGAGACGTTCATCTCCAAATTTCTGCAATTGTTTATTTCGCCAATAGATCATCCATACAAATAGCAATACCAGTAATGGTAATGCAGCCAGTGCGTATAAATGGGATATGTGTTGAAAACGAAGCATAATTAATTCAGTACAAACGCAAATTTAATTGTGATGTTAGTTATTTGCAGGCTACAAATAGTTTTTTTCTTTTTTTTAACAAGCTTATCCTATTTAAAAATGCCATTACCTCACACTATTTGAATGCGAGGGAATGGCATCTCATTTATAAAAATTACATATTCCTTCTGTACTGACCACCTACTTCAAAAAGAGCCTGTGTTATTTGCCCTAATGAACAGAATTTTACAGTTTCCATCAACTCTTCAAAAATATTCTGATTGTGGATAGCAGCCAGCTGTAGTTGTTTCAGCATCTGTTGGCCTTTATCACCACTGCGCTTCCAGAGATTCTGTACCATTGAAATTTGGAATTCCTTTTCCTCGGTAGTAGAACGGATAACCTCTCTAGGTATAACTGTTGGCGAACCTTTGCTGCTGAGGAAGGTATTTACTCCTACGATAGGGTATTCGCCTGTATGTTTCAGTGTTTCGTAGTAGAGACTTTCTTCCTGTATCTTACTACGTTGGTACATGGTTTCCATAGCACCTAATACACCACCACGTTCTGTGATACGATCGAACTCAGCCATTACAGCCTCTTCTACTAAGTCAGTCAATTCTTCAATAATGAATGAACCTTGTAACGGGTTCTCATTCTTAGAAAGGCCCAACTCTTTATTGATGATGAGCTGTATGGCCATAGCACGGCGTACACTCTCCTCGGTAGGAGTAGTGATAGCCTCATCATATGCATTTGTATGCAATGAATTACAGTTATCGTAAATGGCATATAATGCCTGTAATGTGGTGCGTATATCGTTGAAATCTATCTCTTGTGCATGTAATGAACGTCCTGAAGTCTGGATATGATATTTGAGCATTTGTGAACGTTCATTGCCACCATATTTATGTTTCATGGCTTTGGCCCAAATACGACGGGAAACGCGACCAATAACACTATACTCAGGATCTACACCATTACTGAAGAAGAAAGATAAGTTAGGGGCAAAATCATTGATATCCATACCACGGCTGAGATAATACTCTACAAACGTAAAGCCATTGGCCAGTGTAAATGCTAACTGGGATATAGGATTAGCGCCTGCTTCTGCAATATGATAACCTGAAATTGAAACAGAGTAGAAATTGCGTACAGCTTCGTTAATGAAATATTGTTGTACATCGCCCATCACACGAAGCGAGAACTCTGTAGAGAAAATACAAGTATTTTGCGCCTGATCTTCTTTCAAAATATCTGCCTGTACAGTGCCACGTACGGCTTTCAGGGTATCTTTCTTTATTTGAGCATATACATCGGCAGGTAACACCTGATCTCCGGTAACACCTAATAACATCAAGCCTAGGCCATCGTTTGTTTCAGGCAAAGGATCTTTGTTAGGTGATGAGGTAGCTACACCTGCATGGTAGTAAGGACGCTCAATGCCTTTCTCTTTGTATATAGCATCAATTTTCCTGTTCACCTCTGCTTCCAGTCCGTGCTTTTTAATATATTTCTCACATTGCTGGTCTATGGCAGCATTCATAAAGAAAGCTGTAATAGTAGGTGCAGGACCATTGATGGTCATAGATACAGAAGTCTTAGGGTCTGCCAGATCGAAACCACTGTAAAGTTTCTTGGCATCATCCAGACTACAAACGCTTACACCGGAATTACCAATCTTACCATATATATCAGGTCGATGATCGGGATCTTGTCCATAAAGAGTTACACTATCAAATGCAGTACTTAACCTTTTGGCAGGTAAGCCCATAGATACATAATGGAAACGTTTGTTAGTGCGTTCAGGGCCACCCTCACCAGCGAACATACGTGCAGGATCTTCACCTTCACGTTTGAAAGGATAGATACCGGCAGCATATGGGAATTCTCCAGGAAAGTTCTCAGACAATGCCCATAATAATATCTCTCCCCATGCTTCGAACTTAGGTACCGCTACCTTAGGTATTGCTGTATGAGATAGTGAATCGGTATGCGTCTTGATCTTTATTTCTTTATCTCTCACCTTGAATACATAGTACTCATCCTGAAATTGACGTTTCTTTTCATCCCAGTGTTGCAGCAGATGTTTATTCTTAGGGTCTATGTCCAATTCTGTTTTGGCATAGACTTCCTGTAATGTCTTTATCAGACGGTCCTTATCTTCTATATCTGTAGCCTGCACAGTCTCTATGGTCTTCTTCAATCCGAATAGTTTTTGTGCTACTGCAGACTGTTCTTTTACCCATTTATCGTACTTGCGATTGTTCTCAGAGATCTCACTCAGATAACGTACACGAGCAGGCGGGATGATATAAATCTTCTCGCTCATCTCCTCGCTGGAAACGAAAGTGGATTTGAGATCTGCACCGGTTTTAGTTGTTACCAGATCCATCAAAGCACGATACATTGTATTAGTACCCGGATCATTGAACTGAGAAGCTATGGTACCAAATACGGGCATATCATCAGCATTACTGCTAAAGAGTTTATGATTACGTTGGTATTGTTTCTTTACATCGCGCAGTGCATCTAATGCACCACGTTTGTCGAATTTATTAAGCACCACGATATCTGCAAAATCGAGCATGTCGATCTTTTCCAGCTGTGTAGCAGCACCATATTCAGGTGTCATTACATACATACTCATGTCGCAGTAATCAGTGATCTGCGTATCACTTTGGCCGATACCTGAGGTTTCTAATATGATCAGATCGTACTTGGCAGCTTTGAGGATATTGACAGCATCGTGAATGTATTTAGATACTGCCAAATTGCTTTGGCGTGTAGCCATAGAGCGCATATACACTCTAGGATTGCGGATAGCATTCATACGTATACGATCGCCTAATAAAGCGCCACCAGTCTTACGTTTGGATGGATCTACCGAAATGATACCTATGGTCTTTTTGCTTCCGGCAAAATCAATAAGGTAACGACGTACTATCTCATCTACTAATGAACTCTTACCTGCCCCACCTGTGCCCGTGATACCAAGTACAGGTACTTTAGC
The DNA here is from genome assembly GCA_037144255.1 of Bacteroidota bacterium. Classification (GTDB taxonomy): domain Bacteria; phylum Bacteroidota; class Bacteroidia; order Chitinophagales; family Chitinophagaceae; genus JBAWXE01. The sequence continues at coordinate 14,254 of JBAWXE010000014.1, read as the reverse complement.
AGTAGCTGCTATCTCTGATACTTTTTTCAGCATTGCCAGTGTCTCCGGTAATTCAGGATAATTCTCAGCAGCAGATATCAAGCGAGCTACAGATTTAGCATCTCTTTCAATCAGATGGCCTACTTCACCATTCAGTACATTACCTGTAGGGTAATCGCTTTGTTTCAATAGATCTTCAATCATACCCTCTAGACCCATAGAGCGTCCATCATCCGGAGAATAGATACGGGTAATACCATAATTATGCAGTTCTTCAATCTCGGTAGGCAGTATTACACCACCACCACCACCAAATATCTTTATGTGACCGCAACCACGTTCTTTCAGCAGGTCGCGCATGTATTTGAAATATTCCACGTGGCCACCTTGGTATGAAGTGATAGCGATTGCATTGGCATCTTCCTGAATTGCGCAATCTACCACTTCCTGTACACCACGGTCGTGACCTAAGTGTATCACCTCTGCACCATTGCTTTGCATAATTCGTCGCATGATATTGATAGATGCATCATGTCCATCGAACAATGAAGCAGCAGTAACAATGCGTATTTTATGCTTGGGGATATATGACATATTGTATGCTATTTAAACTAATAGGATTGGCTGCCGATAGAGGTAGCTAAAAAAATATACGGGTAAAGTTACGAAATGATACAGAAAGGGTATAGCCTTTAACCAGTGTTTTAAGTCATTATTAGGGAGTAGTATGTTCTTCTCACATACAATAGATTTACAAAACAAAGAAGCCATTCAGATAACTGAATGGCTTCTTTAAAGAGTATGTGTGAAAGACTACAGGTCGTTACCGTTATCTTCTACTTTTCTTGGAGCTTTCTTTACTTTTTTAGGCATTGGGATATCATCATCATCATCTGAGCTTCTCATACGACGATTTTCCATTGCCGGTTCTTCATCATGGTGGTGAGGGCGCACGCAGCAACCGAAGTTCTTAGAAACACCTACATTCATTTGACGACCGAAATTGAATCCGAAATGATCAGCAGTACGAGTACCACCTACACCATTGTCGCCACTTAAAACAGCAAGATCAAATCCACCGAAGTTGAAATTCAGTGCAAAATTTCTGTAAACGTTCACTCTTACAGCAGGATAAACGCTTGCACCAAAACCGTTCAAAGTAGTAGTAGTAGAACCACCGTTAGTATTGGTATTATCTTCTCTATGTTGTGTACCTATGTAACCGGCATTGAATTGACCATAGATTGCAAAAGTGCGACCCAGATTTTCAGTATAGCGTAAGAACATGCCCATACCCCATTTAGAATCAAAAGTGCTATTTCTATTTACAGTACCATTATTAGGGAAGTCGTTTTGCATAGAGCCATAACCACCTTGCAGACCAAGAGTTACGTGTCTTGTAAATTGATAACCAATACCTGGCATGAAATCCCAAGTAGTACGGGTTGTTGTACCCATGTTGCTACCAGCATCAGTGCTATTTCTATTAACACCAAGATCACCATAGAGGAGGATACTGTTCGTTTGTGCATTAACAGCAGCTACACTGCATGTTGTCAATAAAGCGAGGATAATTTTTTTCATACCAGATTGTGTGTAAATGTCAAGATTAAGTTATTGTTAATTATTTTTTTTCGTTTGCTTTTAACAATTAAGTAGACAAATATAATAGCTATTTGATGAAATTCAAGTAGTAGGCTAAAAATATTTTTTTATAAATACATTTATTTGTATTTAATATATTTGTTGTCCGTATAAATTAAACTAAGAGCAAAAAGAGAATATTGTGAAAATGAGAAACGCTACCAATGTGTGGTAGCGTTTCAATATTTATGACTTATCAATTAATCGTCGTCGTCTTTTCTAGCTTTTTTAGTTGCTTTCTTGCTAGGTGCATCATCATCATCACCTTCTTTCATTTTGTGAGCATCTTCACCTGGTTCGTGGTGGCTACGCATGTGGTGACAAGCGAAGTTCTTAGAGATACCAACATTCATTTGTTGACCGAAAGTGATATTGAATCCACTGCTACCATTAGCCAGATCATCATACTTAGTAGTCATGTAACCAACTCCACCGATAGAGAAGTTAAGAGCATAACCGTTCTTGATGTTGATACCAACTGCTGGAGTCAAAGAAGAATAGAAACCACCGAATCTGTTAGAAGTAGGTGCATTACCTGTAGTGTTACCACCATGGTAGCCCATATCTAACTGACCATAACAATAAAATATGTTGCTGATGTTATGAGTATAACGACCAAATGCACCTGCAGAGTATACGTTATTATTAACTCTATCACCACCATCTACTTTAGTAGTCATTTGACCATAGCTTAAGGCCAGTCCAATTGTCCAGTGCTGATCGAATTGATAACCTATGCCCGGGCTCAGGTTCCAATTGAAATGGTTGGTGCTTGCAGAATCTGTATAAGTAGAAAGACCGGCATTACCGTAAAGTAATATACTGTTGGATTGTGCATTAGCAGCTGCTACACTACCAACAGCCAAAAGAGCGAAAATCAATTTTTTCATATAGTGTGTGTGTTTGATTAATTTCAAGCAAATGTATAAGGTATCTGCTTACCATGCAATAGTTAGCTATACCTAATTTTAATATAATTTTTTATGTAATTTGATAGACTTTACGGGCTTTTACTTGAACCAGGAGCTATACATTACATAATTATTAGCTATTCTTTCTACCTCTCCGTTCAATAATTCCTTGCTGATCTCCTTCACTTTTTTGGCAGGAACCCCTGCAAAAATACTTCCTGCAGGTACTACTGTACCCTCTAAAACTACTGCACCCGCAGCAATAATACTGTTCGCACCTACCTTTACGTTGTCCATTACTATAGCTCCCATTCCTATCAGCACATTGTCTTCAATGGTACAACCATGTACAAGTGCATGATGCCCAATTGATACATTATCACCTATGTTCACTTTTGTTTTCTCGTAAGTACAATGTATACAAGCTCCATCCTGTACATTCACTTTATTGCCCATTCTAATGCTATTGACATCGCCACGCACTACAGCATTGAACCATATACTACAGTCGTTGCCCATCACTACATCACCTACTATTGTTGCATTAGGAGCTATAAAGCAATTTTCAGGTATTTGTGGTGCGATTCCTTTTACCGGTAATATAACAGGCATACGATTTTGACTTATGGTCTTTGTTTGGGGAACTATTTTTTGAAAATGTTGTATTTCAGAATGCAATACAAAGCACGGAAAGCATCCTTCATGCCTATTTTCTTTCCTTCTTCATAAGTACGTCCATAATAAGAGATCCCAACTTCGTAAATACGAATTTTAGGAACACGAGATATTTTGGCCGTTACTTCAGGTTCAAAGCCAAAGCGTTTTTCTTCCAGTTTAAGGCTTTGGATCGTTTCACGTCTGAAGAGCTTGTAACATGTTTCCATATCACTCAGATTCAGATTGGTGAACATATTAGAAGCCATGGTAAGCCAACCATTACCTATAGAATGCCAAAAGAAGAGGATACGATGTGGTTTACCTCCCATAAATCTTGAACCATACACCACATCTGCAAATCCATCGATGATAGGTTTCAACAGAATATTATATTCATTAGGGTCATATTCCAGATCTGCATCCTGAATGATGACATAATCCCCTTTTGCCTCACGAATGCCGGTATGTAAGGCAGCACCTTTTCCCTGATTTACTTCATGTTTGTAATAACTTATTGGTAGATCTGGGTTAGTAGCCTTATAAGCGAGTATAGCTTCTTCAGTATTATCCTTTGAGCAGTCATTTACAATGATCACTTCCTTTTGTATCCCATCTATCAAACTAACTGCCTTCACTTTATTGAGGATATTATGGATCGTTCGCCCTTCGTTGTATGCAGGAATTACTATGGATAGCACAGCGCTCATAAAATAATTGATTATATGTGGCTGCAAAATACGATAAGCTTTTGAAAGTATTTATCATTTATCCACACAAATGCTTATGAATACTATTTTAAAAGCATTGTTAGCTTAATTTTGCTGTATACATTTACATTATGCAGGCTTATCTCCACCTACTCCAACACATATTAGACACTGGCACTCAAAAAAATGATCGTACCGGCACAGGCACACTTAGCTGCTTTGGTTACCAAATGCGCTTCGATCTGCAAGAGGGCTTCCCTATGGTGACTACTAAGAAATTGCACCTCAAATCTATTGTGTACGAATTATTGTGGTTTCTACAAGGCGATACCAATATTGCTTACCTGAATAAAAATGGCGTAAGTATATGGGACGAATGGGCCAATGAGCATGGAGATTTGGGACCTGTATATGGTCACCAATGGCGTAGCTGGACTGGTGCTGATGGAAAAACATACGACCAGATAAAAGATGTACTGAACCAAATAAGGACCAACCCCGATAGCAGACGCATGATAGTGAATGCTTGGAATGTAGCCGACCTGCCTAAAATGGCATTGAGCCCTTGTCATGCCTTATTCCAATTCTATGTAGCAGATGGTAAACTCAGCTGTCAGCTTTATCAACGTAGTGCAGATGTGTTTCTGGGTGTGCCTTTCAATATAGCTTCTTATGCATTGCTGACTATGATGATGGCACAGGTATGTGGTCTGCAAGCAGGGAAGTTCGTGCATACTTTTGGCGATGTGCATTTGTACAACAATCATATTGAACAAGCTAAATTGCAATTGACCCGTAGTCCATATCCTTTGCCTACAATGAAGATGAATCCTGACGTGAAAGATCTGTTCGAGTTCAAGTTTGAAGATTTTACTTTGGAAAATTATCAACATCATCCGGCTATTAAAGCACCGGTAGCTATCTAACATAGCATTACCGGTATTGATATTTTATAGTTTACTTTTGGTAATCATGATACTCTCTCTTATAGTAGCACTCGCAGAAAATAACGCCATAGGCATACGTGGCGAATTACCATGGCATTTGCCCGAAGACCTGAAATTTTTCAAACGAACTACTATTGGCAAACCTGTATTCATGGGTCGTAAAACATATGAATCTCTAGGTCGCCCATTACCTGGTAGGTTGAACATTGTACTTTCAAGTCAGAAAGACTTTGCATTACCACAGGGTGTATTGTTATACAATGATATTCCTGAAGCAATAGAACGATTACAGAAAGAACATAATGAAGAAGCCTTTATAATAGGTGGCGGACAAGTATTTGAAGATACATTGCCTTATGCACAACGCATGTATCTGACACGCGTACATACTTCTATACCTGATGCTGATGCTTTCTTTCCGGTTATAGATCTTTCTCAATGGAAAAAGGTATGGCATGAAGATCATACCACAGATGAAAAACATAAATATAGTTTCACTTTTGAACAGTGGGAGCGCATAAAATAGGCTCTATGACCTTACATGAATTTGGGCAATTTCTGATATATAAATGGCAAGCAAAAACACGTCATGGAATCCACTCTCCATTTGTGTACGACCTTATCGATAACGTATTACGAGATAAGAGCCCTTTACGATCAACACACTCTATAAACTGCCCTGGGCTGGAACTGAAATACGAGAATCTGATCAACCGCATAGCTGATTATTACAACTATAATAATATTGTAAGCTTACCTACTGAAAACAATGATGCTGATATGTTACTGATGTTTTCTACAGTCAATACCTGGATAAAGACCATTAAAGCCCATCAACATTTACTCAAAGATAACAGCATGGTAATAATTACTGATATACACAAAACACTGGCCCATACTACCGAATGGAATAAACTCTGTGCGGATAGCTTTGTACAGATGAGCATAGACATATATCAAATAGGGTTCTTGTTATTCAGAAAAGAATTCAAAGAAAAACAACATTTTAAATTACAATATTGATTCAATAAAAAAGCCCCGATATTGGGGCTTTTTTATTGAATATCATGAGGCTATTAACTGCCTATTACATCATCTTTACTTTCCTTATTTCCTAAGAAATTATCTACCATCCCGCTCATCATAGGTGGCAATTTAGACTGTATATATTCTTTAATTGTTTGCAGCGATTTGATGGCTTGTTGCTCAGTTAATCCTGCTTTGTCCATAAGTTCCTTTACCAGATCTTCCATTGCGAGTGTGTTATGTGTTATGAATTACATTAAGCTGCTTTTAGTACTTCCAGTTTAGAATGATCCAGCATCTGGCGGGCATATTCTACACTAAGGTGGAAAGTACCATCGTGTTTTTCAGAGGGCATATCGAACATAGCATCTGTGAGTATCATTTCACATATGGCACGAAGTCCACGACCACCCAATTTGAATTCTACAGCCTTTTCTACCATAAAGTCCAGTGCCGCATCATCTACAGTCAATTTGATACCCTCATATTCAAACAGTTTATTGTATTGTTTGATCAGGGCATTCTTAGGTTCTGTAAGTATTCGTTTCAGTGCGGCTGTATCTAGCGGCAACAGATAAGTAACAATTGGTAACCTTCCCAACAATTCAGGTATAAGGCCAAATGAGCGCAGATCCTGTGCATTTACATATTGCAGCAAATTGGCACGGTCCAACTCCTTGGTAGCTTTGATCGCATTATAACCAATAGAGGCAGTTTGTACCCTACGTGCTATCATCTTATCAATACCTTCAAAAGCCCCTCCACATATGAATAATATATTCTGTGTATTTACTTTTACCATTTTCTGTTCAGGGTGCTTCCGTCCGCCTTGTGGTGGTACCAGCACTTCAGAACCTTCCAACAGTTTCAGCATAGCTTGTTGCACACCTTCACCGCTTACATCACGGGTGATAGATGGATTGTCGCTCTTACGACCTATCTTATCTATTTCGTCTATATATACTATACCTCGCTCAGCTGCAGCTACATCAAAGTTGGCAGCCTGTAGCAAACGCGATAGGATACTTTCCACATCCTCACCCACATATCCTGCTTCTGTAAACACAGTAGCATCTACAATAGCAAAAGGTACTTGTAATAAACGTGCTATAGATTTAGCCAGTAAGGTCTTACCTGTACCAGTCTCACCTACCATAATCATGTTAGATTTTTCTATCTCTACATCATCTGTTATAGGTTGTGTCAACCTCTTATAGTGATTATAGATAGCCACAGACATTACTTTCTTGGCATCGTCTTGTCCTATTACATATTGATCCAAAAATTCCTTCAGTTCGCGTGGTTTGTGCACTTTATGGTTCTTCAGGTCGTGCTTACTATCCGGCTTCTTCTGCGCTTCTTTACTGTTCTCATGCAGTAAATGATGTGCATTTTCTATGCACTGATCACATATATTTCCTTTCAGCCCTGTGAAGAGAATATTCACTCCACTTTCAGCTCTATCACAGAAAGAACACTTCCTTTCAGTTTGTTTTGCCATGTATCTTTTCTTCTTTTTACGATGCAAAGGTACGAAGACTGAATGTCATTCAATTGCCAGTAATTAGCAGAATGCATCATATCTTTTATTTTTCGGTATCAATTCATCATATTTCCTCATATTTAACCGCTTCTACACATTCTCTTATTGCATTAACTTGCAAGTTCTATGCCTTCTTTGTTTGCCCATAATACTTCTTCCAGCACTTACCGTTATGCCGATGTGATCTTGCCGCTCAATCTTACGCAGTCACTCACATATGGTGTGCCACATGATATGCAGGAACTACTATCTGTAGGCATGCGTGTAGAGGTTGCTCTGGGCAAGAACAAACAATACTCCGGCATAGTGGCTCGCCTGCACAACGAACACCCCGAAGGTTATCAGGTAAAACCCATTCGCAGCATTATAGATGAAGAGCCTGTGGTCAATACCAAACAATTACAGTTTTGGAATTGGATCATGCACTACTATATGGCTGCTCCGGGTGAGGTAATGCAAGCTGCGTTGCCCGCCCACCTAAAACTGATGAGCGAAACCCGCCTGCAATGGTCGCCTGTAGATAGAGATGTGGTGCAGGAATGGAGTTATGAGGCGCTACCTGCCGTAGAGGCATTAGAACTACGCGGTGAATTATCCTTTAGCGAACTGCGTAGCATTGTAGGTCAGCGTCACCTCACCTTAGTGATCAATGAATTGCTTGAAAAAGAAACGGTCATTATCAACGATTCTTTAGAACCCACTTATCGTCCTCGCAGAGAACGTGTAGTAACGCTTGCACCTGCTTATAAAGAAGAACCAGCCATGCATGCCCTTTTCGATCAGCTGCATCGCGCACCTAAGCAATTAGAACTGCTGATGGCCTATATAGAACTATCAATTAAAAATGGTTTTGTTCGTCAGCACGATTTGATAGAGCGTACCTCTGCCAATGCCACACAGATAAAGGCTCTGGCAGATAAGGGCATTTTTGTGATAGAAGAAAAGGATGTGGATCGCCTGGCATTCACCAGCAAAGGCGAAGCCAAAGAAATTGTTTTCACCCCTGCACAACAAGTAGCATATACCGAGCTGGAGAAGGCTCTGGACGAGAAGAACGTAGTATTGCTACAGGGTGTAACAGGAAGTGGCAAAACGCTCCTTTACATCCATATGATAAAAGCCCATCTGGCATTGGGCAAACAAGCTGTATTGCTATTGCCTGAGATTGCTCTAACTACTCAATTAGTCAGTAGACTCTATGCTTACTTCGGCGAGGAACTGGGTGTGTATCATTCTCATTTCAGCAATAACGAGCGTGTAGAGATATGGGAGAAAGTACGCAAAGGCACTTATAAGATTGTCATAGGTCCACGCTCTGCACTATGGCTACCTTACAATGATATAGGCCTTATCATTGCCGATGAAGAACACGATGCTTCCTACAAACAAAAAGACCCTGCACCGCGTTTTCATGCCCGCGATGCTGCTATATATTTAGCTTCCCTGCATGGTGCTAAGGTAGTTCTTGGCTCAGCTACTCCTTCTGTAGAGACCATCTACAATGCGCGCCAGGGCAAGTATGGTTATGTAGAATTGAAGGAACGATATCTGGGAGTAAAGATGCCTGTTATCGAACTTATCAATGCTAAATCTTTAGATGCAGTTCGTCAGCAGGGTTTCAAATTACTGACTCCCGAACTGCAAAAGGCCATGATAGAGGCCATGCAAAACCGCCGACAGATCATTCTCTTTCAGAATCGGCGCGGTTATGCACCTTTTCAGGTATGTACTACATGTGGATGGGTACCTCATTGCAAAAACTGCGCTGTTTCTCTCACTTATCACAAAGCTACCGACAAGATGCACTGCCACTATTGTGGTCTGCAAACGGCCGTAATGCACACTTGCCCATCCTGCGGTGGCAATCGCTTGATAAGTAAAAGCTTCGGTACAGAGAAGATAGAAGAAGAAGTACAACAGTTATTCCCTAAGGCGCGTGTAGCGCGTATGGATATAGACAGTATGCGTGGCAAAAAAAATATGTCGCAATTACTGGAGGATCTTGAAAAACAAAAGATAGATATTCTCGTAGGTACACAAATGGTGGTCAAAGGGCTGGACTTTGCACCTATAGCACTGGTAGGTATTCTTAGTGCAGATAGTCTGCTCAGTTATCCCGATTTCCGCGTGAACGAACGTGCCTTTCAGCTCATGGAGCAGGTAAGTGGCCGCGCCGGCCGTGCAGATGGTGCAGGGCGTGTACTCATTCAAACCTATGATATGCAACACCCTGTACTACGTTGGGTACAAAACCACGATGTACAGGCCTTTTACGAATACGAGATACATTATCGCGAAATGTTCTCTTATCCGCCATATACTCGTTTCATTAAGATTTCTTTCAAACATATAGACGAAGCACGTGCCATAGAGGCAGCAGGCCAAATGGGCACAGCCTTACAGCAAATAGAAGGCATAGGTATACAAGGCCCCGTACCGGCACCTGTACCACGTGTACGTAATAATTACATTCAGGAAATTTGGGTGAAATGCCCCCGCGATAGCAAGGTCCTCGATCATATAAAGTCTTTCATTAAAGAACAGAAACAGATCATCACTGGCCGCAAAGGCAATACTACTTTACAGGTATTATTCGATGTAGATCCGCAGTAGTATTAATTCTTACCTACCACGAAAACGAAGGGGATATAAGCACGTTGTTTTAGTGCATTACGTACTTTATTGGCTTGTTTCAGCATTTTGTATTTCTGTATGTCCACTATCTCCAGCTGTGATACATGCTGCTGTTTTGTAGTGGTCTGCTGCATAAAGGTCTGTAGGAACAGGGCTTCCTGTGCATCTGCAGCTATTATGCTACCGCTATATTGTTGCCATACTTTATCTTGTTTGCCCCACATATCTCAGTCTATTATCTTCTTGAGCTTCTATAATTCCTGTTCAGATCTGCTCCACAGCCACAACCTTTCCTGTGCACTACTCCGTTATTGCAACTCGCTGCAAACATCATGATACCACTCAGCAATAAAATACCCAATACTATTTTGTTCCTTCTCATTATTCGTTGTTAAAAATCTACTTTTGTAAAAATAGGGATATTTGATCACTAAAACATCCAAACGTTTTTTAGTTGCCCCGCTCGACTGGGGACTGGGGCATACCACGCGTATCATCCCCTTTATCAGGTATTTACACACCTTAAAACATACTGTTGTATTTGCAGGCAACGAGGCTCAAAGACAGTTCATTTCTCAAACTTTTCCCAATATAGATACCCTCCATCTGGATGGCTACGCAGTGCATTATAGCAAATCGCGTTGGGCATTTATGCCTTCTATGCTGGCACAGGTGCCACGCCTGCTAGGGGTATTGCGCAAAGAACACCAATGGCTCTTACAACAATGTGCCACTCAGCATTTCGATGCCATCATTTCAGATAATCGTTATGGTCTCTATCATCCCACTATACCTTCTGTCATACTCACGCATCAGTTACAGATACTTACAGGTCTGGGTTTCCTAGCCGATAACGAATTACAACGCATTCATTATGGCTTGCTTAAGAAATTCAATTCTTGCTGGGTAGTAGATGTTCCAGCTAGTCCCAATCTCTCTGGCAAACTCGCTCACCCTTCACACCCCTTACCCACTGCTAAGTATCTGGGACTTTTATCTCAGTTGCAACCCACCAATGTACCTACTTATACTGGCGATCATTTACTCATACTGCTTTCCGGCCCCGAACCTCAGCGTACTATCTTAGCATCTTTGCTCTGGCAGCAGGCATTAGAGCATAAGGGCAAGGTCGTTTTTGTAGAGGGCTCCACCTCTGCTATACCACCTGCATACATACCACCTCATATACAGTACCATTCTCAGCTCACAGCCTCTGCATTACAGCCCATATTATCTCAGGCTGCTATGGTCATTTGTCGTTCCGGTTATTCTACACTTATGGACCTCGTAGCTATGCACAAAAAAGCCATTCTTATACCCACACCCGGCCAAACAGAACAAGAGTACTTAGCGAAACACCTGCACGCACAAGGCGTTTTTTACTCCCACCCACAAAAGGGCTTCGATCTATCTACAGCATTATTCTCTGCTGCTCAATTCCCTTATAAGTCCCTCCACTTATCAGATGCTCACAACATCTACAAGTATGTTATAGATGCTTGGCTGAAAAATATCTAATTACCATCCTTCATTTTCCCTATTATCTTTGCTACCCTAGTGAATAGCAAGACAAAAGCACATCTCGCACTTCTGGGTGCCAATATTTTCTACGGCGCAGGTTTTACTGTGGCCAAACACATCATGCCTCGGCTCATACAGCCTCTCGGCTTCATATTCATTCGTGTATCTGTAGTTACTATATTGTTTTGGCTCAGTTTTGCAGGTGGCGAAAAGTTCCGTACTAAGATTCAGCGTCGCGACTGGCCCATACTCATACTCGGTGGTCTGTTCGGTGTAGCACTCAATCAGATGTTATTTTTCATGGGGCTCAATCTCACCTTCCCCATACATGCAGCACTCATTATGATGAGCACTCCACTACTCATCACCATCATTGCCATTTTTGTATTGCGCGAGAAACTCGGAGCCAACAAAGCCATAGGTCTCTTGCTGGGTGTGGGTGGTGCTACATTGCTTATGAGTGCGGGTAAAGAACTCACCATGAACGGTAGTTCTGCCATTGGCGATATGTTCGTATTCATGAATGCCGCTTCATATGCCATTTATCTGGTCATGATCAAACCCCTCATGCAGCGTTATCGCCCTATCATTGTTATACGTTGGGTATTCCTCTTTGGCTTCTTGTTTGTACTGCCATTTGGCTGGTCGCAGTTCTCGGCTATACAGTGGTCGCAGTTTATGTTTACCGATTATCTCTCCGTAGCCTTTATAGTTATCTGCGTTACCTTCTTTACCTATTTGTGGAACATCTATGCTCTGCGTCATCTCAGCCCATCCATAGCAGGGGCATATATCTATTGCCAACCCATCTTTGCAGCCATTATATCCGTCATCTTCATTGGCGAAAAACTCACCCTCATAAAACTCCTTGCCACACTCCTTATCTTCTCAGGCGTCTATCTCGTTAACTTCGGTAAGAAAAAAGTAATTTAGCTTAGTATTCACCAATTCTCACACTCTTTTTATGGATGAAAACAAAAAACCTACTGATTTCTTGAGTCCTAAATTCACTAAATTATTTGAGGAGCAAGAAAAGTTATATGAAGAAAGAAGGAAAACTATAAAACGTGGAGATAATGTCGTCCACTTACAATATATAGGTGAGCTAAATGAAATTGAATTACAAGAAATCAATAATATTTTAGCTGCAGTTGAACTTGAATTAAGTTCTTATAATACCAGTGGCTTTCTTTATAATAGTATTGACGATTATAGGTTTATTACCTCAATTGCTCTCTCTTATCCAATAATTACTTCTTTACTTACTGGACTAGCCCCTAATATCATTTGGGACACAATTAAGTACATAATAATCCATATTTGGAGAAAAAACAAAGGGAAAAAATACAATAGATTATTTGGAGGAACTATAGAAGAAAAGGAAATCACTTTTGGGCTCCATGTTAATTTAGACCAATACACAAGTTTTGACTTTGAACTTAAAGGTGATGTATCAGATAAAGCAATAGTTGATTCGCTTGATAAAGTACTAGACTTCCTTAGAGAACGAGAATTATATAAAAAGCCTCATATACCAGACTACGTTTATTATGATCTGGCAAATAAAAAATGGGTAAAAGTTGATGTTTTTGAAGAAATAATTAAAAAAGCCAATAACAACTCTCATTCCGAATAGTATCTACTACATCTCTTTATGGAAATATAGTTAACAATGATAAAGATGCTATTTTTGAATAATAAAACATCCTCTATGGCTAAATTTGCAAAACCTAAACAAGTAGTACAATGTAGATGTAATTGGTGCGCAAAAGATATATTGCAAGGAAGACCTGTTTATCATTTTAGTAAGCATAATATTTTAGTCCGAGCACTTACATTAGGTATTGTTACAAAAGACTTTTGCTCTGAGAGATGTAGGACACGTTATAAACAATCAATTGGTGAGCAATAAACAAGCTGAATGCTTACTGCAAAAAAACGATGATAATTCGAAACAAGGTTGAGTTGAATTAAATTGAAATTCAATGACAGATATAGAGTTTATAAAATCAATAGTTGAACTTTATCGTAAAGCCCGTTTGACATTTTTTCCAGCAGGCAATATTAAACGTGGCAAAAGCCATACAATATCAAGTCAAGTTGAAGACTTGTTCGCTCTATACATATCAGATATCGTTAATAGTAAAATTGAAATACTAATTGATCAACCAATATCTTTTAGTCATAACAATGTATCAAAAACCATTTATGCTGATATAGCAATGATTAAAGACGATTTGATTTATCAAATATGGGATATTAAAACAGATTTAGGTTGGAAACGAGATATATTTCCTCAATTCTGTAAAGATAAAGATGAGCTTGTTAATTCAATAAAAAGCAAAGATGCTAAATTTAAAAATAGAGAAGACAATACATCTCGTCAATTAAAATTTTCAAGTGACTTTACTTTTAATATTGTAGTTATTAGTTGTAAGAATATTTCAACAATTAAACATGAACGGGTTGCGAATGAGACAAGACAATTACAAAATGTCGGAGTATATTTCTTAACAAGCGATACGCACCCAAACAGCAATTATGATGATGATATTAATGATCTAATTAAAAAAATTAATTTCAATGATACAGATTTTATTCTTTTGAGGCATAGAATTGAAAATGATAAACTTTAGTCAACTATTAATATTCCTATTCCACATCACGACCTTGCAAATACTATTA
>JBAWXE010000013.1:0-39571 GCA_037144255.1 Bacteroidota bacterium | reverse complement strand
GAAGTATATGCATTGTTTTTGAAGTAAATAGAAGACTTCTCACAATGACTGCCCACATAACCACTTGGACAATTACAAATACCATTTACACAACTACCACTATTTAAGCAGGAAACACCAGAACAAGAATCCTTTGCTTTGCTACATGATATATACAGAATTGCACTAAATGATATGCAGGTAAATAAAAAAGTAATTAAAAAAACAGATAGGTTTTTCATATCTTCTATTTTAAACGGTTAACTCTTAAATAATAAAAGTACTATAAAGATAAAAAATCATATTATGACTGAAAATAATTTTCACAATTAACCGAAAGTGAAATGAGTAGTACCTTAAATGACTAATAAAAATGAGTTATTTAATCAATATGATACTATTCATTAGGCTAACATATTAACATCTCAAATATTTCGCGCTATTGATTTTCCTACAACAGACAAACTAAAATACAACAAACCAGAGATAAATATATACAGTCAGGAATAAAATAGAGAAAGGGAATTGAATAGTTCAATTCCCTTTCTCTAACCTTTAATAAAAATCAATGCAAGAACTTATTATCTTTTCTTATCGCTGTGAAAACGGTAGCCTAAATTGATCTGCATAGCAGGTACTCCGTACAAGTTGGTAGATATGGCCTTAGCACCCTGGCCGCTGGCATTATCGAAGAACAGGTGAGAGAACCTAACATCTACCTGGAATGCAGGTGATAATTGATACCCTACCCCTACTACATAACCTGTACCGAAGATAGCCTTTTGGAAATCGGCTGTAGATATCTTAGCTGCACCCAGTACCCCTGCAATAACAGGAGGAGGTGTAGTGCTGTATTCGTCTATAGCGGTCTTGATGGTCTTTTCTTCAGAATTGATGGAGAAGTTGTAACCCAGATCTATACCTGCAAGAATATTGAAATTCTTGATAGAGTAACGCAGCATGATAGGCATATCTAAACTAGACAGTAATGAATAGTTGAAATAGTGCTGTGCAGCAGTACCTGTTATATGGTAGTTAGGGTGATTGACATCCGGACCGATATTGGTAGTAGATGAAGGATCGTATTGGGCATAGCTATCATCGATAGTAGCCTGACCGTTATTTGTGCGTTGCAGGTACTTGAGTTCTGATAACAAGCTCCAATGCTCATCGAAGGCAAAGAGTGCAGACAAACCGAACTGGAAGCCACCTAACATATTAGAATTAAGGAAAGAAGCATTGATACCTGCTACCACCCCAGGGTAGAATATAGCATGAGCTACGTTGAATTTCACTTCTTTCATGAAGTCGTTCATACGGTCGGCCATGATATCCATACGAGTGAGCTTGTGCGCTTCTTTGGCAGCTACTACAGTGTTAGATGTGTGCTCTGAAGCAGCATCCTCTACAGCACCAGACTTAGCGATCTTGGCACTTGCAGCAGGTTTGATATCTGTATCAGGAGTATTCAAATCTACATTGGTCTTTTTCTTACCAAAGAGTCTGCGATGTTCTTTCTTTGTTTCTGTAGCAGCAGCTATTACAGGTTCTTCCTTAGTAGCAGGCTTATCGAATACGATATACCCTACTGCGATAGTATCTGCATAGTAATGAACCACATTGGTAAGCGGATTGATAGTATAACGTTGAACTACTTCCATCTTACGGATACTGTCTTTGCCACGAGTAACAGTAGGGGTTGCCTTATTTCCTACATTTTCAGCAGGGGTGATATTGGCCTTAGCTACAGATGCAGAAGACATTGGTCTGATGGTCTCAGCAGCAGTAGTGTGTTTAGCCACTGTATGCTTAGGCGCTATAGTAGCTGTCATAACAGGAGCGGCAGGTGCAATAACATGTTTCCTAGACTTTGCTACCGTTGCAGCAGGCTCTTCTGTACTCATAGTAGCAGCAGGAACAGTATTCACATTAACAGAAGAAGCAAATACAGCAGGGGTAACATTGTTTTGTACTGTAGTGTTCTTATGAGTTTTGATCTTGGCCATGTGTGTGCTCTTATGAGCAGTAACAGAGGCCGTAGATAAAGTGCTTTCTACAGGTGTAGCTACAGGGGCTGTTTTTTCATTAGTAGTTTTTTCTTCATTATTAATAGTAGCAGGAGCCTGATGAGCAACACTTGAAGTGTTACTAGCAATAAGGGCTGCTTTAGTAGTATGGTTTGTGTTGTTATTATTATGGTTAGCATTGTTGCTACTTACAGTATTGCTCTTCTTATTGGTAGCAGGAGTAGCAGTGTTGTCGTTAGCATCAGTAGCACTCTTATCTACAGTATTGGTAGGAGCATTGTTACTAGCCATAGCTGGTACATTGGCTGCTACCACAGGTGTATTGATCTTTTCTGCTACAGGAGATCCGCCCATACTACTTTGTACAGTAGATGCAGCTATTTCGTTATTGGAAGTAGCAGTTGTATTGAGCTGATCGTCAATGCTTTTCTTGCTTGCATAATGCTGAGATGAGGAAGTCTTGATAGCATTAGAGGCCAGAGCTTGGGTACCCCGATCGTTTTTATGAGTAGACTGATACATTTCGTATCCGCCTACGCTAAAAGAAGCTGCGAGAATACATACAGCCATATAGCTGAACATACGGCGCCAGTTGAAACCAACAGGTGGTATGCTGTCTTCAGGCATATTTTTGTCTAGCAGCTCTCGCATGCGTAACCATGCGCCCGGGCGCTCTTCCTCTTCTGCGCCGGTCATTCGCTGCCTTACCAGGTCATCGATGTGAATGAAATGTTTATCCATTTGGATAAATTTTATTTTTTATAATGTAAATTTAATCTTTCAATTTTCTCTTTTAAGGCTCTTCTACCTTCTGACAAATGCCATTTAGAAGTACCCTCACTTATATTCAACATTTTACCAATTTCTTTGTGCGAAAAGCCTTCCATCACATACATATTGAACACCGCTCTTGTTGCTCCGGGTAATTCGTGAACCAATTTGAGCAGCTGATCGTAATACAGTTTATCGGCATGGTCTTTATGTACAAACTCGTCTTTTTCTATCATCACTACTTTTTCGGAGTAGCGAACATTTTGCTTAACATAATCGGAAACCGCATGGAAAACGATCTTTCTAAGCCAACCTTCAAAAGAACCCTGAAAAGTGTACTGTTCGATCTTCTGAAAAGCCCTTAAAAACCCATTATTCAGAATCTCTTCAGCCTGCATATCATCGTCTATATATCTACGCACGGTAGACATCATTCGAGGATAAAAAAGTTTATACAACTTCTCCTGCGCACCACGTTCATTGCGAATGCACCCATGAATGAGTTCTTGCAATTCACTGGTTTGTCCGGATACCGCTGTATATGCAAATGCTATAGGCAAGTAATGGGTATTAAAAGGTTACGTATAATAAGACCGCTGCAGTACCTAAGACGTTGGGTAAACTGCATGATATTTTCCTAAATTAACAAATAAAAGGCAATAAACGGGCTATTATGCTAATAATTTAACATATAAATATTAAGCTAGTGAACCCGCTCGAGGATACATTAAAATAAATTAAGCTGCAAACCTGCCAGCCAATTGATGCCCGGCATAGGGCGATAAGCTACTACCTGATAATGCTGGTCCCAGATGTTATTGCACTGAATATTGAAACGGATGGGGTGCTTGTGCATATGGATATTGTACATGAGTTGCACATTACCGGTACTATAATCTGAGAGATATTGAGATTCATCAGCAGTTACATATCTGTAACCTGTGAATGTATGATTGTAATTGAGATAAAGTCCATGAAAGGTAAAACCCACATTTAATTGCCCATTATAATGTGGGGTATAAGGTATTTGTTTACCTATACTACCATCGCCAGTAATATAGCTGGACTGTGTAGTAGCTAAGACGTATGAGGAATTGAGACCGAGATGCAATTGCCATTTAGCCAACTGCCATTGTAATTTACTTTCTGTCTCTGTACCGTGACTATGTACAGTAGCAATGTTATGAGGAGTAAGAATAGGTGCACCCAACCATATGATCCAATCGTGAATGAGCCTATCAAATATAGCAGCATCGTGAATGAGAGTAATATCTTCTGTCAATTTTACCTTAAGACTATAACCTGCATCGTAATTCCAACCTTGTTCAGGTTTTAAGGAAGTATTGCCCCATGGCACAAAATACAGTTCATTGAGTGTAGGGGCGCGGTAGGTGCGCTGAGCATTGGCCCTAAGCAATATACAAGGGAGGATCTGATAAGATGCATTCAATCCGGGTAGTGCTACAGAAAGGTCATTGATGCTCTCCCCTCTTAGGTTAACAGCAATATTCAATTTTTCATGCAGTGTGGTAAATGCATAAGCACTTGCCAGTGCCACTTTAGTTTGTTGTTTAGTATCTTGTAATTCCGGTCTGTCGATAGAAGAGAATTGCAAGGGTGAAAATATCATGAACTTATGGTGTAAAGTCTGCCATTCCCAGCCAAGTTCCTGAAAGTACTGCTGAGTATGACTGATGCTCAGTATACCTATAGCATTGTCATTAAATTCTATACCATCTTGAATAAAAGCAGTCTTGGCATACCATTTAGTTCTGTCCTTATGTCGTTGCCAGTCCAGCATCAAACGTAGAGAATTGTCCATTTGAGCTTTCAAGGATATGGATTCAAACAAAGCCGGAGGTATTTGCCTATCATATTGTTGGTACCATGCTGTAAAACCAATAGTGCTATAGTCGCTGATCTTATAAGCGACATTCAATAAGCCACCGGCACCATGCAGTTTAGCATTCGATAATTTTTCTTCAACATTCTTATTGCTCTTGTAAGTGAAGTCATTATCAGCAGCCTGATCGAATACCTTTGCTGAAATGTACCATCTATCATCAGAATATGTGGATTTAATGCTTAATTGGTTTTGTCCGAAACTACCTACTCCACCATTTATATCTAATGAGTACTTTCGAGCAGAATCGAAATGAGGAATATCATTCTCTATCAATAAGGCTCCGCCCACATTTCCACTACCCAGCATAGCAGAAGAACTACCATAAACCATACTGACCTTATCTATAAGAGACAATGGCAGCAATGAAATATCTGTAATACCTAGTGAGGCATTTTGTATAGGTATGCCATTCCATAACACCTGCGACTGCGCGGGAGAAGCACCACGAATATTAAAAGTAGCCAAACTATTGAAACCATAAGTTTTTACAAATACAGGCACTTGTTGTGTGAGTAGATTAGCAGCGCTCTGCAATCGGTATTGTTGCAATGTGGTGCTATCTATGCCTTGTACCCTTTGTCCGGGTGAGAATACATTTATCTTATCGTTGTTGGTAATATGCTTGTGCATTTTGCCTTTTACCTTTACCTCGCTTAAGGTATCTCTGGCAGATTGTGCATATATACGAGTATTACATAACAAAGCTATGAACAGCACTGCTGCATAAATACACTTATATGTACTACTATGCTTCATACCTTATTCATCAAAATAAAAATGACCGGGACCCGTGCCTACATTGAATTGCTTCTGTAATGTACCTGCTCCATTATATATATATACAGTGCCTTTTTGATAAAAGCCTTTTGGATCGCCCACATATATATTGCCTGTCTTAGGCTCAATACCCAAAGCCCAGAAATATTGGTTGGTCTTAGCTGCAATAAAAGGAGTAGTGGGTAGTGCATCATCATAAATAGACATACGATATATGCCGTTGTTCTGTGCTTTGCCAGAGTAATTCACCTCTATAAAGTAGATAGTGTCTTTGGTCTTATTCATTAAAGGTTTTATAGCATCAACGGTACTGTCTGAGAATGTGTAATACTTGAAAGCCTGACCACTATTAGGATCTAAACGTGTAAAAGTTGATCGCTTACCACTATCTATATTGCCGGATAGCACCCAGATATTATTATCCTTATCCAATAGAACCTCCTGCGGAGCATTACCAGCTAGCGTTATGGACTGTTCTATTTGATCAGTACTAGTATTGATGCTATATAGTATATTGGATCTTATATCCCAAGTGGCCAGAAATGCATTGTTATAAAGCAGCATACCTTCGGTGTTGCTATACGGCATATTGAAAGAATCAGTCAAATGCATAGACTGAGGGTTAATGACATAGACCTTCTTACTGTACAAGCTAGATACATAAGCTTTAGTATCGCTAATAGGCAATATATATCTTGGCTGATGTACATTGATTGTAGTCAGTAACTGCCAGGTGCTTTTCTGAATCACTACAATAAGATCAGAATGATTGATACATAAAAAGTACTTATCCCCAATTGGCGTCATACTCTGAAAAACATCCCCTAATGTTTGGTGATTGATAGAATAGAATATATCATCATATACGCAGTCTTTAGAGGGTTGATACAAGCTGAGCGCTGCATTACCGGCTCCATACATACCTTCGCATACTATGTAAACATTACCTGTAGTGTTTGTTGGAGTAGGATGGTAAATATCAGAAGGTTTATCTTTTACACAAGATGCCCATAGAATGCATAAACATACCAGCAGATACTTTAAAGCTTTGTAATCTTCTCTACCCATTGATTTCCATTTGTATCGTGCAGAACCAGATAGTAAATACCAGATACATATTGAGAAAAGGACATAATATCTGTATCTTTCAAATTAACTTGTTGTAATACCTTGCCTGCAATATCAGTAAGTGTTACAGCTATATCTTTATGCAAACCCTTAACTGAGAATCTGATATAATCACTAGTAGGGTTAGGATAAATATGCACAGCAAATTTGTCTGAAATCTCTGTGATACCGGTAGGTAATTGATGTATAACGCCCACGGCATCCAGATCGAAACCACCGGTAGCAAAAGCTGTAGGATATGGGTCATTAATAGGTCTGCCGGCACTATCCAGAGTAGCATATTCGCCTATTGAGCCAATAACATCTACAATACGAACGTGAGTAACGTGATTGATATCGAGTCCTGATATACCTGCAAGTTCTTGCAAATCGAAAGGTGTACCATATCCTGCTATGTACTTACCTGCCAGATTATTCAGATATCGTGCATTCATATATACCCCTGCATCAGGTATCTGAGTATTAATTGGTGTCAAAGAATTTGCAGGGAAGCGAAAAAAGTTCAGCCCATCGGAACTTACCTCCACAAAAGCTAGTTCTAAGAATGCTTCTTCAGCATTATTCGGGTTGGCAAAACCATTCTCAAAAACAGCAAAGTCTGCACCTGGTCCATTGCATATAGGAGCATCAAAAGTAAGCACCGCTATCCCACTATCGCCAAGACTCACAATACTATGATCCATTGGGCCTAATGCCATACTACTGTCGCCAGCTGTTACATAACCAAGAGACTGGTTTGCAATATCCTCTAAACCACGATATACATTACAACCTGTAGCCCAGCCCACAAAAGCGCCTGCAGATGCACTGATAGCAGTGCTTCCGGCTAGGCCTGCTTGAGGTGCATATTGTGCATAACAGCACAAAGACATACAACCTAAAATAGTAAGTAGTAAAAAACGCTGCATAGATTATTGCTTTACAAAACGAATACTACCTTTTTGTCCTCTACCTGATAATTGCAGCAGATATATTCCCGGAGCTAATACTTCTGTGCTTATTGTTGTTACTTTTTCTGTTACATGATATACAGCTAAGATACAACCAGTCAGATCAGAAACACAGATGTTAGTCACGTCATCTCCCATTATCTCTACGTTCAGTTGTTTAGTAGCAGGTATTGGGTAAACTTTTGCGACCGGTGTTGTAGAAACTGTAGCTACTAAAGAAGTTTCATAAGTAGTAAAATTATCTATACAGTAGTAAGAAGGTGTATTCATACCAAATCCACCTGCTGTATCTGATGAGCTAAGTCTCAGTTGCAAACTATCTACATCACCTAATGATAAAAGATTTACCCATTCCCAGGTCTTTACTATATAATCCTGAGCATTGTTAGCAAAACGGAAATCTGCCAGATAAAAATCTACACTATCTGTAGTACTAAGAACACCTCCATGATATCCACGAATTTGCACTTTGAACCAATCAGGGTCATTACCAGTAACACCACCAAATTTTTTAGCAACGAAATCACCATCACGCATACTGTTATAAGCATAAGTAGCATTAGTAATATAGAAACCCTGTACCGGATTACCTTTTGCAGATCCTGTAAGTACAATATTGATCGGCATAAAATTAGAAGCTACTGCATACTTAGCCGAGTAATTATATCCGCTAGCTGTTTTAGCAGAGTAATTGTTAGTATAACCACTTGTGACGCTATCTGTCTTGTTAGAATAAGCAAAACCAGAGCTCCAGTAAGGGAAACCTCCTGATGTGTCATATACACAAGGTAAATGCGCGAGTCCATTATTGAGACCTACGTCATTCCCATATGAACTGTAATTTACATAAAATGTATCGGCGGTTGCCAATGACAAGCTTTCAAACGTTGCGATCGTTTGGGCGTTCATAGCATTTGTACTTAGTACAACTGCTGAAAACAAAAGTGCAAATGTGCGCATAAAGAAATTGGTAGTTTAAAACAATTTTCAAACGCAGCCAAGGGGGTGATCAGATACAGAAAAAAGCTTTTGTCTTACAGATGTAGCCTTTATCTTACCTGTGCTTTTATCCCGAAAGCAGCGATAAGTAATTTTTACAAAGGCAGGTCTTCTGACTCGCTTCACCTTTTGCAGCCTTCCCATCTATACAGACAGTGGCAAATGCAGGAAACAAAAGGTATTTAAAGAAGCTTACAGCATCGGGTAATGTTCAGGTTTTTCACCTGATTCCCTTTTCATTCCTTACTTAATTCAGGAAACCTATGCAGATGCAAATGTATAAAAAATTGCAGAATCGTAATTATTAAATAAAAAATATGTGTACCTATTGGGGATAAGTAGGCTATGGGCTTGACACTTAACTATTTATGAGTGATGCGCTGTCGGGATGCCTCATATAATATCATACCTGTAGCTACCGATACATTCAACGAATCGAAAGTACCTGACATAGGTATGCGTATCAGATAGTCGGCACGTTTTAGAACATCCTTACTGATACCTGTATCTTCTGCACCCATTACAATGGTAGTAGGTATGGTCATATCACATTCGTATACAGGTATACTACCTTTCATTTGTGTGCCTAGTACTTGTATGCCATTCAGTCTTAGTACATCTATTGCTTGCTCTACAGAAGGTATACGACACAACATGATATTGCGTAATGCACCTGCAGAGGTTTTAATGGCATCTTCATTAAGCGATGCTGCATGAGATGTAGGTAGTATCAAACCTTGTGCACCACAACATAATGCACTACGTGCTATGGCACCTACATTACGCACGTCGGTAACGCCATCCAGTAGAACAAATAATGGCACTTCACCAGCTTCTACTACATGAGAAATAGCTGCTTGCAGATCTATGTATTGTAATAAACTGGTCCATGCTATTACACCCTGATGTTGAGCTTGTGTCATGCCTTGTAGTTTTTCTATAGGCACTTGGCTAATGGGGACATTTCGTTCGCGGGCCAATTGTTTGATAGTACCTATTTCAGGACCGGTAGCAGAACGCAAAACGAATAACTTTTCTATGGTTATTCCTTGTTGCAGGGCTTCCAGTATGGGTTTACGACCTATCAATAATGGCAACGAACGCACAGGTTTCATGACATAAACGTACAATAAAAATCCTTAAGGTTGAAATATAGAACAGATGAATATGGATTATTTCACTTCTTTGCGGTACAAGAAGAAGGCAACAACGGCAAATATTGCATTAGGTATCCATACAGCTACAAAGGGATTCAAACCCGCTTTGGTAGAGAATGTTGTAGAGAATTGTAATAACATGATATACCCTGCACTGATCAATATACCCAGTGCCAGATGGAAACCACTACCGCCACGCACCTTGCGGCTGGCAATACAAGCACCTATGATAGTCAAAATGAATCCCGCAAATGGCTGTGCTGTCCGGCGATGTTTTTCTACATAGTAGAAATTAAGTGTTTCACGGCCACGTAATTTTTCACGAGCTATATAACTATTCAGTTCAGGTGTGGTCAGTGCTTCTTTGATATCATTATCCTCTTTCAGATCCATAGGCACAAAAGGATATTGCATCACCAATTCCGGTTGGAATTTCAGATCTTCCTTCAGCCCGTCATTGGTACGAATAATGACACCATATAAATGCCATGATCTTTTCACACTATCATAACTGATACGATCGGCCATCACCTTTTCTTTCAAGTTAGTACCATCTATTTTTTCGGCTGTAAAACGATACCCACTATTGGCTGTAAAGTCATAATTCTGTACAAACACATACAGGTCTTTTGATAGTCGCAAATGCACATTATTATCCGATCGGGCTACTGCATTATGTACATACCTATCCTCAAAGGCCAGCCGTTCTTTATTGGCAGCGGGCACTATCCAGTGATTGGAGATAAGAGATATTGTACATAAAAATGCTCCACCTATAACACAAGGTCTCAGGAATCTTTGAAAACTCATACCCGATGCCAGCATGGCTATGATCTCTGATTTATACGCTATCTGCGATGTAAAAAATATGGTAGCTATGAATAAGAACAGGGGAAATAAGAGAGCTATGATATGTGGAATGAAATCCTTGAAATAATTGATAATAGCCCATAGCGGAGCTTTCTTTTGTACAAAGTCTTCTACTTTTTCTGAATAGTCAATCACACAGGCTATCACTGCCATGATCATAATGGCATAGAGAAAGGTCCCTACAAATTTTTTAATGATATACCAATCTAGTTTTTTCATACACTCCTGTCAGAACTACAATTTATAACCTTTGTTTCAAGCGTGGCACCATTTCTATCTTCCATTGCACGAAATCACCCTGCAAAATATGTGTACGGGCTTGTTTTACCAAATGCAGATAAAAAGCCAAATTATGAATACTAGCTATTTGCAGACCCAATATCTCCTTTGACATGAACAAATGACGGAGATACGCTTTAGAATAATATTGGCTGGTATGGCAATCCAATCCTTCATCTATAGATGAAAAATCATCTTCCCAGCGTTTATTTTTGATATTGATCACCCCATTGGTAGTAAATAACATTCCATTACGGCCATTACGTGTAGGCATCACACAGTCAAACATGTCTATGCCTAAGGATATATTCTCCAATATATTCCAAGGTGTGCCAACTCCCATCAAGTAACGAGGTTTATCCTCAGGCAGGAATTCACAACAATATGCACAGAGCTCGTACATTATCTCCTCAGGCTCACCTACAGATAGTCCGCCTATGGCATTACCATCGCAATCTATAGATGCTATGAATTCTGATGATGCCTGACGCAGATCTTTGAATGTACTACCTTGTATTATAGGGAACAGACTTTGATAATATCCGTACTTGGGTTCTGTTTCGTTAAATCTTTCTACACATCGTGCTAACCAGCGGTGGGTCAGCTCCATCGATTTTTTAGCATACGCATATTCCGATGGGTAAGGTGGACACTCATCAAAAGCCATAATGATATCTGCACCAATGGTACGTTCTATGTCCATTACCTTCTCCGGACTGAACATATGCCGCGACCCATCTA
The DNA here is from genome assembly GCA_037144255.1 of Bacteroidota bacterium. Lineage (GTDB taxonomy): Bacteria > Bacteroidota > Bacteroidia > Chitinophagales > Chitinophagaceae > JBAWXE01. Next base: position 27,987 of record JBAWXE010000013.1, on the reverse strand, counting down.
TATGTGACTGGAAAATAGCCCCTTCTTCAGTCAGTTTTCTATTTGCAGCAAGGGAGAACACCTGATATCCTCCACTATCAGTAAGTATAGGCTTATTCCATCCATTGAATTTATGTAGCCCCCCTGCTTTTTCCAGCACTTCCAAACCGGGGCGCAAGTATAAGTGATATGTATTACCCAGTATGATCTGAGCCTTGATCTCCTGTTCCAGTTGTTGTTGGTTCACAGCCTTTACACTGCCTACTGTACCTACAGGCATAAAAATAGGGGTCTCGATCTGTCCATGATCGGTATCTATCAGCCCTGCACGGGCTTTTGAAGCGGTATCTGTTACCTGTAGTGTAAATTCCATTGATCCTTTTACTATTGCCTCACTCCTTTATGAGCGAGAAGGTTTATTTTGCAGGCGTGTTCATCACATATACATATTGGCTTTTCCTTTTATCCATTGCTGTGCAATGCGGGTTTGCTTTGTATTTCTTTTTCCGCATTTTCACTCATCCACCCAAAACGCATACCCTAAATCACAAAGATTTAGGTATTACTCCTTCACAAAAGGTATCCATCATCATATGTGCTAAGAACGAAGCCTCTCATCTACAAACTAATCTACCGGCAATTTTGGCGCAAAGATACACCAATGATGCAGGCATTCCACAGTATGAGGTAATTGTTGTAAATGACGCCTCTACAGATGATTCCGCCAACATATTGCAGTTTTTTCAACAACAACACGGACATCTTAAAGTAGTAAATATACCAACTGGACTACCGCGAGAACTACCGGGTAAGAAATTTGCTCTCAGCAAGGGGCTGGAAGCCGCTAATAATAAGTGGCTAGTGCTTACAGATGCCGATTGTAGCCCGGCAAGTGATGAATGGTTGCAAAATATGATAGCACCTCTTTGTCAGGGTAAGCAAATCGTGGCAGGCTATGGTGGTTTTCAAAAAGCTAAGGGTTTTCTCAATACTTTCATTCGTTGGGAGACGATGCACACTTTCCTACAATACAGTACCTATACATGGGCAGGTACCCCCTACATGGCTGTAGGTAGGAATATGGCTTGTACAAAAACCATTCTGCAACAAGCACAGAGAACGGATATATGGGCATTACTACCCTCTGGCGATGATGATATGCTGATGCGTACTATGGCCACTGCCGAAAATACTGCTATTGTTTACAACCCTGCCTCTTTCACACTTTCTCATGCCAAAAGCAACTGGCAGGCCTGGAAACTACAAAAGCAAAGACACTTATCTACAGGTAAGTATTACCGAACTTATATCAAATTGGCTCTTGGTAAATACGCCCTCTTTCATGCGCTGATGTGGCTCGCATTTTTAGCCCTTCTTTTCACTCCGTTTCGGGTCATTGTTGCTGCAATCATGCTAGGCAGATGCCTGATGTACTGGGGTTTATGGGCCTTTACACTACAACGTCTGCAGGAGAAAAAAATATTATTATACTTACCGTTCTGCGATATAGGCTGGGCGCTATATAACTTTATCTTTGCACCTTATATTATTTGGAAAAACAAACAACAGTGGAAATAGTACTGAAATACTTTGCCGATTTCTCTGATAAGCAATTGCAGCAATTGCAAATGCTGGAAGGCCTATATAAAGAATGGAACGAAAAGATCAATGTCATTTCTCGCAAAGATATAGATGCTTTGTACGAAAAACATGTATTGCATTCTTTATCCATTGCAGCACTGTGCAATTTCCATGCCGGGGCACAAGTAGTAGATATCGGCACAGGCGGCGGTTTCCCTGGTATACCTTTGTCAATCTTTTTTCCGGAAGTGAAATTCCTTTTAACTGATAGCATAGGCAAGAAAATAAAAGTAGTGCAAGAAGTATCTACCGCTATTGGGCTTACCAATGTTACTGCTGTGCATACCCGTGTTGAGGAGATCAAAGGCAAGACATTCGACTTTGCAGTATCTCGTGCAGTAGCACCATTGGGTGACTTATGGCGCTGGATCAATCCACTACTGAGAAAAGGGAAGAAAAGCGACGAATTTGCCAATGGGCTTTTATGTCTCAAAGGGGGCGACTTGTTGAAGGAGATCAAAGAATCAGGACTGAAACCACAGGCATGGAGCGTTCATGATATTTTCCCCGAACCATTCTTCGAGGAAAAATTCCTGATATATGTACCCAAATAAATATCTACACATACAATATTTCTTTTTACTTAGTCGTTACAATAAATATTTGAAACATTGATTTGTTGTGTTTATATTTACATTAACGAATATTAGGATATTACCACCAATAATCCTTATATAAAATCAATACCTATGAAGAAGCTATTCGTATTATCTATAACTGCGCTATCATTAATATCCATTTATTCTTGCAATAAGAATAATGATACAGTTTCCACTACCGGCAAAACTCAGTATCTGGATCTTCCGGTCACTATGGCTCGCTACTATAGCGATAGCAGTACTTTCATGAATAGTTTTGCCGACTCTATGAATGCACAAGCCACCTTAGGTCGTGTGCTGTTCTACGATGGGCACTTATCTATCAACAATGCTATCTCTTGTGGCAGCTGCCACAAACAAACATTAGCATTCTCTGATAATGTGGCTTTCAGCAGTGGTTATGAAAGCAAACTTACCAAACGCAATTCTCCTCCTATTCAAAATCTGATACCTAAGAACCTACCCATACTATTCAATGGTAATAATATCATCAGGAACATTAGTACTACTTTGTTTTGGGATGGCAGAGCCTCTACTGTAGAGAATCTCATTGCGCGTCCTATCACTAACCATGTAGAAATGGGCATCAGTGATATGAATACATTGTCTACAAAACTGGCGGTGCTTCCATACTACTCTAGCCTCTTTACTGCTGCATATGGCAGTAAAGAAATAACTGCCGATAAAATATCTACTGCCATTGCCATGTTCATTGCGGCAATAGATTCTCGCAACACTCGTTTCGATGGATTTATGGCTGGCACAACCAAATTCACGGCACAAGAAGTAGAGGGCATGACCCTTTTCAACGGTAAATACAATTGTGCCAAATGTCATCACCTTACAGACTCTAATAACATTGGCCCTTACGGTGGCGGTGGTATTATCCCTACCAATTTTGTAGATATAGGTCTGGATGATACTTATGGTGATCTGGGTCGTGGTGAAATATCAGGATCAAGTGCAGATAATGGTAAATTCAAAATACCTAACCTCCGCAATGTAGCCATCACAGCACCTTATATGCACGATGGCCGTTACAAGACTCTGGATGATGTGCTGGAACATTATAGCCATAATATCAAAGGCACTCCTAATTTGGATACACTGTTGCAAGATGCTAGCAAGCGCCCTCGTCAAATGAATATATCTGATAATGACAAGCAGGCCCTGATCGCATTCCTCAATACATTGACCGATTATGGTGTCATCAACGATGCTAAATTCTCCAATCCTTTCAAGACCAAATAATGAAGAAAACCCTATTGACAGTTTTTCTTAGTATCACCCTATTACCTTTTGCTTTTGCACAATCTGATGTGGCCCCAACTATAGTACGAGATACCGTAGTGACCAAACATCATGGCAAAATATTCGAACATTACATAGGTGTGCAAATGAATGAATTGGTACGTCAGGTATTCAATTTCAACAACAGCACAGCCTCTACCAATACCAATCCCTATTTAGCTACTTATACCATCACACATGTGCGTACTGGCTGGGGTATACACTTTGGCGCAGGCTATACTTACAACGACTTCGTTACCGATGATGGTATTACCCGCAAGGATAGTAAGATCAATGATATTCACTTTCGTGTAGGAATAGAGAAACGTTGGAACTTTAGTGACAAATGGCAAGCTGGTGCCGGGCTCGATTTTGTATACAACAATAACGACGACTATACCAAAAGCGTAGTAAAATCTACCGATACCACTACTACCGAAACTACCAGCACTGTCAATAACTTTGGCGGTGGTGCCAGCGGCTGGATACGCTACCATATCTCTAAGAACATACTCGTAGGTACAGAGGCCAGCTACTATTATACCACAGGCAAACAAAAACAAGATATTGCCATTACAGCACTAGACCCTAGTTTCCCCGGTGGCAACAGAGTATATGTAACCAATGTATCTACTGTAGATAATACCAGCTCTCTGGGCTCTTTCAGCGTACCTATATCCTTCTTCCTCATAGTCAAATTTTAGATACACCACATTTTATATTCTACAATATCTGCCTGCAATACATACCAAAAAATGTATTACAATTAAACTTCCTTTACTATCAAAGTATTCTTACTTTTGCAGCCTCAAAAACATTATAACATTCCCGCATTATGGGTCGGATATTTGAAGTAAGAAAATCAAGCATGTTTGCGCGATACGATCGTATGGCCAAACAATTTTCCCGTGTAGGAAAGGAAATAGCCATAGCCGTTAAGAAAGGTGGTCCTGAGCCGGATACCAACCCTATGCTCCGCCGTGTCATGCAGAATGCCAAGTCTTTCAACATGCCGAAAGACCGTATCGAAGCTGCCATCAAGAATGCCATGGGCAAGGACACCAGCAACTACGACGAGGTACTATACGAAGGTTATGCACCGCATGGTGTGGCCCTGCTGGTAGTTACCGCTACCGATAATACTACCCGTACCGTAGCCAATGTGCGCTCTCACTTCAATAAAGGTGGTGGCAATCTGGGCAATAGTGGCTCTGTAGGTTTCTTGTTCAAACATCTGGGTGTTTTCAAACTGAACCCCGAGGGCCTGAATCCTGAAGATATGGAACTGGAACTGATAGACGCAGGTCTGGAAGAACTGGGCGAGGACAGCGAAGGCAAACTGATAGTACGTTGCGGTTTCAGCGATTTTGGTAATATGCAGAAAGCACTGGAAGAAAAAGGCATCACACCTATATCTTCCGAGCTGGAATGGATACCACTCACCACAGTAGCCGTTACAGACGAACAATCAGAAGATGTGTTCAAACTCATTGAGCGTTTGGAACAAGACGACGACGTACAACATGTATTCCATAATATGGGATAAGCGATATTTAATAGTTTAATAAACTACGAGCGGTTCCTATACAGGAGCCGCTTTTTATTTTCCCTATATTTAGGTCATGAAACTTCCTTTTGTTTTATCGGGTGGTGGTGTGCGTGGTTTTGCACATCTCGGTGTACTCAAAGCATTTAGCGAGCGTGATATTTACCCCGCTGTCATTACATCTACCAGCGCCGGTTCTATCATTGGTGCTATGATATGCGATGGCTATGGCGTTGAGGAAATAATGGATCTGGCCATCAAGAACAAACTCTATGGCTTCGAATGGACATTCCCTATGGTGGGGCTTATGTCGCTGAAACCCCTGAAAGATTTTCTGACCAAATACCTGCGACATAAGAATCTGGAAGACCTTCCCACCCCACTTTATGTTACAGCTACCAATCTACTCGATGGCCGACAAGAGATATTCTCCAAAGGCGATGTTGTACAGGCTGTCATAGCCTCCTGCTCTATACCCATGATATTCCCTCCTGTTACTATCAATAATGTACCTTATATAGATGGCGGCTTTAGTAGCAATCTACCTATAGAACCCCTGCTGGGTGGTTACGAGGATATAGTAGGTGTACATGTCAATCCCCTGCCCGATTACAACCCACTGGCATCTATTACCGAACATATAGAGCGGCTGGGCATCTTATCTATCAGAGAGAATGTCATGCGCAATATGTCACGCTGCACCATATTTATAGAGCCACCTGCACTGGCAAAGTATCGCCTTTTTGACGAAAAGAAAAAGCAACTCATATACGACGAGGGTTACAATTATACCAAGCAATATCTGGATACTAAGCATCAGTAACTCACTCGGCCTTGTAGGCTATGTCATTAAAAAAAGCCCCAGTTGAGTGTAGTCTTCCGATCATTCGGCGTAGTCTCCGACTATGTCGCTACGGTATCCAATCTCCTGATTGGGCAAATAGTCCATATCTATAATATCGAAACAAATATTTGTTAGCCCCTACCCCCATTTCGTATATTTGTAATGGTTTTTAGGGTATCGCAATTCCTTTCATATATCCCTATTCCCTTACCGGTAATCAATCGGTAATGTTCAGTAATCGGTCGGTAAAGAATCGGTAATTTTTCGGAAATAGATCGGTAAAAATTCGGTAAAAACAGTAATTGCTACAACCCTAAAAAATCATATTCTTCACATTTCACACACCTGTCCCGAACTCGATTCGGGATTGTCGCATTGTTACACGTGTAACCCAAAGGTAACTTTTGAATTTGCACAACTCATTGATTATCAACTACTCAAACTTCCCATGTAACCTTAAAAAAATCACACAGAATGTAACCTTTCCCACTCCCCCACATCTTATACTAGATAACTTGTCTTATTTTCTTCAAGAGAAATTTCCTTCTTATCCCTATCACATAGCATATTGCACAAATTATCATGTCTTATAGATTATTTTATTATTAAATCAACTTTTAGCAATATACAAGTCATATTTTTAACAGTTTGATGAACATGGATGAAAAAAGAACTATAACATACCAAATGGGATTAACCACAGCTGATATGTAACTATTCCTTACCTTTACTCTCCCAAAAGCAGAATAATTGGCATTTTGGGCCGAAATAGTTTAAATATTTTTTTTGTTTTTTAAAAAGTGTATTACCTTTGCACTCCATAAAAAAATTATCATTAACGGTAAGCAATGCCTACAATTCAACAATTAGTTCGTAAAGGTCGTCAGCAAATCCGCGCCAAGTCTAAGTCTCGTGCTTTGGATGCTTGTCCGCAACGTCGTGGTGTATGTACACGTGTGTACACTACCACTCCAAAGAAACCAAACTCTGCCTTGCGTAAGGTAGCTAAGGTTCGTCTGACGAATAAGATAGAAGTTATCGCATACATTCCGGGTGAAGGTCACAACCTGCAAGAGCACTCTATCGTGCTTATTCGCGGTGGTCGTGTTAAAGATCTTCCGGGTGTACGTTATCATATAGTACGTGGAGCACTGGATACTGCAGGTGTAAAAGACCGTAAGCAGAGCCGTTCTAAGTATGGTACTAAGAAAGAAAAAGCCAAGGGCGGTAAAAAATAATTTTTATTAACTATTAGAAATAATTCATCCATAACAGATGAGAAAGGCACAAGCAAAAAAGATCCCTTTAGCACCAGATCCTAAATTTAACGATAAGAACGTTACCCGTTTCGTTAACTGTCTGATGTGGGGTGGTAATAAAACTATCGTTCTGAGCATATTCTACGATGCACTGGACAAAGTAAGCTCAATAACCAGTGAGAACGGATATGATGTGTGGAAACGTGCATTATCTAACGTTACTCCTGCGGTAGAAGTACGTAGCCGTCGTATCGGTGGTGCTACTTTCCAAATACCTTCAGAAGTACGTCCTGACCGTAAGATCTCTTTGAGCATGAAATGGTTGATCCGTTACTCTCGCGAGCGTAATGGTCGTACCATGGCTGACAAATTAGCTAACGAGATCGTTGCAGCTGCAAAAGGTGAAGGTGCTGCTTTCAAAAAGAAAGAAGATACACACCGTATGGCAGAAGCGAACAAAGCGTTCTCTCACTTCAAAGTTTAATAACTATACTTTACTATATTCTAGTAAAAGCCTCAGCTCTGCTGAGGCTTTTTTCATGCCCCAAAAATGTGGATATCTTCCTGAGCGGGTTTGAGGCTGGTGATACCTATTTGCCTATATTTGACCTACAAAATCGTAACAAATAAACACATACATACAATGGCAGCAGATGACAAATTAAAAGTGCTGAAACTAGCACTGGACAAGATCGAAAAGGATTATGGCAAGGGCTCTGTAATGATGCTAGGCGACAAGCAACGCGAAACAATAGACGTGATCAGTACAGGCTCATTAGGACTGGATGTAGCCTTGGGTGTAGGCGGTTTCCCTCGCGGACGTGTAATAGAGATATACGGCCCTGAATCTTCGGGTAAAACCACTATCGCTATACACACTATAGCAGAGGCACAAAAGAAAGGCGGTATCTGCGCTATCATAGATGCAGAGCATGCTTTCGATTCGGCCTATGCACGCAAACTGGGTGTAGATGTAGACAACCTCATCATCTCTCAGCCCGACTATGGCGAACAAGCTTTGGAAATAGCTGACCGTCTGATATCATCGGGTGCGGTAGACGTAGTAGTGGTAGACTCTGTAGCTGCACTGGTACCTAAGGGCGAACTGGAAGGCGAAATGGGCGAAAGCAAAATGGGCCTGCAAGCAAGACTGATGAGCCAGGCATTGCGCAAACTTACAGGTACCATCTCCCGTACAGGTTGTTGCTGCATATTCATCAATCAGTTGCGTGAGAAAATAGGTGTAATGTTCGGTAATCCTGAAACCACTACCGGTGGTAATGCACTGAAATTCTATGCATCAGTACGTCTGGATATTCGTCGTAATGCACAGATAAAAGATGGCGATGAAGTAAAAGGTAACCGTACCAAAGTGAAAGTGGTAAAGAATAAAGTAGCACCTCCTTTCCGTACTGCAGAGTTCGACATTATCTATGGCGAAGGTATCAGCAAAGTAGGCGAGATCATAGACATGGGCGTAGAACTGAACATACTGCAAAAAAGCGGTTCATGGTTTAGCTACAACGATAGCAAGATCGGTCAAGGTCGCGACTCTGTAAAACAGTTCCTGCTGGATAACCCCGGCGTGATGGAAGAAGTAGAAGGAAAGATACGCGAGATGCTGCAACAGCCTGTAGCATAAGCATTCCTAAACATACATTTTAACCCCAAGGCCACGCTTATAGCGTGGCCTTGGGCATTATAAACTTGTCATTGTAGACATTTTTTCGTTAATTGCTATTAAATATCTATACTACAATGAAGAAAATACTACTATCTGCACTGATCGTTCCGGCTTTTCTCATAAGTATCAGTGCCTATGCACAAACGCCCATCAAGCAAAGTAATGTATGCGGCAAAAAATGGTATCTGGAAAAAATAAAAGATGCTGAAGGTGTCATTACCAAACCTGATAAGAGCAGTGCCAAAGACTATGTACTATACAAATGTGATGGCTCTTACGAAGACATAGACCTGGTAAGAACTACCACAGGCCAATGGACACTGGACGAGGCTACAGGTATAGTAACTGTAAATCAGGATCAGGGCAATGCCTTTACTACACACATCACCCGCGCAGATGGCGCACACCTGACCATAGAAGAAAAGGATGCTAATGGAGCCACTACTACACTCATGTTCAAAACGAAGTAGTTTCTAAACTCACAATAATTAGAAAAAGGATTAAAAGGCAATGCCTTTTAATCCTTTGCTATATAAGAGGTTCTCTTCAGTGCCATGCTAGATACCGGTGCCACTACGAAAGGTAGTTTCTCTACTATGGTATCGCTTGTATCTAGTCCAAAAGCCTTATGGTCTGATATGGACATGTGCTTTATAGTAAAGTAACTATTCAGTATAAAGCCATCCTTCACAGAGAATTCATTATCGTAAGACAGGAATTTCTCCAATACAACAAAACGAAAATCAGCACCTACATTGTACTTACCCAGAGATGGGTAGCGACTGGTAATATCTAGTTCCTTATTAGCCACCATCTCCTCTACCACTTTGCGGAACATCATATTAATACGAGGTTGTATCCTGAACCCTAGCTTAAATTCAACACGTATCACTTTATCATTCTTAAGCTCCTCTACACTATACTCCATAGTATAGGGGTCATCTGTACGCTCTATATGCACGAACCAGTATACATCGGCACGTTTTGGGTTATGGCTGAAAATAGAGTATAGCACTTTTTGTTCTATCTGTGTAGCTCTATTGGCCTTGGTAAGATATATAAGGTGTGTAGCAAATTTAGGGATGCTGTTATCATTACTTAGTTCTGCAAGTAGGGGTATATGCTCTTTCAGATCTATGAAATTGAGGAAGCGGTTATTGATCTTTCTAGCCTTATACCATATGTACATGGTGAATATCAAACCTACCTCGAATACCAGGAACATAAGTCGTTTTAAGATCTTCACAGCATTAGCCACAAAGAATGATCCTTCTACTGCTACGAACACTACCAATATGAGCGTAACTATAGGCAATGGCAAACGTTTCACATAGCGCAGGAAGTAGTAGATAAGTATGGTGGTCATGAGCATAGCAATGGTGATTGAAAAACCATAAGCAGCAGTCATACTTTCTGATGTTCTGAAATAAAGTACTACCAACATACAACCTACACACAGTATCCAGTTGATACTAGGTATATATATCTGTCCACGTACAGTGGTTGGGTATTTCACCTTCACACGTGGCCAGAAATTAAGACTAATAGCCTCTGAGATCAAAGTGAACGAACCACTGATGAGCGCTTGCGATGCAATGATAGATGCCGCAGTAGCTAATATAATACTAGGCAGCAGGAAACCATGAGGCACTATCTCAAAGAATGGATTTATATCGCCTAGATTGGTCTTGTTCTGAGTAAGTACCCATGCACCCTGCCCCAGATAGTTGAGTACTAAGGTGGTCTTTACAAATATCCAGCTCATTTGTATATTCTTGCGTCCGCAATGACCCAGATCTGAATACAGAGCCTCAGCACCCGTAGTGCAGAGGAAGACAGCGCCTAATAACCAAAAGCCTTTAGGGTGGCTGGTAAGTAGATTATAGCCATACATAGGATTCAAGGCCTTGAATATCTGTGGATAATGAACTATCTGATTGATACCCAAAACACCCAACATAAGAAACCATAGAAGCATAATAGGCCCGAACGAGCCACCTACCACCTTGGCACCAAAGCGTTGGAAAATAAACAGCAATAGTATGATTCCTAGTACAATACCCAGCACTGTAGTGTTACCTGGAACAATAACATGCTCCAATCCCTTTACTCCATTCAGCCCCTCTATGGCCGAAGTGACGGTAATAGGCGGAGTGATAATACCATCGGCCAGCAAGGTACCGGCACCTATGATAGCGGGAAACACCAGTTTCTTGCCATAACGCCTTACCAGTGCATATAGTGAGAATATACCACCTTCCCCATTATTATCAGCCTGCAGCGTGATAAGGATGTACTTGAATGTGGTTTGGAGAGTCAGCGTCCAGAATACGCAAGAGATAGCACCCAGCACCAGTTCTTCTGTTGCTTGTCCGCCTTCTTTTAGTATGGTTTGGAGAGTGTAGAGAGGAGAGGTCCCTATATCGCCGAAAATGATCCCCAGCGTTATTAAAAGTCCTGCAGCAGAGACTTTCTTAAAGTGATGTGTGTCCAACTTATGTGATTATAAAACGTGGGCGAATGTATAACAGTTTATCCTATCGTAAAAAACATTAACAAAAAAGGATAGTTTAACTCATTGATATATAGACATAATGAATAAAGGCGCACAAAAGGCGCCTTTATTATAGATAAAACTTATAATGTCAATTTTATGATTCAGGATACAGAATAGAAATAAACTCATTCTTTCCATTAAACAATTGTTTAGCAGCTTGTTGAACATCTGCAGGAGTCAATTTGTCTATCCATGCATCATATTGCAATACGTGTTGTTTATCCTTACCCCAGAACATTACATCGACCAGTTTAGACTGCCAGTATTTGTTCTCTTTAACCTGAGTACGATATTTCTCATGCCATTGTGATTTTACTTTATCCAAGTCTTTAGCATCAGGACCTTTTTCCTTTACATTGTTGATCTCTTCTTTAGCAGCTGCTATCAGCTTATCAACATTTTCAGGACCGCAAGGCAATTGCATACCTATACTATAACGTTGGTATGGTTCTTTAGCAACCTGAGCAAAGAAACCACCTGTATAGATACCGCCCATTTTTTCGCGCAGTACTTCTATTACTTTGATGTTGAGCACTTCGGCTACTGCCTGTGCTCTTACAGAGAAATCTTCGGTATACGGAGCTTCGTCGTAGAAATTAGCAAAGATCATACTTTGTTTCTCCTTACCTTTCTTCACTTCCAGTTTGTGTATACCTGTTATTGGTCGTACTTTATTGTCAGTTACAGCAGGTGTCTTATCAGATTTTGGAATACTACCCAGATATGTTTCTATCAATGGAATAGCCACTTCAGGTTTTACATTACCAACGATAAAGAATTGATAGCCATCTGCTACAGCAAATTCATTCTTATATATCTCTAATGAACGATCTATATTGATATTTTCAAAATCCTGTGGTTTAGGGAATATCATTCTAGCCAAAGGATTGTTGTTATATAGGGTCTTGATAGTAGTATCGAAGAAAGATACTTGTGGATTAGACGACATGAACTGCAACATGGTCTTTTGCTTTTCCTTATATCCTTTGAATAGTTCTGCATCCTTACGAGGTTGCATCAGGTTCAGATAAGTCAATTGCAATAAGCTTTCGAAATCCTTTACAGAACTGCTGGCATCTACCACATCACTGATCTCATCTATACTTACATCAAACTTCATGGTCTTACCAGCGATCACTTTTTCCAGATCTGTAGGATTGAATTCACCTACTCCCATAGCGTCTATCAAATCAGGTGCAAAATGCACATTGCTTCTGTCAGCAAGACCATAAGCATTACTACCACCTTTTTTCACACCTTTCATCAGTATCTCATCACTTTTGAAGTCTGTAGGTTTGAAAGTAACTTTGATACCATTGCTTAATGTATAAGTGGTAGCACCCATATCAGCATCCGCTTGTTGAGATACTACTTTACCGGCTGTAGGCTTAGTACTCATCAGGCTGCTAGCCACTTTTTTCTCTTCTTGTTGTTTTACATCTTGTTTAAAAGCCTTTTCTGTCATTGCCAACAAAGCTTTTTCATCAGGCAATTTCACATCAGCTTTATCAGGAGCGGTGATCAAAGTGAACATATTCATATTGCTCATCCACTCTTTAGGCAGGCTGTTAACCTCTGCCAATGTGATACCCGGTAACAATTCGCCATAATATTTATGTTCGTTGTCCATACCCGGCATAGCTTCACCATTGAGGAAGTTGCGGATATATTCTTCTACATAGTTTTTACTATCAGTAGTGGTACGTTCGTTATACATTTTGTCCATACCATTCTGCATATTCTTTTTAGCCAGTTCCAATTCGCTTTCTGTGAACCCGAATTGTTTAGCTTTTTGCAATTCACCTACCATTGCATTCATAGCAGTTTGAGGATCATCGCTGAAACCTGCAGATATTTCAAATGCCTCATAACCATGTATCAGATCATCAAAATCGCAACCTGCGTATGGGAAAGGAGGATTAGCTGATTTTGTAAGATCACCCAAACGCATATTCAATATCTGTAAAGCCAATTGACGTTTCAGTGAATTGCGATAGTCGCCCAATGTCTTTTCTTCATGTTTCTTATTGTAAGAAAAGAAGATATTCAATGCAGAATTGGTAGCTTCCTTATCTGTCAGTACCATTGCTTCTGATTTGCTACGAGGTTTTACATCAGCATATTCACGCTTCTTTTCACCTGCAGGATTTTTCAATATAGCAAAGTGTTTACGCAGCATCTTCATGGCAGTTGCCGTATCTATATCACCTACAATAGCCACAGCTTGCAAATCGGGACGATACCAGTCGTGATAGAAAGCACGAATCTTCTCATACTTGAAGTGTTTCAGAATGTCATCTTTACCAATAGGTAAGCGTTGAGCATACTTTGAACCTGACGCTAATTTAGGAAAGTACTTATCCAACATACGCATTTCGGCACCTTTACCCAGACGGCTTTCTTCCAGCACTACCCCACGCTCATCGTCAATATCTTTATCTGTAAGCAAGGCATTGTGTGCCCAGTCTTCAATAATTTGAAAACCTTTTTCCAGATTTTCAGGTTTGTCTGTAGGAATAGGTAATATATATACAGTTTGGTCGAACGCTGTATAGGCATTCAAGTCTGCACCAAATTGCACACCTATAGATTGCAAATAACTTACCAGATCATTCTTCTGGAAGTTTTTAGTTCCGTTAAAGTTCATATGCTCCATAAAGTGAGCCAGACCTTGTTGCTCATCTGTTTCTAAAATAGAACCCGCTTTTACGATCAAGCGCAATTCTACTTTATGTTCAGGTTTACCATTAGGACGTATATAATACTGAAGTCCGTTAGAGAATTTACCTCGTGTCACATTTGGATCACTGGGTAATGGAGATGTCAGGTTTTGAGCATTAGCAATGTTACTTGCAGCTGCCATGAGTGTAACGCCTAATATCGAAAGGCGGAACAAATACTTGGTAGTGATGTTCATTTGCGAGGAAATTTGTCCGAAATTATAAAAACCTGGTAATATATATCTATTTATAAAGGTAAAAAAAGGGGGATTTTGGTACGAAATATGTATTACAGTTAATACGATCATCTTAACGACTGATAAACAATATTAATATCCACATTGCCTTCGGGGAGTAAGTACTTAGTCTTATCTTCGCAGAAGGCAATTTATACACAGAATAACATATGGCATTAATCAAATCGATCTCAGGCATTAGAGGAACCATTGGCGGGAAAGCAGGCACTGCTCTAACCCCTATAGATGTAGTAAAATTCACCTCATCTTATGGTGCATGGATAGCAGAACAAGGCGATAACAAGAAAATAGTAGTAGGCCGTGATGGTCGCATATCGGGCGAGATGGTGCGCAATCTGGTAGTCTCTACATTGCAAAGCATGGGTTTCAATATTTTGGACCTGGGGCTGAGCACTACCCCTACAGTAGAGATGGCCGTAGTAATGGAAAAAGCTGCAGGTGGTATCATACTCACTGCCAGCCATAACCCTAAAGAATGGAATGCACTGAAACTACTAGACAGTAATGGTGAGTTCCTGAGTGGGGAACAAGGGCAATGGATACTAGACCATGCCGAAAAAGGCGATATCACTTTTGCAGCTATCAATAAAATAGGCACAGTTACTTATTCTGACGAATACATCAAAAAACATATAGACGCAATACTGGCCCACCCTCTGGTAGATGTGGCCGCTATTAAAAAACAGAATTATAAGATAGTAGTAGACCCAGTAAACTCTACAGGTGCAATAGCAGTACCTGAATTACTGAAAGCATTGGGTGTTACTAACTTCACTGTTATCAACGAAGAAGTGACGGGTAATTTTGCTCATAACCCAGAACCATTACCTGAGAACCTGACCGAGCTCTGCTCTACAGTAGCTAAAAAGAACATGAGCATGGGCATAGCTGTAGACCCTGATGTGGACAGACTGTGTTTTGTATGTGAAGATGGTAGTCTCTTTGGTGAGGAGTATACTTTGGTAGCTATTGCAGATTATGTACTGTCTAATAAGAAAGGCAATACCGTATCTAACCTCTCCTCTACCCGTGCCCTACGCGATGTGACTGAGAAACATGGCGGTACTTATACCCCTAGTGCTGTTGGCGAAGTGAACGTAGTAAAAAAGATGAAGGAAACTAAAGCTGTAATAGGTGGCGAAGGTAATGGTGGCGTGATAGTGCCTGAACTGCACTATGGCCGCGATGCACTGGCAGGCATAGCATTGTTCCTAACGCATCTGGCTAAGTCGGGCAAGGGCATCAAAGCATTACGCAATACTTACCCTAACTATTTCATATCCAAGAACAAGATAGAACTGAATGAGGATGTGGATGTAAAGAACATCTTTGAGCAGATAAAGAAAAAATACAAGAAACAACCTATCAATGTAGAAGATGGACTGCGTATAGAGTTTGATAATGACTGGGTACACTTGCGTACTTCTAATACAGAGCCTATCATTCGTATCATTGCTGAAAGCAATAGCGAGACTATGGCCAACAACATTGCTAAAAAGATCATCAACGACATCAAAGAAATGATGCTGGTGAGAGCGTAAGGAAACATATTCAAATAAGGTCGAAAGGTGTGGTAGTATAACTATCACACCTTTTTGTTTATATTAGCAATATCACTACTGTAATTTTATCCCTTATGAAGCTTTTTTATAGTACAATATTATTTATTTTATGTTCTAATACCATTTTTGCACAATCGTCAAAAGAATTGCAATCAAATGAAACTTTCGCAAAAGAATATCATGGTGTTATTGGTAAATATCCTATTACAGTAAAGTTGATCAATAGATTTGGGGATATATGCGGTCAGTATGTTTATGATAATTATAAAGGCAATCCCGATAATATTATTGAATTAGATGGAATGAAAGAAAGCAATAGCATCAACCTATATTACCATAATGAAATAGGGGAACTATTGGAAACATTTAATGGCAAGTATATGAATGATAGTACAATCATTGGCACATGGTATCGAAAAGATAAAAAAAACAAACTGCCTTTTACTATAATTGAGAAAAAGGACTCAATCAAATACCCTAAAAATACTCAACTAAACAACTTAAAAGTATATGCAAATTTAGACCCTTGGAATAGTAAGTTTTTTGAACAAAAAAACATTCAAACAGAATTAAAGAAAATTCTCTCTTCTGAATATAATAGCTATTTGGATTTTCTTACGGGAGCAGGTTATGCACCATTTTTTATAATTGAAGACAATATGCTTATAGAGGATTTTTCATATTCGCATATTGGGTGTAGCAACCAATCAATTTTAGCAATTGACCTTAATACCCATTGTTTTTATTTGTGTTGGATAAAAGAAAAATCTGATACTGCTACAATCTATTATGATAACTCAAAACCAATGCAAGACAAAATCATGAAATACTTCATAACCCGACTAAAGACTGGTTGGCAACATTCTTATTTATTCTCTGTATCTGGTGATAAAATCCTTATAAAAAGAAAAAATAATCATTAAAAAGGGAGCCAGTAAACACTAGCTCCCTTTTACTTTTATTACCATTATATTTTACCAACCCAGTAAATAACCAAATATTAATGGTGCTACAATGGTAGCATCACTCTCTACTATGTATTTAGGTGTGTTGATGTCCAGTTTACCCCAGGTGATCTTTTCATTAGGTACAGCACCACTATACGAACCGTAAGAAGTAGTACTATCGCTTATCTGGCAGAAGTAACTCCAGAAAGGTACATCATGCCATTCCAGATCCTGATACATCATAGGCACTACGCATATCGGGAAATCACCCGCTATACCACCACCTATCTGAAAGAAACCTACACCCTTACCGCTTGAATTCTTGCGATACCATTCTGTCAGCCACATCATATATTCTATACCACTCTTCATGGTAGATGGTTTCAATTCTCCTTTGATACAGTATGATGCAAAGATGTTACCCATGGTACTATCTTCCCATCCCGGTACTATGATAGGTAAGTTCTTTTCAGCAGCAGCTATCATCCAGCTATGCTTAGGGTCTATCTCATAGTCGCCTTTCATCACTTCACTCAGCAACAGTTTGTACATGAACTCGTGCGGAAAATAACGTTCGCCCTTATCTTCTGCATCTTTCCATATTTTATAGATATGGCGTTGTATGCGGCGGAAAGCCTCTTCCTCAGGTATGCAAGTATCTGTTACACGGTTATAACCTTGTTCCAGCAAGTCCCATTCTTCTTTAGGGCTCAGATCGCGATAGTTAGGTACACGCTTGTAATGCGTATGCGCTACAAGGTTCATCACATCTTCTTCCAGGTTAGCACCTGTGCAGCTGATGATCTGTACTTTATCCTGACGTATCATTTCTGCCAGAGATATACCCAGCTCTGCAGTACTCATGGCACCTGCCAATGATATCAGCATCTTACCATTCTCTAATAAATGTGTTTCATATCCTTTAGCTGCATCTACAAGGGCTGCAGCGTTGAAGTGACGGTAGTGGTGCTCAATGAATTGTGAAATAGGACCTTTACTCATGGTTCTGTTTTTATTGATGTTTTGATTTTATTAAAACTAAAAAGCAAGCAGTATGAGCTGCATGCTTTTTATAGGTTCATTACTTATTTTTTCGCTTAAGCTACTGCTTCGCCTTCTTTCACAAATTTCTTTACCCACTCAGTAGTGATGCTCTTAGGACGCTCGATAGGGAATCCTAATGCTCTGTCCCAACAAAGACTAGCCAACACACCTAATGCACGGCTCACACCGAACAGTACTGTGTAGAAATCTTCTTCTACCAGACCATAATGTTTCAGTAAGGCACCTGAGTGTGCATCTACGTTAGGCCATGGGTTCTTGATCTTACCTGTACCTTCCAATATCGGAGGTGCTACTTCATATACATTCCATACAGTATTGATCACTGCATCATCCGGGCAATGCTTCTTAGCAAATTCCATTTGTGCGGTAAAGCGAGGATCTGTTTTACGCAATACTGCGTGTCCATAACCCGGTACTACTTTACCAGCCAGCAATGTCTTTTTGATATAGTCTGCTATCTGCTCCTTAGTAGGTCTTTCAGAGTTCAGTTCTTTTTGCATTTCTTCTATCCAGCGTATCACTTCCTGATTAGCCAGACCATGCAATGGACCTGCCAAACCTGTCATACCTGCTGCAAAAGAAAGATAAGGATCGCTCAGTGCACTACCTACCAGATGTACTGCGTGTGCAGATACATTACCACCTTCGTGATCGGCATGAATAGTAAGATACAAACGCATCAGCTCTCTGAAACTTTCGTCGTCATAACCCAGCATGTGAGCAAAGTTACCGCTCCAGTCCAGCATACCATCAGGTTGTATATGCTCTCCGTTCTTATATTTACGACGATAAATGTATGCCGCAATACGTGGCAGACGAGCTATCAGCGTCATGGTATCTTCGTATACATACGACCAGTATTCTTTTTTGTTGATACCTTCTTCGTATGCTTTGGCAAATTTAGATTCTGTTTGTAAAGCCAGTATCGCAATACTGAACTGTGTCATCGGATGTGTATTCACAGGCAACGATTCGATAGTATCGAATACGTGATTAGGTACATGCGAACGACGTGCCCATGTAGATGATACATGCTCTACTATATCGTGTGTAGGTATCTCGCCTACCAGCATCAGATAGAAAAGACCTTCAGGCAATGGCTCAGAGCCACCTTCTGCTTTAGGCATTTTTTCTCTCAGCTCAGGAATAGAATATCCGCGAAAACGAATACCCTCGTTAGCATCCAGTAATGATGTTTCTGTTACAAGACCCGGTATACCACGCATACCTTGGTAAGCCTGTGCTACAGTTACCTGATCCATTACTTTATTGCCATGTTGTTCCAGTAAACTCTTGATCTCTTTGTTCTGCAGATCAGCAACAGCTTTGAAATGATCCTTGATGTATCCCATAATATATTGTGCGTTGTGCGGGGAGTTGGTTGATGTATGTTTTTAACGCCCGTAAAGTTAGTAAATAGACAGCAACCTTATTGCAGTAATAATAAAATAATCCCGCCCTCAGAGTAGCAAAAAAGCTAATAAGACAACACATACACACATTCAAAATAAGTAGCTGACCAAGGTCATTTTTCGCATCTCTTTTATTTGGAAAAACCTAGCCTTTTTCGTACCTTTAAGCTGCTCAGCCATACAGATGAAATTCTTCTCATACATCTGTTGCATTACAGAAAATCCTTCGGTAACATTCGGTAATCGGTCGGTAAAGGATCGGTAATTTTTCGGAAACAGATCGGTAAAAAAACGGTAATTTCTATAAGCTCAAAATCACATTCTACACATTGACGCATTTACCACATTATCTACAATGTAACCCAAATGCGACCCTCAAAAAATAAATAAACAGATATGGGGAGTCCCGAACTCGATTCGGGGCAATCTTTGAAAAATCACAAACACCTCATTATCAATCA
The DNA here is from genome assembly GCA_037144255.1 of Bacteroidota bacterium. GTDB lineage: Bacteria > Bacteroidota > Bacteroidia > Chitinophagales > Chitinophagaceae > JBAWXE01. The sequence goes on along the minus strand of JBAWXE010000013.1, from coordinate 8,164 downwards.
CTTGTATCTTTCGTGTAACCTTTAAAAAACTATAAGAATGTAACCTTTACCTCCATTTTTCAACCTTACACCATTCAGTATATTTTGTAATTTTATAATTACACACCAGCATGTATATGAAAGCTTCCATCCAGCATACACTACGCATAAAACTCCCTGAGATGATATTATCTGCAGCTATGTCCGCATGTGTGGGTTTACTTATCTACAAATTCAGAGGCATATCTCATGCACCTTATGTATGCGCTATCATAGGTGGCTTATTCCCCTTATTCAGATCGCAAAAAGAAAAGAAAGTACAACAATAAAAGACTTACACCTACACCATCTTTACAGCATACCTCTATTATGATACCTACAGATCAGATCATTGCAGATTTAGACACCAACACTCAGAAACTTGTAGCTAGCTTATCAGGCTTTAGTCCTGATGAGGTTATTCAAAAGCCAAACGAAAATACTTGGTCTGCGGCTGAGGTTGCAGCACACTTATTAAGGTTAGATTATGCTATCAACCGTGTATTAAATGCTCCCTCAGCAGATGCCTCAAGACCTTATGATGCAAAGATGGATGTTTTCAAAAATGCTATGGCTAGTATAGACAGGGCATTCAGTGCTCCAGAGTCTATGATACCCTCGGCTACACCTAAGAATATACAGTATATCTTAGATCAAATAAAAGGGGAAAGAGAAAAGATAAAAACTACTATCCGGACTACTGACCTAACACAAATTTGTTTAGCATTCGATCATCCATACTTTGGCGAATTCAGTAAGTATGAATGGATATACTTCAATATTTCCCATACAGAAAGACATCTCAAACAGCTGGAAAGAATAAGAGAACAAGTTTGTTCTGACAAAACCTAAGTGAGCGGCAAACGGGACTCGGACCCGCGACCTTTAGTTTGGGAAACTAATGCTCTACCAACTGAGCTATTGCCGCTAATAAGACTTTAAAAATACTCTACACTATGAAAAAGAAGTATGATAAGTATCACCTTACAGATGGATAAAAGCTATCTCAGCTTCTGTACCAAAAGCATCTCGCACACGCTCTGCATGCGTATCGGTCAGTATCACTTGCCCAAAGCCCTCACCTCGTATTATCCGTAGCAGTGCTTCCATACGGCTCTGGTCCAGCTTCTCAAAAATATCATCCAGCAGCAGCACAGGCAGGTGTCCTTGTACTTGGCTCAGGTAGGCATATTGCGCCAGTTTCAGCGCAAAGAGAAAACTCTTTTTCTGCCCCTGCGATCCGTATTGTTTCAGCGATAGGTCATCTATCATAAAAGCCCAATCATCCTTATGTATACCTCGCAGTGTACGTTGATAACGCAGGTCGTTCTGTAGTCCGCTCTCCAGCCATTCTATAAGTGGTTTGCGCAGCACATCGCTTTCATAGGCTATACTTACTGCTTCCTTAGCACCCGATAGTTCTTTGTAGAAATTCTCCAGCAGAGGCAGAAAGCGGGCACTAAAAACCACTCGTTGTTGATGTATATAAGTACCACCTGCAGCCAATTGATCGTTGTAGAATGCTAGCGAGTCTTTGTCTATAGCGTTGGTATGAGAGGCTTGCATTTTCAACCAGGCATTGCGTTGCAGCAGTACCCTTTGGTATTGCATCAGTGCTTCGAAATAGGTTCTGTCTACTTGACATAGTATACCATCTATCCATTTGCGGCGCAGCTCGCTGCCGTCATTTATCAGCTCCATATCATCTGGGGCTATCATCACAGCAGCATATTTCCCTATATGATCAGTTACCTTCTCATACTCCACCCCATCGGCAAAGACCTCTTTTTTGCCCTGTTTCCACTTGCAGCTGATCAATTCAGACTTACCCTTCAGCTCAAAATGCCCTTCTACCCTAAAGCCATCGGTACCATTTTGAGCACTAAACTGTTGATAAGCACTGAAATAGCTCTTGGTATAACACAAATAATACACCGCATCCAGCAGATTGGTCTTTCCACTGCCATTGGCACCTGTAATACAGGTAACAGGGGCAGTGAACGGAAAAACAGCCTGACTGTAATTGCGAAACTGGAGCAGTGTTATTTTGTTTATGGTATTCAAGCTCGTGGGAACAAAAGTTTTTATATTTTCGTGCAAATTTAGAAAAACCGTGAACAGTCCTTTCGGTAAAGAAACATATTTATATTGGTATGAGATCATGCTGCTCATACGCCGCTTTGAAGAAAAGACCGGTCAGCTATATGGTATGCAGAAGATACGTGGGTTCTGTCATCTGTACATAGGCCAGGAGGCCGTGGCAGCAGGTGCTATGACCGCCATCAGAGATGATGACAACATGATCACTGCCTATCGCGATCATGGTTTGGCGCTGGCCAAAGGCATGTCTGCTAAAGAATGTATGGCAGAGATGTATGGTAAGGCTACCGGCTGTACCAAGGGTAAAGGCGGAAGTATGCACTTCTTCTCTAAAGAGAAACGCTTCTTTGGTGGTCATGGTATAGTAGGCGGACAGATAGGCCTGGGCGCAGGTATCGCATTCGCAGAGCAGTATCAGGGCACAGATCGTGCTACCTTATGCTTCTTTGGCGATGGTGCTGCCCGTCAGGGTTTGCTGCACGAGGCTTTCAATATGGCTGTCCTTTGGCAATTACCGGTGGTTTTCATATGCGAGAATAACTTCTATGCTATGGGTACCTCTGTAGAACGCACATCAAAAGTTTTAGATATATATCGTTTGGCAGATTCTTTTGATATGCCTGGAGACTCAGTTGATGGAATGAGCTGCGAAGAAGTGCACAAAGGCATAGAACGTGCTGTGCGCCGCGCCCGCGAAGGTGGTGGCCCTACTTTCTTAGAGATTAAGACCTACCGTTACAAAGGCCACTCTATGAGCGACCCAGCCAAATACCGCAGCAAGGAAGAACTGGAAGAATATAAGGAGCTGGACCCTATTAATCAGGTACTGAAAGCCATAAAAGACAACCAATGGGCTACTGACGAACAAATAGAGCAGATCAATGAAAAAGTGCGTCTGGAAGTAGAAGAAAGCGTAAAATTTGCCGAAGAAAGCCCTTGGCCGGACGATAATGAACTATATAAAGATATTTATGTTGATGAAACTTACCCTTTTATCACAGATTAACATATTTTTGCACTCCAAATAAAATTAAACAAAAAACAATAGTTTACCGCAGTTATGGCAAATACCGCAAGAAATAAACCGGGAGAAGAAAGAATAATAGAAACTGAAACCCCTGAAGCTCTAGTGAAAGTACAAAGTATGTACGAGACCAATAAGAATCGTATCAATACTTCTATCACAGTAATATTGGTTGTAGTATTAGGCTACTTCGCTTATCAGAAATTCTACATAGCACCACGCGAAACCAAAGCAGCTGCTGCTGCATATTTCCCTCAACGTTATTTTAGTGTTGACTCTTTGGACAAAGCATTGAATGGTGATGGCCAACATAAAGGTTTCCTGAGTATAGAAAAACAATATAGTGGGACTAAGACTGCTAATCTGTGTCATTTCTATTCTGGAGTATGCTACTTACATATGGGCGATAGTAAAAATGCTATCAAACAATTGGAAGATTTTGATGCAAAAGGCACAGCAGTACAATATATAGCTATAGGCACGCTGGGCGATGCATACATGGATGCTGGCAATAACAAAAAAGGTATAGAGTGCTACGAAAAAGCAGCTGCTAACAAAGAAGACAAGATACTGACACCTATGTACCTGTCTCGAGTAGCTACTGCTTACGAAATGAACAACCAACCCGAAGAGGCTAAGAAAATGTACAAACGTCTACATGACGAATATCCTCAAAGCCCGTCTTCTCGCGATGCTGAAAGGAATTTGGCACGTCTGGGCGAACTGAACTAAACGATCTTAAGTTTTTAACTTCTAATAATCTCCCCTTTTATACCTTTGGTGCTAAAAGGGGATTTTTTATGGCACAATCACAACACAGCAGCTCCTTACTCGACACTTCTTCTCTGGAACATATGGCTCATCCAAGGGTAGCCATTGTATATACAGAGTGGAATGATAAGATAGTAGACGAGCTGATACGTGGTGCAGAGCATATAGCCATACCGCATAATGTTACTATGCTGGAGAAACTGGCTGTACCCGGCTGTTTTGAGATACCCTTTGCCTGTAAACAACTCTGGAATCACTACGAACATACCAAAGTATATCCCGAGGCTATAATAGCCTTTGGTGCAGTGATACGAGGTGGCACCCCACACTTCGATTATGTATGTAAAGCTGTTACAGAAGGAATATTACAATTGAACCTAACTTTACCAATACCTATTATCTTTGGTATATTAACTTTAGATAACGAACAGCAAGCCTGGGAACGTCTGGGTGGCACACACGGACACAAAGGAGAAGAAGCCATGATCACCGCACTGAAAATGATACAAATAGGCCGCACCCGAAACATGAACAAATAGTATTGACAGGATAATAGATAAACATTACAGAACAATGACCAAGGTACAATTATTCATTCCCTGCTTTGTAGACCAGCTCTACCCTGAGACAGGTATGAACATGGTTAAGGTATTAGAGAAGCTAGGATGCGAAGTACATTATAATAATAAACAAACCTGCTGCGGACAACCTGCTTTCAATGCAGGATATTGGGATGACGCCAAAGCTGTAGCCAGCAAGTTCTTACACGATTTCAAAGGTGATGGATATATAGTAGCACCCAGTGGTTCTTGCACCGGCTATGTACGTAACTATTACGAAAAGATATTTGACAATAGTGCAGAGCATAACCTGAACCAACAAGTGCGTAAGAACATGTACGAGTTCACCGAGTTTCTGGTGGATGTACTGAAAGTAGAAGATGTAGGTGCTAAACTGTTTGGCAAAGCTACTTATCACGATGCCTGCGGTGCATTGCGCGAATGCGGTATTAAAACAGGGCCACGTAAACTGCTGAAACATGTGCAAGGGCTAGAGCTGGTAGAGATGAAAGAGAGTGAGACCTGTTGCGGATTTGGTGGCACCTTTGCTGTAAAATTCGACCCTATATCTATAGGCATGGCACAAACCAAAGTACAATCAGCACTAGATACCGGAGCACAGTATATGATCACAACAGATGTATCCTGCATGATGCATGTACAAAGTTATATAGACAAGAACAACATAGCTATGAAAACCCTGCATATAGCGGATGTGCTGGCAGGTGGATGGTAATAACTTCAAGTGATACTACTAAAAGGGTTGGCGCATGCGCCAACCCTTTTTAGTAGTATATTATTGTTAATATTTCTTAACAGGCACTAATACCTTTTCATGACTGAGTACACTATTCATCCATGTCATAGCCATTTGCTCCAAGGATGCGATTGCCTCCTCTTCACCCATATCATAACATGTATCAAAATCCAGATCGGCTGCCAACCATCTCATCACCTCTTTGCCCTTTTTGCTATTTCCTGCAACAAAAATACTACGACGATCTTTTGTAGCAGCAGGCAGTAATTCCATATAATCTACTGCACTGAAACACTTTACTATATGTTGTGTACCTGATATGGCCTTTATAGCATTCACAGTATTGATATAATTACTAAGATCGTAGAAATAGGTACTAGTCATATCTACAATCACTTTCCCTTTCATATCACCGAGCCAATAAGCTACTTCCCTTACATCTTTGGGAGGAACTGCAATAATAACTAGGTCGGCCATACTACCTGCATCTTCAATTGAACAATCTTGCATATTTGTAAAGGTGTCGAATAGGGGCTGATCGTAGAATTTTTCACCCTCCTTAAGACCGATGCAGATGTTATGGCCACCTAAAGCTAATTTAGTTGCTAATACTTCTGCGATCTTACCATTGCCAATAATAGCAATATTCAATGTCACTAATGGTTTGAATCTCATACACAATCACATTTGGGGAATAAATTCCCTATTAATAATATTAGTTTTCAGTAAAATAGAGGACTAATATTCCTAATGCAGGATATTATCAGTGGCGGATGGTAGACAAATGTGAGCATCATTTTCCATATTACCAAATGCTTATGTGACTACAAAATGGGAATTATTTTCTACACTTAAACATAAGCATTTAATACTTTGATTATTTGACAACAACACAATTAATTATAAATAATAAGAAATAATAAATATATGTATGTACATCTAATTTTAAGAATAAAAAATAAGGGATAGCAATAAGCTATCCCTACATGAATGAATATCTGACTAGTGAATTATACTAAAGTAGCATTCAATGTAATTTCGCAATTGTAAGCTTTAGATACAGGACAATTTTCTTTTGCTTCGGCAGCGCATTCTGCAAATTTCTCGGCAGTGATGCCCGGAACTTTGGCAGTAGTAGTGAGCTCGCTAGTAGTGATGCTACCATTATCGAGTGTAATAATACAAGTAGTATTGATCTCATCCGGAGTAAAGCCTGCAGCGCCTAAGACGAAAGATAATTTCATGGTAAAACAGCCTGCATGTGCTGCTGCCATTAACTCTTCGGGGTTAGTACCTATGCCATTCTCAAAACGAGAAGAGAAAGAATATTGTGTTTTATTGAGGATGGTGCTTTGTGTAGTGAGGTGACCATTACCTTCTTTACCAGATCCGTTCCAATCGGCAGTAGCGTTACGTTTCATACTATATATATTTATGGTTGTAAAAAAATATGCTCAAATATAGTTATGAAAATTGGCTAGTGGCATCAAAAAATGAAATGATTATAGTTTCATAATTTATACTTGAGGATGTCAATTAATTACGCATTAATAAAAAATAATATTATGTATAAAAACAAGATGCGAAAAGTGTACAAAATGGGTATAGAACGTTAGTAAATATCTTTGGATAAAACATGGCTTTGGCTACCTTTGCAGTCCATTCCCCACAATATACATGCACGCATCTGTCAAAATTTTCTCCGGAACGGAGTCTAAGTACCTAGCCGAACGTATATCCAAAGCATTCGGTAAGCCACTTGGTGACCTTAAGACACAAAGATTTAGCGATGGCGAGTTTCAGCCGGTATACCAGGAATCAATACGTGGAGACTATGTTTTCTTAGTCCAATCTACGTTTGCTCCTTCTGACAACCTGATGGAACTGCTAATGATGATAGATGCTGCCAGACGTGCGTCTGCCGGCTATATCACTTGCGTAATACCCTATTTCGGCTTTGCCCGCCAAGACCGTAAGGATAAACCGCGTGTATCTATAGCTTCGAAACTGGTAGCTAACCTACTGACCACAGCCGGTGCAGACCGTGTAATGACCATGGACCTGCATGCGCCACAGATTCAAGGTTTTTTTGATATACCGGTGGATCACCTGGACAGTTCTGCAATTTTTATACCATATATAGAAGATCTTAAGATAGAAAACCTTACCTTTGCGTCCCCTGACGTGGGCAGTACCAACCGTGTACGTGAAGTTGCGAAGTATTTTGAAGCCGAAATGGTGATATGTGACAAGCAACGTAAACGCGCAAATGAGATAGCTGCCATGACCGTAATAGGTGATGTGAGCGGTAGAAACGTAGTATTGATAGATGACATATGCGATACAGCAGGTACACTATCCAAATCTGCGGCGATACTGAAGGAAAGAGGGGCATTATCGGTACGTGCATTTTGTACACATCCGGTATTGAGTGGTAATGCGTATGAGAACATTGAGAATTCTGAATTAGAAGAATTAGTAGTGTGCGATACTATACCACTGAAAAAGACGAGTCCGAAGATAAAAGTATTGCCAACATCAGAATTATTTGCAGTGGCTATACGCAATACATTTGAGAACAAGTCTATCAGCTCTTTGTTTATTCATAGTAGAAGAAAGTAAGCGAGCCTTTGTAACAGAAGGTACGTATACATATTTTGGCTGCATTTAGTAAAACGCAGTATGACTGTTTATACAAAAAAACCTGTCCGGCAAAAAGCTGAGACTCCTTAACAAGAACTTTTTTCAAATACCGGATGTTGTGACGGGTTATCGATCGGGTTTGAAAAGAAAAAAATGAAAAGATGAAAAGCATCAAAATCGAAGGAAAGATCAGAAGCGACATTGGCAAAAAAGGCACTCGCCAATTACGTTCTGAAGGTATGGTACCAGGTGTGATCTATGGTGGCAAAGACAATGTACATTTCTATGCTC
>JBAWXE010000012.1:0-43216 GCA_037144255.1 Bacteroidota bacterium | reverse complement strand
GCCCTTGTCTATCCCCATGGATAAAAAGTGGTTCAGAAAGTCATATCGGCCGGCAATGTTATTAAACATGTCCGCTACTTGGGCTTTCTTGCTTAAATTTGAGTTCGCATCCGGTACTACATGTGCTGCCGGGTTGTGTATATTATCAGACTTCATTGAGTACAAAAGTACACCACAACAACTAATGGAAATACGCTCCGCAAAATATTTGATAAGTAATGTTCAGGTGGAAGCCTGCCCAAAGCCCGATAAACCCGAATATGCCTTCATAGGGCGATCAAATGTAGGGAAATCATCACTTATCAATATGCTGACCAGGCAAAGCAAACTGGCAAAGACATCTGCCAGCCCGGGGAAGACCCAACTGATCAATCACTTTATCATCAATGATTCCTGGTATATAGTGGATCTGCCGGGCTATGGCTATGCCAAAGTATCGCAATCGCAGAGAGCAAGCTGGGAGAAGATGATCAGTAGTTACCTGCAACAACGCCCAAACCTGATGACGATATTTGTGCTGATAGACAGCCGTATCAAACCTCAGAAACTGGATCTGGATTTTCTGAAACGATTAGGTGCATGGGGTGTATCATTCAACATAGTATTTACTAAAGCAGATAAGATCACCCAACGCGAAGCTGCCAAGAATGCCAAGAATTTTATTGAAGCTATGAAGAAGGAATGGGAGTTCATACCCCGTAGCTTTATGACCAGCACTATCAAGTTCTTAGGACGTAAAGAGATACTGAGCTTTATAGATGAACTGAACACAGAGTTTGATACAGAGATGAAAGCCGCTAAAGAGAAGAAGTAATAGAATACTACTGCTTAGTGAATGGTAGAATCTCATCGAGGTAATTGCGCTCGTTGCTGAGACGTGGTACTTTGTGCTGACCACCCAGCTTACCTTTATTCTTCAACCATAGATTGAAACCACCTTTAGGCATGATGTGCACCACAGGCATGCGTAGTGCCATATCCTTATAACGCTTGGCCTCGTAATCGGAATTAATGGCCTGCAAAGCCTTATCCATGGCGGTAACAAACACATCAAGCGGGCATGGGAGATTCTCAAATTCAATGATCCATTCGTGTGCACCATTGTCCTTACCTGTCATATATACAGGTGCAGCGGTATAATCATTTACTATAGCACCTGTGAACTTAGATGCTTCCTGTATTGCCTGATCTGTATTGTCAACTATCACTTCTTCGCCAAAGGCATTGATGAAATGTTTGAGACGACCTGTGACCTTGATACGATATGGATGCAGTGTAGTGAACTGTATAGTATCGCCTACCAGATAACGCCATAGGCCACCGTTGGTACTGATGACGAGTGCATAGTTCTTACCTATCTCCACCTCTTTGAGTGTGAGTGTGCGAGGATGCTCTTTGCCATACTCTTCCATAGGCATGAACTCGTAGAAGATACCATGATTGAGTAGCATGAGCATGCCATCTATATTCACATCATCCTGTGCAGCAAAGAAACCTTCTGATGCATTGTATGTTTCTAGATAGTGCATGAACTGTGTAGGGATATATTCTTCAAACTGTTTGCGATATGGTTTGAAGCTGACACCACCATGTATGTATAATTCCAGATTAGGCCATACGTCCAACAAGTTGTTTGTGCCAGCTATCTCGAAGATGCGTTTGATAAGAACGAGTGTCCATGTAGGGACACCAGCCATGTATGTAACATTCTCGTTGATGGTAGTATGTGCTATCTTCTCTATCTTCTCTTCCCATTCCTTCATCAGTGATATAGCCAGATCGGGGGTGCGGAGTATCTGACCGGCAAGCGGCATATTCTGCTGCATAACAGCAGACAGATCGCCATAGAAAGATTCTGCATTGAACTGATTGATCTGATGGCTACCACCTATGATGAGGCATTTGCCCGATGTAACATAAGACTGAGGGAACTGATTGAGATACAAGGCCAATACATCTTTGCCTGCCTTGTAATGTGTATCGTCCAGCGACTCCTTGCTAACGGGAATGAACTTGCTCTTATCGCTGGTGGTGCCGCTAGATTTGGCAAACCAAGAGATAGGAGAAGGCCATAGTATATTCTGATTGCCTTCCAGTATACGCTGTATGTAAGGTTTGAGGCTATCGTAATCGTTGATGGGTACTTGCTTTTGAAAGTCGGCAATGCTATTGATCCTATCAAAGCTATACTTTTTGCCATACTCGGTAAACTGAGCCGTACCTACCAGATGATGGAACACCTGTAGCTGGGTATCGATAGGATTGTACATGAAGTTATCTATCGCGCTCTGGCGTAGTTTCATCAATCCTTTAAATGCCGGGCTGATAATGCTCATGTACTGAATCTAATGGTTGTTTGCTTCTTAAAAATAAATCCTTTCTGTTATATATCCTATAATTTGGTAGTATCGTGCATGGTATGGTCTTTGCGCTTAAGTACGAAATTCTGACCAAGATACACTTTTCTTACCTGTTCATCGGCGGCCAGCTCCTCTGCATTGCCCGACTTGAGGATCTTACCTTCGAACAGGAGATAGGCCCTGTCTGTGATGGAGAGGGTCTCCTGTACATTGTGATCGGTAATGAGTATACCGATATTTTTATATTTGAGTTTGGCTACGATGGTCTGTATATCCTCTACGGCTATGGGATCGATACCTGCAAAGGGCTCATCGAGCAGGATGAACTTAGGATCGACAGCCAGGGCGCGGGCTATCTCTGTACGACGACGCTCTCCCCCACTGAGCACATCGCCGGGGCTTTTACGGACATGATTGAGGTGAAACTCCTCTAAGAGAGATTCCAGTTTGGCTGATTGATCGGCCTTGCTGAGGTCGGTCATCTCCAGCACTGCTGAGATGTTATCTTCTACGGAAAGTTTGCGGAAAATGGAGGCTTCCTGCGGGAGGTAGCCTATGCCCATTTTGGCACGCTTATACATAGGCAATTTTGTAATATTAATGCCATCTAAGAATACATTTCCTTCATCGGGTTTGACGAGGCCCACGACCATATAGAATGAGGTGGTCTTACCGGCACCGTTGGGACCGAGGAGACCGACTATCTCTCCCTGGCTTACCTCGAAAGATACATCGTTAACGACGGTACGTTTGCCGTAGCGTTTTTTCAGTCCTTCGGTATGGATCCTTAGTGTGTGTGACATTGGTAAGCAAAAATAACAAAAAGGGGGGAATGTAATGTGATGAATGCGACAATGTAAAGAATGTGTGCCTTAATAGGGAAAAGTTACCTTTTGCAAGATTTTTTTTATCGTTGGTGAGAAGTTTGAGTGGTTGATCCTCAATAAGTTGTGTTTTTTCAAAAGTTACATGAGGTATACTGTGGCACTGAATTATAACAAATTGTATGATTGGCTGAGGCAACAGAAAGAGCATGCGAATCGGGAGCCGCAAAATACTGTAGAAGGGCTGAGCAGTGAAGCCGTGATGGGGCAAAAGTTACATTCTCGTGTAATTTTTTTTATGGTTAGTGAGAAGTTTGAGTTGTTGATCATCAATGAGTTGTGTTTTTTCAAAAGTTACAGGAAGGTTACTAGCCATTATTTCTTGTTTTCGAAATACCATTTCATATAGAGGACAATATATATGATACAAAGGAGCGAGCCAATTGCCAGTGGCAAGTACCAATATTGATTATCGCTTTTGCCGGATGCTATACCGATAATGATAAGTACTATACCGATAATATTAAGGAAGGAGTATTTTTTGTTCATGAGGGCTATTGGGAGTGTGAATAATTTTCAAAATTTACAAAATCAGCATTTTTTTAAGCCCTCCAAATTTCTAAATGATTGAAAATGAAGAGGTTGAAGGTTACACAAGGTTACATTTGGGTTACACTAGTTGCCGGTAAGTTTCTTTAAATGCTGAAAAAGGTATAGCAACAAACTCAATACTGATACAGCAAAAGGCATGTACCAATATTGATAATCTTTAGATATAGCCACCATACTTATCAAACAAAGTATGATGCCTACAACTCTAAGTATTTCCCATTTATTACTCAACATAGGGTTCGTCGTTTTAATGGAATGAACGAGCTATGCAAGATACGAAATGGGGGTACCCGTTTCCAAATAAATTTATCCACTTTTGAAGGGGGTTAAGGGCAGAAATATTTAGCTTTATATCATAGAATGTAGGTTATAAAAACACCCTGTCAAACATGGAATTTGAACAACTTGTAAAAGAACATATTGAACCATTCTTAAAAGAAAAGGGGTTTAGTTTAGAAAGACCATATAAAAATTCTTTCCATTTTAAATCTGATATGATACAGATTAATATTGGCTATAATAATTATGAAAGGTCTTGTTTATTTGGAATAGGAATGACTGGAGAACAGGAATACATATTTACTAATAAAGCTATTAAAAATGTATTTGGAACTGAGATAAAACTAGCCGAGGTAACTGTAGAAGATTTTGTATTGAATGTAGTCAGTTTCTTACAAAATGAAGGTTCTGAATTATTAAATAAAGGCAGCAATAAATTTAAAGAATTAGAAGAATTTCTACATGCAGAAAGTAGAAGATACACTATCAAAATGATGCAAGACCAATATTTGCCATTAGCAGATAATGCTTGGAAAAATGGCGAATACCAAGAATTCATTAGAGTAATCGACGAATTGAAAATAGAAGAGTTACCAGACTCTTATAAAATGAAGTATGAGATTGCGAATAAAAGAAAATGAATAATTAGTACAGTTGGTGAAATTGCACAATAGATTTTAGCTTATTGGTAAAGAACATTTAGCTTTATATCAATGAATGCCGATTATAAATCGGCAGACTTACATAGGCACGAGTTAGCCATACACAAAGCAAAGCGACAAACTCGCGACAGTGGGGGGAATTGCACAATAGATTTTAGTTTATTGGTAAAGAACATTTAGCTTTATTTCATTGAATGCCGATTACAAATCGGCAGGCTTACATAGGCATTCAATCATATTTTGGAAGTGCGTTTAATTTTAAGAAAGGAGATAAAGCAGGGTTGCTTTTAAGCAGGTCAAGGTCGTCAGTACCCGTTATCATATTCATTTCTATACTAGTATGGTCTAGTGGTAAATAATATAATTTCACTATGCCATATTGAAAACTATAGAAAATATCTGTGGAAGAAGTACCTAATGAGGAAGTACCCGTAGCATGGATATGATAACAAGGTATCTTCCCCATTGGAAGTGCTATTGTAATAGTATCTACCACTTTATATTGACTACTGAAAACTATACCATTCACCCATTTAATAGTATCGCTGGGGCTCCAACCACCTTCAACATTCAAATCAAAATGCCATTCTTTTCCAACAGCTAATGGGAATTCTATGTCTGGGTATGGGCATATCTCTAGTATTTGGTATTCCGCTATATCTCTTGGAGGGTGAATAAACAATTCAGTTGTAGTACACTCTTGCCCTGTTCTCATTCTATTTATTCTGGACTCATTCAACTTATATTTATTGTTAGTAGCAATGCTTACAGATGTCCAGTTCATGCATTTCTGATCATGATTTTCGGGCATACGAGTATCAGTACAAAACAATCCCAGAGTATCGTTAAATATTAGTGTGTTGGTAGCATCCTTAATTTTCATTGAGAAAACATGGACATAGTTTTTGTTGTAGTTATATGGTGTTTGGGATAGTTGCGTTTTTATTCCTGAATTACAGGAAGGTAACATTAGCATGGCTATAACAACGAATAGCATTTTGTCTTTCATAAGTAATTATTTAGTTCTTCTCTATAGCGAATATACTACTAACCCAATAAACACGATAAGAAGTGAGATTCGTGAGTATCTCCAGTTTCTTTTGAGAGGTCTTAGAGTCTATCTGTAAAAATAAGGAGAACCCAGGCTAAAATCCTATAAATGTTGAATTGATTGTGAGGGGGAAATGTTATTTTTACCGACTATATAATACCAAATGAAAGTAACAGAACATATCAGTAAGGCTAGTAGCCCCATCATATCGCTGGAAGTACTACCACCTACCAAGGGCAAAAGTATAGACTCTATATTCAACTTGTTGGACCCATTTATGGAGTTCAAACCATCGTTCGTGAATGTTACTTACCACCGCGCTGAACAGATATATAAGAAACGTGATGATGGCAATTTTGAAAGAGTGGAGATACGTAAACGCCCGGGTACAGTAGGTATTTGCGCATCTATCATGAACAGGTATAAGGTAGATGCTGTGCCACACCTGATATGTGGTGGTTTCAGCAAAGAGGAGACTGAGAATGCACTGATAGATCTGCACTTTCTGGGAGTGAATAATGTACTGGCACTGAGAGGTGATGCTGCTGCGAATGAAAAATTCTTCAACCCGCACCCGCATGGGCACAGATATGCTAATGAGCTGGTGCAACAAATAATAGAACTGAATAAGGGGCAGTATCTGGAAGATGATATAATGGATGGAGTGAAAACAGACTTCTGTATAGGAGTGGCGGGCTACCCTGAAAAACATTTTGAGTCGCCGAACCTGGATATGGACATAGACTACCTGAAACGTAAGATACAACAAGGTGCAGACTATGTGACCACACAGATGTTCTTTGATAATAAACATTACTTCAACTACATACAACGCTGCAAGGAACATGGTATCACTGTACCGATAATACCGGGGATGAAACCACTGAGTACTAAAAAACAGTTGACCATCATACCTAGTATATTCAATGTAGAAATACCTGTAGAATTATCGAAGGAGATGTTTGCTGCAAAGTCCGATGCAGCCTGTGAGCAAATAGGTACTGAATGGCTGTTGCACCAATGCCGAGAGCTGCTGAAAAGCCATGTACCAGTACTGCACTTCTACACACTGGGTAAACCGCAGATAGTGTATAATGTATTGAAACAATTGTTCTAATTCTGAGCCTTGAATGCACCATAGTCGGACAGGATATGGTGCAAAATATCGATGCGGATATTAGCCCAGTCCTTGGTGGTATCGGTTAGCTCGAAATTTTCAGCAAAGAAGTAAGGGTATACACGCTGGTCGCTTTTGTTCATTGATTCTTTAGCTTCCTTTACCTGTACTATCCTTTCGGCAAACCCTACTACCCATAGTATTCTTTTGTCGCCGTTAGTTTTGTCTTCTTTCTTACCCCAGCCTGTTTTGTAGTATAGTTTGAAACCCGGGTTCTGTTCGTGCAGCATCATACTGCGTACTATGCGTTGGCTGCGCTGAGAGAAAGGCAATTCATCGAAGTATAATTTTTTCATGAGGCCTACTTGCTCATCAGGAGAAATCTGTAAGGTATCGTTAAGCCAAAACTCATCAATTTTTGAGCCTATCCTCATATTACCGTACCTAGCAGTATCGATGAAATGTTGCATATCGGCAGCACCTATGCGACGAGCGAGCTCTTGATAATAAGCTACATTGCTTAGCTTGAAAGCCTCGCGCATGTTCATGTCCTTGTTCCAATCGGGGTTCCAACGTACTACACTATCCCACTTAATGATGTACTGATCGTCGGGAGCTATGCCTGTTTCCAAGGCCACCAAAGAATTGAATATTTTGAAAGTAGAAGCAGGCATGAAACGCTGGGTGCAACGCTCTTTATTGAGGTAGTGCACTGTTTCGTGGTTGTTATCGCGGAGCATGAAGCAGGCATTTTTGATACCTTGCGCTTCGAAATATGCAGCCCATTCCTTATGCTCTTTGATACGGCTTTGGGTACAAGATGACAGTGCTACAACAGCTAAAAATGCTACTACTAAACGAGAATACATAAAGAAGAATGATTTGCAATAAGAACAGGCAAAGGTAAAAGAATGTTGAGGGAATATCCTAGAGGAATTAGTCGAATGCCTGATTGGTAGAAGCAGCCATGCGTACCATACGTTCATATTCTGTAGGAGACAGATCGTTAAAGAAGTAATGTACAGGGTCTATCTTCTCGCTATTGCGAATGACCTCGTAGTGGCAATGAGCACCTGTGCTCTTACCGGAATTGCCCACCCAGCCTATTACCTGACCACGTTTTACCTTCTCGCCACTTTTGGCCTTGATACGTACCATATGGCCATATAAGGTTTCGTATCCATAGCCGTGATCGATCAGTACATATTCGCCATAGCCGCTATTATCAAAACCACTT
This sequence comes from Bacteroidota bacterium, assembly GCA_037144255.1. GTDB lineage: Bacteria > Bacteroidota > Bacteroidia > Chitinophagales > Chitinophagaceae > JBAWXE01. The sequence goes on along the minus strand of JBAWXE010000012.1, from coordinate 35,074 downwards.
TCTTCTACTTTGCCATCGGCAGTAGCATAAATAGGAGTGCCTATAGCAGCGGCAAAATCGAGGCCGGTATGCATTTTGGGCATTTTGTAAATTGGATCTATACGATAACCGAAACCGGAGGCAACGTGAGTGAGGTTCTTATTGGATATAGGCTGAATGGCAGGAATGCAAGCCAGCATTTTTTCCTTGGAGCGTACCATTTGCTCAAGGGTGTCATATGATAATTTTTGCGTGTGGATGCGATTGGAAAGTAGCTGAACATCCGCTACAACTTTGTCTAATATATCGTCGGTTCCTATATATTTTAATTTTTTAGTATCGGAGTATTTTTTACCATGACGAATGGTATCGGGTAAAGGAGCCGAAGCAAAAACAGCACGATATATATTATTATCTCTACTCTCAAGATCGGCCAGTTGTTTATTGAGATCGTTTACTTGTTGTTCTAACAGATCGTAACGCTCGCTGATGGTAAGTACCTCTTTGCGCATCAGTTTTTCCTTAGGGGTATCGAGGAACTGTAAAGCAACAGCAACCATGATAAGCGCAGTAACGAGAGCAGAGGAGATAAAACCTAAGAAGCGCAATAGGCGTGTGCGTAAGGGCACTACGAGTTTTTCAAAACTGTTCGTATCAGTATTATAGAAATATTTTTTTACGCGCTTCAAATAAAAGAATTAAATGTAAAGGTAGCAGCAGCAATGGACAAGTAAGATACGACCATTGTCTTTATAACAAAAGATTTACAGTTAAAGTACATGTATAAAGTGTAAAGAGGCTTGATTTTGCTATTTTTGTCCACTCTGAAAGGAAAAACAATACATGCGCAGTATTTTCATAAAAGAAATCAATTCGTTTTTCAGTTCGATAGTAGGTTATGTAGCTATACTGGTGTTCCTGATAGCTTGCGGCCTATTCTTATGGACTATACCCGATACCAGTATGCTGGATTACGGGTACGCTACTTTGGAAAGATTTTTCGAGATGGCTCCCTGGTTCCTGATGTTGCTGATACCCGCAGTAACCATGCGATCATTCTCTGATGAATTCAGAGGAGGCACTATAGAGTGGTTATCTACTAAACCATTGACCGAAATAGATATTATAGTTGGCAAATATCTGGCGGCATTGGCACTTGTAGTTTTTGCACTGCTACCTACTCTTATTTATGTATACACTATCAGTAATCTATCAGTTATCCAAAACAATCTGGATACAGGTAGTATCATGGGTTCATATTTTGGGCTATTCTTTTTGGCTGCTACGTTCACAGCTATCGGGGTATTTTGTTCATCACTTACCAGCAATCAGATAGTAGGATTCTTAGTATCGCTATTTGCTTGTTACATATTGTATAGTGGATTTGAAGCACTGAGTAAGCTACCGACATTTGTACAAGGTATAGACTACTATCTAGGTATGGTGGGATTATCATTCCATTACAATTCGATCAGTCGTGGAGTTGTAGATTCCAGAGACGTTATATATTTTCTGACTGTAATTATATTATTTATTTCCCTGACGCGCTTGTCTCTTAACCGCCGCACATGGGATACGGCTAAGCAAGACTGAGAATTAGGCATATGGCAACTCCTGCAACAAATAAAAGAAAGAATCAACAACGCCAGGCTGCAATACGCTTAGTGATCATGATGGCTATACTGGTATGTATCAATATACTGGCAGCGCGCTTTCATACCAGCCTGGACCTTACCAAAGAAAAGCGTTTCACCCTATCGGAGGCTACACAGAAGATGCTGAAAGGCATGGATGATGTAGCAGTGATAGATATATACCTGAAGGGTAAATTCCCAGCAGGTTTCCAACGTTTGTCAGAGGCAACACGCGAGCGCTTACAATCATTCAAAGAATATGCGGGCAACCGTATAGTATTTCATTTCATAGATCCATTAGAAGGGAAAAATGAACGTCAGAAAGGAGAAGTATTCTCTGAACTGGCAGCGAAAGGGGTAATGGGTGTAGGCATCAGACAATCTACACAAGATGACTATTCGGAGAAGATGGTGTTCCCTTATGCATTAGTGCATTATAAAGGCAAGGAAAGACCTGTATCATTGCTGGAGAATTACCAAGGAGTGAATGCCTCTGAGAACCTGAACAAATCAGAAGCATTGCTTGAATATAAGTTTGCCAGTGCTATACATAGCATGATCATTCCGGATAAGCCAAACATTGCCTATATAGTGGGTAATGGAGAAGCATTGGGATGGAATACCAGCGATGCACTGATGACCTTATCTAAGCTGTATCATATAGATACTATAGACCTAGTGAGCAATGTGAGAATACCTGTGATCTATGATGCTATAATCATAGACAAACCTACATTGCCTTTTGAGGATAAAGAAAAATTCAAGATAGACCAATATGTCATGCGTGGTGGTCATGTACTGTGGATGGTGGATATGGTACATGCGGATATGGATAGCCTGCATAGTTCGGAGCAATTCATAGCAATGGATCAAGGATTGAATCTGGATGACATACTGTTCAAATATGGTGTACGTGTAAACCCAGACCTGATAGAAGACATACAATGTAATCCTATACCTATAACAGTAGGTATGAATGGAGACAAACCTAAAGTAGACCTGAGAAACTGGATATATTTTCCTGTACTAGTACCTATTGTTAATCACCCTATAGTGAACAATATGTTTGCGGTGATGAGCATGTTTGCTAATAGTATTGATACTATCGGGAATCCTGAAATAAAGAAAACTGTATTACTGAGCTCATCAAAATACAGCCGTACAGTAGCAGCACCTGTAAGAGTGAATCTGAACATGTTGAAATATCCACCTAAACCTGAATTATTTAATAAGCCTTACCGTCCTGTAGCGGTATTGTTAGAAGGCAAGTTCAGATCTGTATTTACTAACAGATTACCTGCATCATTTATGCAGATACTGCAAGACTCATTGAAACAACCATTCAAACCAGAATGTGATAGTAATACCAGTATGATAGTAATATCTGACGGAGACATCATGCAGAACGACCTATCTCAGCGTACAGGGCCTATGGAAATGGGTTATTGGAGATACACTAATGAAAAATTTGCTAATAAAGATTTTGTGTTGAATTGTGTAGACTACCTCACTGACAGATCAGGATTACTGGTAGCCAGGTCTAAAGACCTTCGTTTACGACTATTAGATGCGGGACGTGTAAAAGTGGAGAAAACCAAATGGCAGATCATCAATATAGGCGTACCTATACTATTGGTATTAATCTTTGCATCTGGTTATATGTTCTTCAGAAAACGTCGCTACGAAACAAAAGCCTAACTTATTATAGTACACAACCCATAGCCATATGCGTAAAACCTTATTGTACTTAGTATTATTAGTGACATTAGCCTTTGGGGTGTATTATTTTATCTTTAAGGGAAGCGATAGTCCGTTCTCATCCAAAGAAGCCAGTTTCACAATCAGAGATACGGCCAGCATAGGTAAGATATTCTTAGCCAGAGCTAATGGAGAATCTATTACATTAGAAAGAAGTAATGGTGGCTGGATACTGAACAACAAATACCCGGCATTGGCTGGTATCACAAAAGGACTATTAGCAACACTACACGATCAATCAGCGATAGCGCCAATACCTGAATCTGCGCATAACAATATTATCAAAGGGATGGCAGGAACAAGTGTAAAAGTGGAACTGTATGATAATGCAGGGCAAAAGATGCGCGTATTCTATGTAGGTGGCGAGGCATACCATAATGGCACCTATATGCTAATGGAAGGTGCAAGCACAGCTTATGTAGTACAGATATTAGGATTTACAGGGTACTTAACCCCACGCTATAGCACAGATTGGAAAGACTGGAGAGACAGAACAGTATCGAATGTATCACCAGAACAAATACAAAGTGTAACTATACAATATACTAATGAACCATTAAATTCATTTACTGTACAACAATCGAATGATAGCTTGACAGTAATAGGTGACCCTGTAATAACAAGGAATAAAAAGCTGAATGAACATAGAACGCGTTCTTTCCTAAAATTTTTTCAGAATTTGAATCTTGAAGGATACGTTACCGGCACAAGCCCTACAGACAGTGTTATCAAACCAGTGGATAAACGATGTAGTATAGATATAAAAAGCAAACAAGGTCAACAACATGTGGATGTCTATTGGATGCCCCTGAACAGGAGAAGTAAGAACTTACTGACGCCAATGCCTAACCATCCCAATCAATATGATGCAGACCATTTTTATGCAGTGCTGAACAATTATAAAGATACGGCAGTCATACAGAGGTTTACATTTGATAAGATATTTCGTGCCTGTTTTGAGTTTTATACTCCTGACGAGGAAAAATAATTCGGTTCAAATACCGATATTGGGATAGTGAAGAGGTATTACCTTTATGCAGGTGTCAACAAAAAATTACACTTCAGCAGATGAGCACAATAGACCAAATAAGATCCAGGTGCCATGGCGTATGGCTTGCTCAGCATAATGATGTTCCTATTGAAGAGCTGATAACAGATAGTCGTAAAATAAATAATACTGAGACATCCCTTTTCATAGCTATCAAAACATCACATCGCGACGGACATACCTTTATCAGGAATGCATATGAGAAAGGTGTACGAAATTTCTTAGTGCAACAACCCATAACGACAGAAGAGCTTCCTTTAGCCAATATCATACTAGTAAAAGACACATTAGGGGCACTACAACAAATAGTAGCAGCCCATAGAAAACAATTCTCTATTCCTGTTATAGGCATAACAGGAAGTAATGGTAAAACTGTAGTGAAAGAATGGCTATACCAATTGCTGAGTAGTGAATACAATATGATACGTAGCCCTAAAAGCTACAATTCTCAGATAGGCGTACCTTTATCTGTCTGGCTATTGGAAAAGCAACATGAATTAGCAGTATTTGAAGCAGGTATCTCTGAACCCGGAGAAATGGAACACCTTGAGAAGATCATACAACCTACTATAGGTATTTTTACCAATATAGGAGAAGCCCATAGTGAAGGCTTCATGAACATTAGACAAAAGATCAATGAAAAGCTGGTGCTGTTCAGGCATGCAGAACATCTGATCTATTGCAGAGACCATTTAGAATTGCATGACTGTGTGTTGCATTATACACATCACCTGAAAGGGAATAATAGTAGTTCACCATTACAATTATTCAGCTGGTCGAACAAACACGATGCTGATCTACGCATTACTGCCATACAAAAGGAAGGTAATAAAACTCTTTTGTCTGCAACATACAAAGGTGACAACATACGAATCAGCATACCATTTACCGACCCTGCATCTATAGAAAATGCTGTACATTGCTGGTGTACTATGTTATTGCTTAATAATCCGCAAGAGCACATACAAAAGCATATGCTGCAATTGCAAGCGGTAGCTATGCGGTTAGAACTAAGACATGGCATCAATGATTGTACTATTATCAATGATACTTACAATTCGGATCTTACCTCTTTGCTCATAGCTTTAGACTATCTATATCAACAAAAGCAACATACACATCATACAGTCATTCTTTCGGACATGCTGCAGATAGGCAAGCCTGATAATGAACTATATGATGAAGTGGCCACTCTTATTAATCGTAAGGATATTCAGCGTTTCATAGGAATAGGCCCTGTCCTATACAAACATAAAGATGTCTTTAGATCTCATAAAAAACTACATAGTGTATTCTTTAAGTCTACTGATGAGTTCCTGAAAAAACTACACCTCATCTCATTCGACAAAGAAGCTATATTATTAAAAGGTGCACGTGTCTTTGAATTCGAGAAGATCGGCGTATTACTGGAACAGAAAATACACCAGACCATTCTCTCCATCAATCTGTCTGCACTGAAGCATAATTTAGATGTATTCCGTTCCAGATTATTGCCAGGTGTGAAGACCATGGCCATGGTTAAAGCATTCTCTTATGGTAGTGGTAGTTATGAAATTGCGCACTTATTGCAATTCTCAGGAGTAGATTATCTTACAGTAGCATATACTGATGAAGGTATTGCGCTGAGAAAGGCAGGTATCACATTGCCTATCATGGTGATGAGCCCGGATGCTATTTCATTCGACAGAATGATAGCCTGGAAACTGGAACCTGAGATATTCAACATACGCTCACTCAAGTCTTTTACTGCTATTGCAACTACATTACAAGAATATAACTATCCTATTCATATCAAACTGGATACAGGTATGCATAGACTTGGCTTTATGCCGCATGAACTACAAGAACTGATAAATGAATTGCGAGACAATTCTCATGTGCAAGTAGCCAGTATTTTCAGCCATTTGGCCGGCAGCGAGGACCCTGCATTAGATGCCTTTACGCAACAACAAGCAACAACGTTCAGTATTGCTACTAAAGAATTGATTCAACATTTGCCCAACACGCCATTACTACATCTAAGTAATTCGGCGGGTATTGGTCGTCATCCAGACCTTCATTTCGACATGGTTCGTCTTGGCTTGGGATTATATGGCATTGATAGTAGCGGACTACTACAAGAAAAATTAAAACAAATTAGTACCCTTAAAACGACTATAGCACAAATAAAAAATATTCCCGCAGGTGAAACTGTTGGTTATGGACGCAGAGGTGTTGCTAATGCACCACTACGAATAGCCACCATTTGTATAGGTTATGCAGATGGCTACCCTCGTGAACTTGGCAATGGAGTAGCACATGTATTGATACATGACAAAGCCGCTAAGCTGGTGGGTGTGGTATGCATGGATATGTGCATGGTAGATGTAACAGATATACCAGAGGCCATGGAAGGGGATGACGTGATCGTATTTGGGCCTCAATTACCGCTCACCCAATTATCGCAATGGGCTGGCACTATATCCTACGAATTAATGACAGGCATCTCTCAAAGGGTGAAACGTGTATATGTAAACGAGGATTAAAACTATAATGTATTATAAATAATAAAGGACGCTAATGGCGCCCTTTATTATTTATAATAGGTGTTGAAGTTATTTTTTGAGGCTGATCTTTACAGTACCTGATTTGCCATTCTCATCTCTGATAACCACAAAGTAGTTGCCATTGGTCATAGCAGACAGATCCAAAGTTTTGCGAGCTTCGTTGTGCAATTCAGCATCAGCTACTTTTTGTCCCAAAACATTGTAAATATCGATACGAACATTTACACTTGTTGCACCCCAATCAAATGTTATTTGACCGTTGGTAGGGTTAGGGAAAATTCTCATTGCATCTGTATTGATATTCTCTACACCTAATATCACGATCTGTATCAGATTAGATGAAGGAGAACTACAACCTGCATTAGATACTGTAGCATAGTAGTAACCAGGTATCACGGGAGTGTAATGATCGCCATTAGCACCTATGATGATACCGTTAGGACCATACCAGTTGATGATACCTGTAGCATTTGTTACCAATTGACCATTTACCAATGATACCAATGGAGCCAATGGAGTCAAATACATACTCATAGTATCAGGAGTAGAAATAATAGTATCCTGTGTATAACATGCACCATCTGTCATCATTACATGACATGATACAACATCGCCATCCAAAATACCTGTAGAAGCGTAAACAGTACCATTTGAAACTGGAACACCATTCACATACCATACATATTGAGGAGCTGTACCAACATTATGGCCTGTAGCTGTGAACTCTGTAAGATTACCTAAACAACCTGGATTAGAACCCTGTGTTATAGCAACATCAACAGTAGGTATCAATGTAGGCACTGTTGTTACAGTTACTACATTTGAAGAATCTACCGGATTCAATACACAAAGATCTGAAGAAGTAACACGGCAGAAAACCTGATCACCCATTTGGTATGTAGTAGAAGTGTATACGTTGCTGGTGGCACCCGCAACTGCAGAATTATTTACAAACCACTGATAAGTAGGGTTGGTACCTGCATTCAATGTTTGAGCCATGAAAGTAAGTGGCTTACCTGAACAAGCAGGATTAGTACCAGCTGTTACAGCTAAAGTAACATTTGATATCATTCCTTGTTGATGGATAACTATTCCATTTGATGTGACCATACTAGGAAGTGCACATGCACCGCTAGCAGTTACATTACAAGTTACAACATCGTTATTATTCAATGAAGATGAGAATGTAGATGAGTTAGTACCAGCATTCACCCCGTTCACTTGCCATTGGTAAGTAGGAGTAGTGCCAGCATTGGTAGACTGTACAGTAAATGTATATACCTGCTCAGAACAACCGGGGTTGTTTCCTGTAGTCAAAGCTATCAATGCTGTAGGTGTTACAGTTTGTGTAGCTATGGTTATAGTATTAGATGTTGCACTCAATACACCAGGGCAGAACGTAGTAGCCTGACAAGTAACTGTATTCCCTGCAACTAAAGTATTAGAGGTAAATGTTTGACCTGTAGCACCTATAACTGCCACACCATTTACTGACCACTGATAAGTAGGTATACCACCTGAAGTAGGGGTAGCAGTAAATGTATAAGTTTGGTTAGGGCAACCCGGATTAGTACCGGTAGTAGTTGCTATTGTAAGAGCAGGGACACTTGCAGCTGTACGAGTAACAACGATAGTAGACGAAGTAACACTGTCTAAACCTCCACATTGATCTACATAAAACATTCTACATGATACCACAGAACCGGTAGAAATGCTAGAAGTAGTAAATGTGCTGGTTGTAACACCATTAGGCACACCACCTATTAACCATTTGTAAGTAGGATTGATAACACCAATACTAGGAGTAGCTGAAAAAGATATTGTGCTACCTATGCACGATGGGTTACCACCATACAATGATATAGCTACAGTACCTGCACCTGCTGCCGGGCCACTACCTTTTATTATTATTGCATAATCTTCTGCCTGTCCTGTAGACAATGGACCACAAGCAGTAGGAGGCAGTGGAGCATTTACAACATCAGATACTACACGCATACGTAATGGAACACAGAATCTGATACCCGGCATAGAAACGGCATCAGGAACCGTGAAATCGAATACGTGTAATTCATTAGCCATAGTACCATTATGAATGTATACTAATTCATTAGCTGCAAAAACACCATCGCTATTGTAATCTATATATACACGAACCAATTCAGGGTTAGGCCCAGTCTTTACAGTCAGGGTATATGCACTATCAGAAATCAAAGTAGCTTGCTGACGACAAGTCTTATCTATATAAACACTGTTACCATCTGTATTATAACCGCCTGACACGAAATCCAAATAAGAATAATTAACATCAGATAATTTCACTTCACGAGGACCTGCATCTATAGTATTAGTAGGTGTAGTAGATGTAGGGATACAGGCTACAGTAACTGCTGCTGCAGGAGCAGTACTACCTAAAGAACCTATCAGATCTGAACGGTAAGTCATTAAACCCCACAGCATTCTATCACGTTGACCAGGTGTAAAACGGTTCTGACAACTAGAATAATCCATGAAATTATTTTGAACATTGTTATATGACAAACCTGTACAAGGGTTAGGATCAGTAGGACAATTGAAAGTAGATTGTTTTTCTGGCTCTGTATCACATATCTGATCACCATCACTCAAACAGTTATTATTAGCAGGGCACATAGTAGCGTTACCACCATTAAAGGTATGTAATACGCTGAATGCGTGTGCCATTTCGTGAGGCACAGTTGTATTACCTGCCACAGCCTGAGAAGCCAATATCACCATACCATCTAAAGTAGAAGGTGCAGGTGGCAAATGTGCAAAACCAGGTGTAAACGGAACGCCTACAGCAGTACCATCCTGACCATCGATCTTATTAACTACCCAAATATTATAGTATTGACTGGTAGGCCATCTGCTCATATTTTTCAGGGCTAATTCTGTAATACCAATACCGCTACCATTATTCACACCATTAGAATAAGCAGGAACAAGGGTAGTACCATTGATACGATCTATACCGGTTGTAGCAGCACAAGTACTGTCGCGCAATGCCAAAGCAAAACGGATAGGAATGAATGTACCACCGCTACCTGCCTGAGGATATCCAGCATAATTGGCAGCGAATACCTGATTCAAGTATGATATCATACCTGTCAGCTGTGCAACAGATGGATTATATACAGTTCCAATAGCACCTCCGGTATGTATTACATGTATCACTACAGGTATTTCATATACATTGCTAGTGGTATTATACACTAAAAGTTGCTGTGGGATATTGGTCATAGTGTTTACCCAGTTGTTTTTCATCTGAATAACTTTCTGAGCATACTCCGGGTTGGTCAGTTGTAGGTGCTGATTTGCATAGTCGAAACCACAATATTGTGCCGTCGATGCATATGTCATGCCTAAACACGCCAGGAAAAGAAGCGTAATTTTTCGTATCATCTGTTGTCTAATTTTTAATACTGATCGTGAACAGTTTCGTAAAAATAAACTATTCATTAAAAAAGTCTAAAGATTTTTTTATATCTTATGAATTTCGTAAATATAATGTAAATTTCGAGTAATCTTCATTTTTTTATATTAAATCATATCTTTGCCCACTCTATTTTTAACATATTATAGTTTATAATCAAAACAACTATGCAATTAAAAGGGTTGGTAAAATTCTTTACCGCAGCACTTATTCTTATTTCACTCTATCAACTTTCGTTCACTTTTATAGTACGCAACGTAGAGAAGAAAACAAGAGCAACAGCTAATCGTCAGGTACTTTCGGGCAATCCGAATGCGAATGGAACGGAAAAGGAAAAGTTGGTAGATGCACGCTACGAGGCACTTACAGACAGTATGCAGGGAGAAACAGTGGTAAATGTACCCCTGTTGAAAAAGTACTCTTATCAGGAAGCCAAGGAGCAGGAATTGAACCTGGGTCTTGACCTTCAGGGGGGGATGAACGTCACTTTGGAAGTGAGTCTGGATGAACTCGTTCGCTCTATGTCCAATAACCCTAAGGATGCTGTCCTCAATAAGGCTATTGCCGATGCTAATGCCCAAAAGGCCAATAGCCAGGCCGATTTCGTCACTTTATTCGGAAATGCCTTCCAAAAGAACAATCCGGGCGCTAAAATGGCCTATTTGTTCACCAAACCGTCTGAAAAAGAGATCACTTTGACCTCTACAGACCAACAGGTACTGGCGAAGATCCATAAAGAAGCAAAAGATGCCTTCAAACGCACCTATAATGTATTGCTTACTCGTATCGATAAATTCGGGGTATCTCAGCCTAACGTCAACATGGATGATAATAAAGGTATCATCACTGTAGAATTGGCAGGTGTACGCAACCCCGATCGTGTACGTAATTATTTACAAGCTACTGCTAAATTGCAATTCTTTGAAGCTTTCTCTAATGCAGAGTTAATTCAAATGTTGCAACCGGCTAACGATGCATTGGCTAAATACTTATCTGGTAATAAAGATGCTGATACACTAGCCGGCAAATCTGATTCTGCTACTGTAGCCAAAAAGAATGCTGATAGTAAATCTGACACTGCTAGTCTGTCTTCATTATTAGGTGATGGTGGCAAAACCGCTAAGGCTTCTGACGCTGCAACTACTACTGGTGGCAAGTCTGATTCTTCTACCGTGGCTATGAATGAGCAACGTAAAAAGAATCCGTTACTGGCTGTTTGGATACCAAATATCACTCGCGAAGGAACAGTAAACGATGGTCCGGTTGTAGGTTTGGTAGCTAAAAAAGATACTGCTACTCTGAATCATTATTTAGCACTGGATGTGGTAAGAAATAAGTTCCCTAACAATGTACGTTTTGTATATGGTGCGGAAGAAAAAGCAGACCGTCAGAATCCTAACAGACCAATGATGTTATATGCTATCCGTACTGTACCTGGCAATAACGATGAAGCCAAATTAGAAGGTGATCACGTTACTGATGCCAATATGGATTACAACCCATTGAATGGCCAACCTGAAGTATCTATGAGTATGGATAATACAGGTAGCCGTATCTGGAAAAAAATGACCGGCGACAACAAAGGAAAATATGTAACGATCGTACTCGATGACCGTGTATATTCTGCTCCTATAGTAAATGATGAGATCTCCGGTGGTCGTACTTCTATCTCTGGTCACTTCACTGCAGAAGAAGCTACCGATCTGGCTAACATCTTGAAATCAGGTAAACTCCCTGCTCCTGCTCGTATCGTACAAGAGCAAGTAGTAGGTCCTACTTTAGGACAAGAGTCTATCAATGCCGGTATGATGTCTATCGCTATTTCATTTGTAGTGATATTCTTCCTTATGCTGATTTACTTCAATACTGGTGGTATTGTTGCTAACGTTTCATTGATATTGAATATCCTCTTTACTATCGGTATCTTATCTGCATTACATGCCACATTAACTATGCCGGGTATCGCTGGTTTGGTATTAGGTATAGGTATGGCCGTAGATACTAACGTTATCATTTTCGAGCGTATCAAAGAAGAATTGGCAGGAGGCAAGAGTTATCATCAGGCCGTTATAGATGGTTATAAACGATCTTATGCCCCTGTGCTCGATGGTCACGTTACTACTTTATTAACAGCTATTATCCTCTTCATATTTGGTTTAGGTCCGGTACTTGGTTTCGCTACTACGCAGATCATTAGTATCCTCTTGTCTTTGTTCTGCGGTATCTTGGTATCACGTCTCATCACAGATATCTACACCAAACGCGAACGCCACTTCCAATACTTCACAGGTCTTTCTAAAGCTATCTTCAGAAAAGCACATTTCAAATTCGTTGAGGCTCGTAAATATGCTTATGCTATCACTGTAGTAGTGTTATTGCTGGGTGTAGGTTCTTACTTCAATGGTTTCGATTATGGTGTTGAATTCTCCGGTGGACGTAGCTATACTATCAAGTTCGATCACAACATACAAGTAAGTACTGTTCGCGAAAAACTGAAGTCTTATCTGCAAGATTATCCTGTAGTAAAAACTATAGGTACAGATAATCAACTGAACATCACTACCGGTTTCCTCATCAAAACTCAGGGACAAGAAGTAGAACAAAAAGTACAACAGAAATTGTTTGAAGGTTTGACGAAAGAGAACCTCATACCTGCTAATACTACTTTCGATCAGTTCAGCAGCAAGTATCTGCAAAGCTCGCAGACAGTATTACCTACTATCTCTGACGACTTGAAAGCAGGTGCTATCAAGGCTACCTTGTTTTCACTCCTTGCTATTTTTATATACATCTTATTACGTTTCCGCAAATGGCAGTACTCTTTCGGTACTATCGTAGCATTGCTCCATGACGTGTGCGTTACACTCGCTGTATTCTCTTTCTTCCGTGGTCGTGTACCGTTCGCTTTAGAAATAGATCAGCACTTCATCGCGGCTATATTAACGGTAATTGGTTTCTCAATGAACGATACCGTTATCGTATTCGATCGTATTCGTGAATACTTCCGCAAGTCTCCACACGAAGACAAGAAGAGTGTTATCAACCGTGCCATCAATGATACGCTGAGCCGTACTATCATGACATCTCTTACTGTATTCCTTACCATTCTTATCCTCTTTATATTTGGTGGTGAGGTTACACGTGGTTTCGCATTCGCGATGCTCATAGGTGTGGTTACAGGTACTTACTCTTCTATCTTTGTTGCCGCTCCTATCCTAGTAGATATGGATAAGACCGACAAACTGAAACAAGAAGTAGACAGAGAAGCACATATCGAAGAACTGAAGAAACTGGCTTAATCCCGGTTCTCATTATAAAATTAAAACCCTGTATCTCGCGATACAGGGTTTTTAATTTTATAGATAAGCAATCCTATGAAAACAATATAAAAATAGAATTAGCCTTTACCCAGCACATAAGCTGTTCCCAGCTTGCGGTACTTACCGGCTATCTCATAGGCTTTCAGGTTCACTTCCTGTTTTATCTCATTCAGGCTTTGTCCTTCTTTCAGTGGGTATGGCAGGTGGTATACTATCACACATAGAAAGGTGTTCTCACCAAATGTTTCTATCAGCACCTCTATAGGTTCTTTTACCTGTGCTACTTGTGACAGCATAGCTTTCATCTCTGCCACCATTAGTTGCAGCGCATCGGCAGGTATATTATACTTCATGTTCAGGCCCAGTCGCACACGGCGTACATCTCTACGTGATAGGTTCTCCAGATTCTCATCAACTAGTTTCTTATTCGGTATGATATTGGCAGCACCATCATTGTTCCTCAGTCTTGTACTCCGAAAACCTATGCGTTCTACCACACCTTCCAGTTCGCCTAGCTTTACAATATCACCTGTCTTAAAAGGTTTATCCAGCAGTATAGTAAAAGATGCAAACAAGTTCTCTACACTCTCCTTAGCAGCCAATGCCACAGCCACACCACCTATGCCTAGTCCTGTTATCAGCGCAGGTATATTCACATGAAACACCGTACCCAATACCCAGAAAAAGCATATGGACCACACCAGCAGTTTCAAAACTTCCTTCATCAGCGGCAGCACCTGCATACGATCTACATCCCTTTCACTCTTGGCCTTATCCAGTTGCACACGGTATATAAAATCAATTATGCGCGATACCAATAACGAAGTAAAAACAATAACGAACAATAGGAACAAATGATCTACCACATCCCCCATCCTCAGTATCAACTTATCTGTGGCGTCTTTCTTATGTCGTATTACAGAATGGTCCAGCAAGTTATCCAACTGGCTCACTGCTACATAGAACAATATAGCCTGCAACAACAACTCTACCGGTTTGCGCAGCAGCGTACGGAACAGTACAGTATGCTGCCCCTCACCCATTCTACCAGTAAATCTCGAACCGATAAAAGTGAGCCATCTCGCCATCACTCGCTTCATGAGTATTGTAAACAATATGATACCCACAAACCACACATAGCTGGATACTTTCTCCCCTGCTATGGTATTATTCATAAAATTCCAATCGATTGCAAACAGTACTACATTCATAATATGGTAACTATATCTTTATGAAAATTAATAGATCTCCTATGCTGATACATTGAACTCACGCAGTGCATCATTCAGGCTCGTCTTCAGATCGGTAGATGCTTTGCGTTGTCCTATTATCAATGCACAGCTCACTTGGTATTCTCCCGCTGAAAATTGTTTGGTATAGCTACCCGGTATCACCACACTACGTGCAGGCACTCGTCCATTATATTCTAAAGGTACACTGCCGCTTACATCTATTATCTTGGTACTTTGAGTCAGCACCACATTAGCACCCAGTACAGCTTCTTTCTCCACTATCACCCCTTCCACCACTATACACCGCGACCCTATGAAACATCCATCCTCTATAATAACAGGAGACGCCTGTAATGGCTCTAACACCCCACCTATACCTACCCCACCACTCAGGTGCACACCCTTACCTATTTGCGCACAAGACCCTACGGTAGCCCATGTATCGACCATAGTACCTTCATCCACATATGCGCCTATATTTACATAAGAAGGCATTAATATTACATTTTTTCCTAAAAAAGCACCATATCTGGCCACAGCATGAGGCACAGCACGCACACCCAGGCTGGCATAGTCCTTCTTCAGCAGCATCTTGTCGTAAAACTCAAAGGGAGGCATTTCCCATGTTTGCATGGGCTGTATCCCAAAATACAGCAGGATTGCTTGTTTTACCCACTGTTGTACTTCCCAGCCATTAGTAGTACGTGTGGCCACACGCAGCCTACCCTTATCTACCTCTTCTATCACTGCCTTTACAGCATCCTGATATGTTTGATCCTTAAGTAATTCTCTGTTTTGATAAGCAGCTTCTACCAACTGTTGCCAATGCTGTTGCATATAGAAAAAATATTTTTTTGCTAAAATAATGAAGCTGCAAGTTACCACTGCTAGCTCTGCTCACATAATGAAAGATTTTTTTTGTCTAAGGTTTGGAAAAATGCCTGTTACACGTATCTTTGCAATCCATTTCCAAACAAGGGAACGGTGTAATGGAAGCATAGCTCAGCTGGTTCAGAGCATCTGCCTTACAAGCAGAGGGTCCGCGGTTCGAACCCGTATGCTTCCACAGAATAAAAAGGTTTCAAACTTCATAGTTTGAAACCTTTTATCATTTAACAATCTCTTAGGCAAATTCACCCCAACTCTACCCTTCTGCATAATGTCTCTATACAGTAATTTGCCATTAGCATCTTACCTAAAAATAACCTTATGAAAAAACTATTCTCTCTCTTTGCATGCATTATCCTTTCGATTTCTTATTGTAATGCTCAAAGCTGGTTTGAACTGGGCAACGGTGCAAATGCTCTCAATGCCAATGCGCCTATATACAATGTACTTGCCGATGCATCGGGTAATATATATGCCTCAGGGTGGTTTCAGGATGCTAACACCAAACAATATGTAGCCAAATGGAATGGTAGCACTTGGGCTGAACTAGGTACAGGTATTAATGCACTGAATGTAAACAGCTTTCTTACTACCATGTGTATGGATGCCAGCGGTAACATATATGTAGCCGGTCAGTTTCAGGATGCAAATAACACTTACTATGTAGCCAAATGGGATGGTACTACATGGAGCGAACTGGGCACGGGTGCAAACGCACTGAATGCCAACTTTGATATAGAGAAGATATGTACCGATGCCAGTGGCAATGTATATGCTGCCGGATATTTCCGCAATGCAAATAGCAAATGCTATGTGGCTAAATGGGATGGTACTACATGGACAGAACTAGGTAGCGGAGTAAACGCACTGAATGCCAGCAGCGGTATACAATCTATGTGTTTTGATCTAGCAGAGAATTTATATGTGGGTGGTGTATTTGTAGATGCTAACTCTACTATCTACGTAGCTAAATGGGATGGTACTACATGGACAGAAGTGGGTACGGGAGCCAATGCACTAAATGCCAATGGTAATATATATGCACTATGCAGCGATGGCGTAGGGGGTATATATGCTGCCGGAAATTTTACTAATGCCAGCAACAAAATATATGTAGCACACTGGAATGGTACTACATGGAATGAGGTAGGAAATCTGAATGCTATGACCGCAGTAAGATCTATGTTCATGGGTGGAGAAGGCAACCTATATGTAGCAGGCTGGTTTACCAATACTAATGGCAAAATGTATGTAGCACAATGGGATGGCAGTACCTGGAGCGAGGTAGGCGCAGGTGCAGGCGCGTTAAATGCCAATGCATCTATTGTATCTATCTGTGCAGACCCTGCGGGTAGTTTATATGCAGGTGGCTTATTCACTAATGGTACAGGACAGCATTATGTAGCTAAATATGGTACGCCACCAACAGGCATTACAGAGCATACAATATCTTTTACTGATCTAAAACTATATCCTAACCCAACAAGCAGCATACTGAATGTAAGCGACAAGAATAAAATAGGCGAGATCAACATCACTAATCTATTAGGACAAATGGTGTATACTCAATCACATAATACAGAACATGTACAAATTGATATTACCCAACTTGCTTCCGGTATATATACGCTCAAGATCAATAATAAGGAAGTAAGAACCTTTGTAAAGGAATAGAAATCTAATACGCTATCCCTTAGGATATACATACGATGTTGATTCCTCTTTCATTTTTATAGGGCGCACTTCTATCTTAGCCAGTGGACCAAAGGCAAACTCGGGATTGCGTTTGGCTATACTGATGGCTTCGTCCATATCCTTGGCAAGTATGTGATAATAGCCTACCATTATTTCAGATGTAGGATTATATGGGCCTTCGTTAAATGCATCTACAGTACCTGATATCATCTTACCCTCTCTTATCAGTGGCTGTGCGCTTATGAGCTGATTGCTTTGTTTCAGTTCTGCTATATATACTTCACATGCTTTCAGAAATTGTTGATGCTGCTCAGCAGAAAAATGAGCCTTATTGTCACCATCATTACGAATGAGTAACATGTATTCTTTCATACCAGTTGGTTTTATGAGTATTGGAGATAATTAAATTTACATAAAAATGCCCTATACAGCATGCTGTATAGGGCAAGGAATATTAAATATTAAAAAGACTAACTCAGCCCTTCTATTTCTCCGTTTACCAGTTTGATCCTCATAGCCTGAGGGTCTTTTGGTAATCCCGGCATACGCATGATCTCACCGGCTACAGCTACAATAAATCCCGCACCGGCGTTTATAACCAGATCACGGATATTGATAGTAAAGCCTTCGGGGGCATTTACATTCTTCTCATTATCGCTGAATGAGTATTGTGTCTTAGCTATACAAACCGGCAGTTTACCCCAGCCCAGAGTTTCATATTGTTTCAGTTTGCTACTGGCAGGGCCACTGAAAGTAACATTACCGGCACGGTATATCTTGGTAGCTATCTTTTCGATCTTGCTCTTTATGCTATCTTCCAGTTCGTATGTAAAATTGATATCCTTAGATGGGTTCTTTTCTATCACATCAGCTACTTTTTGAGCTAATGCAGCTGCACCTTCTCCACCCTTTACGAAACCATTATTAATAGCAAATACCACACCTTCTTTCTCACACCAGTCGGTCAGGTATTTTACCTCGTCAGCTGCATCATAGTGGAATTGATTGAATGACACAATCACACTCTGGCCAAAGTTCTTCATGTTCTGAATATGTCTTTGCAAGTTTGGCAAACCAGCAACCATTGCATCCAAATTTGGTTTGGTAAGTTCCGTAGCAACTACACCACCATGTAATTTCAGAGCACCTGTTGTTACTACTATTACAGTAGCCTTAGGGCGCAAGCCTGTTACGCGACATTTAATATCCAGGAATTTCTCTGCACCCAGATCGCTACCAAAACCAGATTCTGTAACTACATAGTCGTTGCAGCTCAAAGCCATTTTGGTAGCAAGAATAGAATTACAACCATGTGCTATATTGGCAAAAGGGCCCCCATGTACAAAAGCAGGTGTATGTTCAGTAGTCTGAACCAGATTAGGCAACAATGCATCTTTCAACAATACAGTGATAGCCTCTGCTACTCCCAGATCTTTTACAGTAAATGGCTTCTTATCAGCCATATAACCCAATACTATATTCTCGATACGTCTTTGCAGATCATCAAAATCAGCTGATAAGCATAATAGTGCCATAATCTCTGATGCAGGTGTGATATCAAAACCTGCTTCTGTAGGTAAGCCATTCGCATTACCACCTAGGCCTGTTACTACATTTCTCAGCGAACGATCATTCACATCTAATACACGTCTCCATACTATACGATCCAGTGCAAGAGCTGTATTACGATTCTGATATTGATAGTTATCCAATAATGCTGCTATCATATTGTTAGCACATGTGATAGCATGAAAATCGCCTGTAAAGTGTAGGTTGATCTCCTCCATAGGTAATACCTGAGAATATCCACCACCAGCTGCACCACCCTTCATACCAAAGCATGGACCAAGGCTAGGCTCTCTTAATGCCACAGCCGCCTTCTTACCAATATAGTTAAGGCCTAATGATAGTGCCACACTTGTAACTGTTTTACCTACACCTGCCTTATTAGGCGTAATAGCTGTAACCAATATCAGATTACTGGTTTTGATCTTAGCTTCATTCAGATAAGTAAGTGGCACTTTTGCCTTGTATTTACCATAAGGAATAAGGTCATCCTCGTTGATTCCTATCTTTTTTGCAATCTCTGCAATGGGTTTGAGTTTCGTGGCTCTTGATATTTCGATGTCAGAAAGCATATTAGTTATTTTAAAAATGAAGATATTAATTTAGAGCGATTAAAAAAATGATTTAGAGAATAGTAAAATCGAAAAGTATATAAACAATGCAAGCATATATAGGAAACTAAAGTAATACCTACCCTGTTTTTCACCCCTTATATTAAGCCAACAAATATTAAGTTTGTTCCAATCTAAGAAAACAGTTATGAAAAAAACAGTCTATGCTCTTATAGTAGGTATCGCTATTATTGCCTTTGGATGTAAACCATCGGGTATGGATACCAATAAACGTTTTGATAATTATAAGGCTATTTTCATAGAAGCCTTATGGAAAATGTACCCAGGCTGGGCCAGTGGTCAGGGTTATCATAAGTATGATAGTATACTGATAGTACCAGACGATGCACAAAGAGCCAAAGAACTGGCTTTCTGCAAAGCTCAGCAAGATTCACTAAAGAGTTTTGATATTGCCACTTTATCGGACAATAATAAAACAGACTATTACCTGATAGACAATCAGTTGAAATCTACTGTATGGTCTATAGAACAAGAGAAAACATACGAGTGGGACCCAAGTGGGTACAACGTATCCGGCAGTTTTGCAGAAATGCTGACAAACAATTACGATTCACTGGATGTGCGGCTGCATAATTTTTACCTGAGAATGGCCAATGTGCATGCATATTATGAAGCAGCTAAAAAGAACATCAAGAACCCAACACTAGCACATACACAACTAGGCATAGAGCAAAACCTGGGCGGTATCTCTGTATTTACAGATGATCTGAAAGATGCCCTTCAAAAATCTCATCTAGACACTAATACCAAAGCACAGATCAATGATCGTGCACAAGAAGTAATAGCAGTTATCAAGGATTATGCAGAATGGCTGAAGAACCTAAAGAATGATCATCCACGCGATTTCCGCTTGGGGAAAGAACTCTATGCTAAGAAGTTTGAGTATGATATCCAGTCAGCCTACACTGCCGACCAGATATATGACAAAGCTGTACAACATAAAAATGAATTGCATACTAAGATGTACAACATCACTAAGCAATTGTGGCCTAAATACTTTGGGACTAAGGCTATGCCGGAAAATAAGTTGGTAGCAATTAAACAAATGATAGATACACTGTCTATAAATCATGTACAACCTGATTCATTCCAATCAGCCATCGAACAACAAATACCTAAACTCATTGCATTCATCAATAAGAAAGACCTAATCTATATAGACCCATCTAAGCCATTAGTAGTACGTAAAGAACCTGCATACATGGCAGGTGTAGCTGGCGCTTCCATATCTGCCCCAGGCCCTTACGATAAAAATGGCAATACCTATTACAATGTAGGTACATTGTCAGGATGGCCCGCAGACAAAGCAGAAAGCTATTTGAGAGAATACAACCACTACATTCTTCAGATCTTAAATATACACGAGGCAATACCCGGACATTATACACAGTTAGTGTATTCAAATCAATCTCCAAGTATTATCAAATCAATTTTAGGTAATGGTGCAATGATAGAAGGTTGGGCTGTGTATACAGAACGTATGATGTTGGAAAGTGGTTATGGTAGCGATATACCTGATGGCAAAGAAGCATCGCCTGAGATGTGGTTGATGTATTACAAATGGAACATGCGTTCAACTTGCAATACGATCCTTGATTACAGTGTACATGCTAAGAATATGAGTAAGGAAGAAGCCATCAATTTGCTGGTAAATGATGCATTCCAACAACAAGCAGAAGCTGAAGGGAAATGGAAACGCGTATCTGTAACACAGGTACAATTATGTTGCTACTTTACAGGATTTACAGAAATATACGAATGGCGCGAAGAACTCAAAAACAAACAGAAAGAGCATTTCGACCTTAAGAAATTCCATGAGAAATTCTTAAGCTATGGCAGCGCACCGGTCAAATACATTAAACAATTGATGCAGCAGGAAAAAAATTAATAATATTCAAAGTATACCAAGTAATAGCCTCACAGGGTATGTGAGGCTATTTTTTTACAACTAAATCCCTGAATACTTCGTAACTTACTAATACCACGTGTATATAACCATATATTATCCATTATGTCATTAATAGCAGCTGTTGCCAAAATAGATCTTCCTTATAAAATTGCTCAACAGGAATTAAAGAAGCATGCTGCTGATATGTTCTCAGCTGATTTCCCACAAGTGCAAAGGCTGATTAGTGCATTTGACAATACAGAGATCGTCTCCAGAAATTTTTGCCAACCATTAGACTATTATGTTATTCATAGAGACTTTGAAGAGCATAACAAAGAATATATACATTGTGCACTTAAGTATTCGATACAAGCTATTGAAGCTTGCATCAAATCTGCCAAAATACATAAGGAAGACATTACTGATATCATATTTGTTTCTACTACCGGGCTTGCTACACCTAGCTTAGATGCACTTATTATCAACGAGATGCGTCTTTCACCATATATTAATCGCACTCCAGTCTGGGGTTTGGGGTGTGCAGGGGGCGTAGGCGGCGTAGCTAAAGCGAATCTAATGGCAAAAGCTAACCCCGATGCTATAGTATTACTGGTAGCAGTAGAATTATGCACCCTCACCTTTCTGAAAAACGATTATAGTAAAAGTAATTTCATAGCTTCCAGCTTATTCTCAGACGGCATTGCCGCATGTATTGTAAAAGGAGATAATCATACAGGCAATGATATAAAGATACTTGGCTCCAGTAGTAAACTTTATTACAACTCGCTGGACGTGATGGGTTGGGAATTTCTTGATACCGGCTTTAAAGTGTTATTCTCCAAAGACATCCCTACTTTCATCAATAAATATATCAAAGCAGATATACTCAACTTTTTATCCAAATACCATATAGACCTCAGCGATATAAAGAATTTCATTTTTCACCCTGGGGGTAAAAAAGTACTAGGGGCTTACTCAGATGCATTGGGTATCCAAACAGACTTTCTAAAGAACACTAGAGAAACGATGAACGCTTACGGTAATATGTCTAGTTCTACCGTACTATATGTACTGGAACGATTCTTTACCCGTGGCTTTGAGAATGGATACGGGTTAATGCTTGCAATGGGACCTGGCTTTTCTAGTGAAATGGTCTTATTATCCATGAATAAACAATAATTATATGCTCTTTACTGCCTTTTTATCATTTATCATTTTGCAACGATTATCAGAATTACTGATAGCTAAGCGAAATGAAAAATGGTTATTAAAAAATGGTGCTATAGAATATGGTAAAGCTCATTATCCCGTTATAGTACTAATGCATACACTGTTCTTCGTATCAATGATAATAGAGTACAACGCCATACCAGACAAGACAATAGACACACCCTTCCTGATAGTTTGCATAATACTCATATTAACAAAAGCATGGGTAATTGGTTCTCTAGGTAATTATTGGAACACAAAAATATTTCGTATCCCTAATACTGCCTTAGTAAAAAAAGGAGCCTATAAATATGTTAAACACCCTAACTATATCATAGTAGTATGTGAATTGGCAGCTATACCCCTTGTATTCCATTTATATTACACAGCTATTATTTTCTCTCTACTCAATGCCTTAATGCTCAGTGTACGTTTACGAGAGGAAAATAAAATACTTATCCAGTAAAAAAAATCTCCTTCCTCTTTTCAGAGAAAGGAGATACAATTCATTCAGTTATTATTAATTAGGCTTGATAGTAGCAGACTCTACTTTTGTAGCAGGTGTCTCCTTCATTTTCTTTTTGTGGAGACGATGATGACCGTGATGGCTATGGTGTCCATGATGCATATGATGACCACGAGGACCAAAACTAGCTGCATAAGATCTATCTACTGTTACGAAGCACAATATCATCAACATCATTGCTGCAATAATTCCCTTTTTCATGTTTTTTTAGTTTTGAGTTAATTAATTGATTATCAATATTAATATAGACTAAGTAAGCAATAAAAAGTTTAACACAGATTGTATTCTTAGATATTCTATAACATATTTAACTTTTAAATATAATAATTAGTATAAAAATCCTATATTAGACATATTATATTAATGCTTTAAGCGCAGTTTTGTTAAACAAACCATTATAAAACAAACTTTTACTTAATAAAACATGTCTAATTAGTTTATAACTTCAATCAAAATGAGGAAGATCTCTATTTACAAAATTTCGTGTACCGTTTTTGTAGCATTGCTACTGTGCAGCAATACACTATTTGCAATAACGCCTCTAGAAGCATTTATTCAGCGTGTGCAAAGAGATATCAAATTTGTACCAGTAAACAATTTATGGTTAAGTGATAAACAATTTGACCAAACTCAATTATTGACGAATGTATCTAAAGTACAAACCTTCACATTAGAATTTGGCCAACTGGCAGAGTTCATGGCTCAGAAAAACAGAGCTATACAAGTAGTATTACCTAAAGAAGATGGTGGGAATTTTACAATAGATCTTGCCAGATACGACTATTTTACAAACGATTTTAAAACTCAGACTCTTGCCAATGGCGTTACTGCAGATTATGCATATATTCCGGGCTTGTACTACAGTGGTGTTGTAAATGGGATTCCGGGCTCTGTTGCTGCCTTTTCCTTCTTCAATGATGAGATATATGGTATGTTCTCTATACCTGGAGTGGGCAACTATGTAATTGTACCCAATACCATGTTGCCAAATGGTATGGAACATAATGCACACTATATCATGTATAATGATGCAGACCTATTGCATAAAGAATTAGCGCCTAAATGCGCTTCCGATGAACTACCTGACTACGCCAGTCTTGCAGAAAAAATAACATCCGCAGTACCTAATAACAAAGTTTATGACAACTGTAAAGAAGTGACTGTCTTTGAAGTAGTACCATATGGTACCTATTTAAGAAGAGCCAGTAGTGTAACAAGTGTCAATAATTTCTTTACCTCTCTATTCAATAACCAAGCTACTTTATACAGAAACGATGGTTTCCTGATCAGTCTGAAAGCGATTCAAACAAATACAACTTCAGATGTGTATGATGGTATATCTACAGGTGCATCTACCACATCACAAACTTTCCTGAAACAATTCGGTCAAACACAATTGAACAATATCGGCGGTGCTAATATTGCTATCTTGATGTATTCCAGCAGTAAAAGCTATGCATGCTGCGGCGTTAATGGTATGGGCGGTGTAGCTTGGCTATCTTCAGTATGTAGCGGTAATGTTTCTGGTCCACAATATTATGGTCCATTCGCGTTTTGCAATGTAATGGCTTCTTCTATTAGCAATTTCCCTAATTATAGTTGGGATGTAGAAGTGACAACGCATGAAATGGGGCATAATGTAGGCTCTCCACATACTCATGGTTGTTATTGGAATCCTCCTGCTAGAAATACAGGTATAGATGGTTGTTATGCAGTGTATCCTACAGCTGCAAATCCTACCGGTTCTATGGAAGGGTCATGTGTAATACCAACTCCTGCACAACCTGTAGGTGGTGGTACCATCATGAGTTATTGCCATCTGGTAGCAACAGGTATTAACTTCAGTAATGGTTTCGGCCCTCAACCTAGAGACACTATCAAATATAAGCTCAGCCATGTTTCATGTTTACCTACTTACAACCCTGATAGTGCTTACAGAAAAGCAACCAGAAAACTATTAGCCAATCGCGAGTGTACAGACCTTACAACCAATATTACTTACTATTGGTACGATAACAATACCGCTTCCCAAAGTGACGATACTTTGATACTCATGCTCAAAAAGAATGGTAATGATATTGGCAATCTTGATAGTACAGGTTTTGTAGTTATGGACAGCACAGTTGCAGGATATGGTAGCAATTTGGGTGTAAATACGATCTTCCCTACAGGTATACCTGGTTTACAGAATTACAATTATTCTATGCGTCATTATTGGGGTATTACGCCTATAACACAACCTACTACAGCCGTAGAGGTAATGTTCCCTTACATGACCACTGATGTAAATGATCTGGATGGTACTTTCCCAGGCACAATAGCCAACTCCAATATCTATATGTATAAACTGAATAGTAATACTGTTAGTCCTTGTCCTGCTACAGGCTTTACTGGTGCTACTGCCGGCAATTTCAGTATATATAGTTATGGCACTACTGCTTCTGCTTCCGTATGGTCATCTTCCAACGTAGGCAATATCATGCTGGCGCATATGCTCACTACAAATCTCAATGGTGGTGGAACAGGATTTGTTACTACTAATGTTCAAAGTTCATCAATAGCAGGTGTACATGACAATAAAAATGAGATATACATGTATCCTAACCCTGCACACAACGAATGGACAATCGTAATACCAAAGGAAAACACAGAGAATATGACACTGAGTTTGTACGCTGCTGATGGCAGACTGGTACAAACTCAATCTCTCTATAACATTGCTAACAAAGTGAATATTTCTACCTTACCTACAGGCGTATATTTCTACCGTATAGTAAGTAGTTCAAACTTATATACCGGAAACATTATCAAACAATAAGAACCATATTAGACAATAAAAGAAAAGAGCCTCAGTAGAGGCTCTTTTCTTTTATAATAACTACATAGAATATTAAACTGTAAACTTGATACCTTGCGCCAAAGGCAAATTAGTACCCCAGTTAATAGTATTTGTTTGACGGCGCATATATGCTTTCCAGCTGTCAGAGCCACTTTCGCGTCCACCACCGGTTTCTTTCTCTCCACCGAAAGCACCACCTATCTCAGCACCACTGGTTCCTATATTCACATTCGCTATTCCACAGTCACTACCCTTACTTGAAAGGAACTGCTCAGCTTCGCGCATATTCAGTGTCATGATAGAAGATGATAGACCTTGAGGTACACTGTTCTGCATTGCTATAGCCTCATCTATGGTTTTATACTTCATGATGTAAAGTATAGGCGCAAATGTTTCGTGCTGTACTATTGCCATTTCATTCTTCACTTCATACACACATGGCTTTACATAACAGCCGCTTTCATACCCTTTACCTGTCAGTACGCCACTTGCTACTATTTCCTTACCACCTTGTTTCTTAGCTTCTTTGATAGCATTGGTATAGTTTGTTACTGCGTCTTTATCTATCAATGGACCAACATGATTCTTTTCGTCTAATGGATCGCCAATACGCAATTGCTTATATCCGGCTACAAGTTTCTTTTTAAATGATTCATACACTTTCTCATGAATGATCAGTCGACGGGTTGTAGTACATCGTTGTCCTGCAGTACCTACAGCACCAAATAAACAACCTACCAGTGTCATATCCAGATCTGCATGCTCAGAAATGATAATAGAATTATTACCACCTAATTCCAGTAAGGCACGACCGAGACGAGCACCTACTGCTGCACCTACTGCTTTACCCATACGTGTAGAACCTGTTGCAGATAATAATGGCATACGTGCGTCATTGCTCATCCATTCGCCTGTTTCACGTCCGCCTATTATGATACCACTGATACCTTCAGGCACTTTATTGGCTTTAAATACTTTAGATACAATATTCTGACAAGCTATTGCAGTAAGCGGTGTCTTTTCTGATGGTTTCCAAACACAAGTATCTCCACATACCCATGCAATAAAACTATTCCAGCTCCATACAGCTACCGGAAAATTGAATGCACTGATGATACCTACCACACCCAATGGATGCCATTGTTCGTACATACGGTGAGAAGGACGTTCACTATGCATAGTAAGCCCGTACAACTGACGAGACAATCCTACTGCAAAATCTGCTATGTCTATCATCTCTTGCACTTCACCATACCCTTCTTGCAGACTCTTACCCATTTCATAAGATACCAAACGTCCTAATGGCTCCTTATATTCACGCAAAGCCTCTCCAATTTGGCGCACTATCTCACCACGTTTAGGTGCGGGCCATGTACGCCATTCTGCAAATGCTGTTTCTGCTTCTTTAACAACTGTATCATATGTTTTGCGAGTAACAGTTGTTACAGACGCAATACGTTTGCCATCTACCGGCGAATCTGAATGAATAGCTGTTCCACCGGCTTTTAACCATTTAGTTCCTGTAGATGCACCTTCATTCATTTTTTGGATACCTAATTGATCCAATACCTTTTTCATATTCATGTTAATATATTTTTCGTAAAATGTTATGCAAAATTAGGTCTTTGTCGTTGATGAAAAAAGAAATGGACTATCGAAGTCCTCTATACATGGAAAAGACAGGTCTCTGGCAGATATAATAGGGTCGGCTACATTCCAGTCAAGCCCTATACTATCAAAACGAATACCGGTATCATGTACCTGACTATATTCTGAAGAAACCAGATAATAAGTAATAGCATCATTGGTCAGTGATTTGAACCCATGCGCAAAACCTTCTGGTATATAAAATGCCTTATGGTTCTCAGCAGAAAGTATCTGTCCTACCCACTGCTTATAGGTAGGCGAGCCTACTCTCATATCTACTATTACATCCAATATTGCTCCCTGTGGACAAAAAACGATCTTTGAATGCTGATGTGGGGGTAATTGAAAATGCATACCACGTATCACATCCTTATTAGATACTGAGAAATAACTTTCCTTTAGTATGAAATCTATTCCATGTCCTTTCAGCATCGTATCATGAAATGTCTTCACAAAGACTCCACGCGTATCTTCTGCAGCCGGTAGATTGATGACCATTGCACCTGCTAATGCTGTTCCTTGTATTTGCCACGTCATGATAACATTTCGAAATATTTAGTGATCTGTTGTAAACATTTTTCTTTTGCAGTACTTGTATTATCTGCATACCATTCTGCTGTCCAGATAATAGATGAAGTGGCATTCATCATAGGTTTCCACCCTATCATATCATATGCTTTACTACTATCCAGCAACAATAGTTTCGCCTCGTGTAGCGAATTTCCCTGAGAAGTATTTTTGTACCCAACATTACTGCCAAAACGATCCAAAAATACTTTTGTCAGGTCTTCCACAGTCAGCATATCATCTGCATTTGGGCCAAAATTATAAGAAGTGCTAAAAAGCACCGGATCTTCGCTCATTCGGGCTGCTAGCAGCAAATATGCACCCAATGGCTCTAATACATGTTGCCATGGACGGATAGATTGAGGATTCCTTAACCCTACAATTTCTCCAAACTCCAATGCTCTTACTATATCTGGTATGATCCTGTCATCTGAATAATCTCCACCACCTATCACATTGCCTGCTCTTACCGAAGAAACAGCTTTTTGATGCTGCGTATAATTATCAGGATTAAAAAACGATCTTCTATATGATTCTACAACTATTTCAGCTGCAGCCTTACTGGCAGAGTATGGATCATATCCTCCCAGCTTATCATCTTCTTTGAATGGGGTACCTCGCTCGGGATTTTCATACACCTTATCAGTTGTGATCATCAAGGCGACGCATGCAGTATTATAACTACGCAATGCTTCCAGCATATGTACTGTACCCTGTGTATTCACCATAAAGGTATATGCAGGTGTGTCATAGCTACGGCGCACCAGCGATTGTGCAGCCAGGTGAAAAATAAAATGTGGTTCAAATCTTACTAACTCACCATGCAAACTATGCAGGTCGCGCAGGTCACCTTCTACCGATGAGTAGCACAATTTTGTTCCCCCTATCTGGTTGAAAAGGTCATTTTCTTTCTCCGGCGCCAATGCATACCCTTTTACAGTTGCCCCCAACCATTCTAATATCTGTATCAGCCATGCTCCTTTAAAACCTGTATGTCCGGTTACGAATACTCGCTTACCATTAAATACAGATCTCAGGTAGGCTGCATTTACCACTTTTTCCATATCGGGTTTGTTTGCCACAGAGATTCCAATTCTTCTTTATCACGTATGGTATCCATGCATTTCCAAAAATCATGATGGCGATAAGCCGCTATTTGTCCATCTTTTGCCAAGTCATCCATGGGTTGACGCTCCCACATGATATCATCCGCATCATCATGCAGGTATTTGGCAATACTTGGCTCTAATACAAAGAAACCTCCATTGATCCAGGTACCTGAATCAGCTGGCTTTTCTTCAAAACTATTGATGCTGCCATCATCCTCCATTTTAATGACACCAAATCGGCTGGTAGCTTGTATAGCAGTCATCGTACACACCTTACCCGATTTCTTATGGAATTTCAGCAACTCATCTATATTCACATTTGCCACACCATCACCATAGGTAAGCATAAATGTTTCATTGCCAACATATGGCAATACTCTTTTCAACCTGCCGGCTGTCATAGTATCCATTCCGGTCTCAATGAGTGATATCTTAAATGGTTCAGCTGAATTATGATGAACCTGCATAGAATTATTAGCAAGGTCTACGGTCAGGTCAGCATTATGCAGAAAATAATTGGCAAAGTATTCCTTGATCATCCAGCTCTTATAACCTAAACATACTATAAACTCTGTATGCCCATAGGCAGCATAGATCTTCATTATATGCCACAAAATAGGTTTCCCTCCTATCTCTATCATGGGCTTGGGGCGTATCGCCGACTCTTCAGATATCCGGGTACCTCTACCGCCTGCAAATATGACAACTTTCATTAGTACGAATGATTTATAAAGAATGTTCAACAAAAATAACAGAAGTGCTCAAGTAATGTACTCTCTGCTTCATAAGTTTACTATATATTAAGTTAAATCATGAAATATATTGATAATGAATACTATATTTAACTAAGATTAAACTACTATGTTACTTTTCAGTCTATATTACTTCGGTAATTCTATAACAATCAACCAAATTGCATTTCATAACATACTTACTATTTTTCAATGCTACGTGCTGCCCTACTAATATTTCTAAGTCTCTATTCTAATATGCTGTCTGCCCAACAGCATTTTACGCACCAAACCGACGATGATGACGATCCATACGAGACAAATTCCACATTCACATTGGGTATGAATTACTTAAGCAACAATGTCTATCTAGGGCGAAAGGATAGTGTTCGTATACCCTACTTTTCTCCTTACATCTCCTTTAAAGCTCAAAATGGATTGTATGCCAAGGCTCAAATATCCTATACTGACGTACCTAAAAAACACATTGATCTATTGACTTTAGAAGGAGGTTACCAACACAGTTTCGGAGATCTGAACACAGGCATCGCTTTCGACAAGTTCTTCTACAGTAAAAAAAGTACTTCTGTCAAAGCCAACATTACAGGTAGCATCAATCTCTATGGTATGTATAGTAACGACTATGTAGAACCACTTATTACTACCGAAATGAATTTTGGTGCCACTACTGACTATGTACTGGGACTTGCCATAGATCATACCTTCTTTTTGGCCGAGGATAAACTATCCATAATCCCTACTGTTACTACGTTCTCTGGTACACAGCATTACTACGATCAATATCAAATAGCCAGAAATCCCAATAGCAAAAAAGTAAAAAAACCAAAAGCAGTTATTGCTGCCGACAAATTCCAAACACTCGATTATGAATTGAGTCTACCCATTAGTTATACTATCAAACATTGGGTCTTTTCATTAACGCCTGTGTATGTGTTACCTCAAAACCCTTCGCAGATAACCGTCTATAAACTTAATGGTACAGAAAATACTGTACCTGAAAAGATCAGTGATTCCTTTTTCTTAGAGCTGGATATTGCCTACCGAATAATGACCGGCAAGGCCAACAGGGTCAATAAACCTCGAATGCATTCAGGTTACTAGACTTATCGTCTTTCGTAATTCTTCGGTATGGGGAATGGAAAATCTACTTGTTCATCAAAAGTCACATTCAGAAAATTCATGTCCAGATAGTACTGTGCACCAGATGTATCTACTACATTAATAGTACGACTAAATGCAAATTTGCGCCCCTGCGTGGTATCATAATTACCATATTGCATCACACTGGCTATACCTTTCTGCATCTGCGATCTTAATTGCCCTGTACGCATAGTACTATCTTGCTTATTGTAGGATATTTCTTGTACAAAATCCTTATTCATCATCTGCAACGACCATGTACCTCCAAAATCAGTAGCATCTGTTATTGTACCTTCACTTTGCAGTGCATTACCTATTATCAGGCTTTGCAATGTTCTAAAATCCATACTTCTTGGTAGCAGGTTATAAGCCTTACTGAATGGCAGTACAGCTACTTCCTTCCTTAGATAGTTAATGTAACGTACACTATCAGGGGTAATATATATTCGGGCTGCTTGCAATCCCAAGGCAGTTATAGACACCCATACAGCACTATCCCTTTTCATCCTGAAATGCGCTGTGAACTCTTGTTTATCTTCTTCTCCTACAAAGTGCATCCTTGCCTTTCCACTAAATGTGGTATAATCCACTTTCTTATCCCACAACACCATCAGTTTATTGATAAGTGCCTTTTTTGCATTATTAATTAGGGTAAGACTATCGGGTGGTAGTGCCTTGTTGATAGCCGCTGTATCTGTGTGTAGCACCACTATCTGAGCAGGTTCTTTACGCAGTTTCCTGCGTGTAGGGCGTTTGGGCATCTTACACGAAGCCGCAAATGCTATTACTAACAACAATAAGGTGGTCCTGCCCAAATACTTACTCATAGATCGTTCTGTCTTGTATTTTTTTATCTATCTGCGGATTTTCAGATCCCCTTTCTTTGGCTGCTTTCCAATAATCTACTGCCTTATCTACATCCTTCAATTTAAAATACACATCTCCCAAATGTTCGAATAGTGTAGCATCAGCATGTTCCAGATCTCCATTGATAGCTCTTTGTATCCACTCCTTGGCTTTATCATACTTTCCCATTTTGTAGAGTACCCATCCATAGGTATCACAAAAGGTCGGTTCAGTGGGTCTCAACTCCAGCGCTTTCTTAGACATTTTCTCCGCTTCCTCTAGTCGCACTCCTCTCTCAGCTAAATAGTAACTATAATTATTCAGTACCGATGGGTTCTTAGAGTTCAGCCTCAGCGATCTTTCATAGGCAGTATCACTTTCTGTATATTGCTTAGTGGTATAATATATATCTCCTATCATGGAGTACATACCTGCTAGTCCTTCTTTATCTTCTTCGGGTTGCAGGTCTATGGCTCTGTTGATAGCATTGATCGCCTTGGTATAATTCTTCTTATTAAAATGGCCAATACCATTCATGTATTGCACCAACGCCTGATTAGGGAACAGTCTCATGGCCTTTTCACTGTAGTAAATAAGCGAATCGGCAAACCTGGGTTCTACATAGCTGCTAAGCAATCTATCCCACAATAGTAAGCTCGAAGGATCTACTGCTATTCCCTTCTTATATTGTTCCAATCCTTTTTCTCTCTGACCATCCAACATCAGCACATCTCCATAGGCACGTTGTGTCAACATATTTTTAGGGTGCTGCTCTGCAAGTGCTTTGAATAGGCCTATGATCTGCCATTTACGGCCTGTATCTGTGTTGTCTTGATTGTCATGCACATAACCCTCTAATAGTACCAACTGGCTTTCTACATCCAGATTAGGATTGGTAATGGCTTTTACTACATACTCATTATACTTGGCCGTATCGTTCAGGCTCTTGTAGTGCTGTGCCAGTGCATATTGTATATTCGGGTCCCCGGGAAAAAGTTCTTGTGCTTTATTATATACCTCAGTAGCTTTTTCATTTTGCTTTCTGTTATCGTATATAGACCCTAGTGAAAAATAATACCTGCTTTCTTTCGGGTTCATGGCTATCAGTTGCTGTAATACTTTGGCAGCAGCATCAAAATCATACATCTTCAGGTAAACTTGTTCTTTCTGCTCCAGTACTTCTTCATCATTGCCTGTCCTTTCCAGCAGTATATCCAGTGCAGCCAGTGCCTGTTTATATTTTCCTTCATTCTGATAATAGGACGATGCTTTCGATAGGTAATCTTCATTCTGTGCCTCTTCCTTGGCCAGTTGCATATATATATCAGCAGCATCTGAGTATTTCAGCGAATAAGCTAGTATTTCCGCATACTCACTTCTGTACCATTTGCTCTTTCCATCCAGGGCCACTGCTTTTTTGATATACTCAGTAGCCTTCTCCAGCGATTTATGTTTGATGCTGTTCAGCGCTAGCTGATAATACGCTGCGGGTTGGGTAGGGTCTTTTTTGATGAATTCCAGCAATAAGCTGTCACATAGCTTATCATCGTCCATTATATGGGCTTTGATAGCATCAAAGTACATTTCATCGGCCAGTCTTTTGGGCGTAGGTTCCAGCGTAGTAGGCATCACTACATCTTCCTGCTGACCATATCCGGGCACAACAAACGAGAAAACACTTAGAAATAGTACGGTTATTACACTTCGGATCTTACTCAATACTTTCATAATTGTGTCGAAAAATCTCCCAGGCTCAACTCCTGTGGCTTTTCCACGTAAGTTACGTTTTTCCCTAATAAGGAGTTTTCTATGCTGGTATTTTTAACAATACTATCAGCTTGTATGATACTATTGCTGATACGGGCATCAGATACCTGCACCCCCGCTTCCAGCGATACATGCGGTCCCACTACCGAGTTCTTGATGCTCACTCCTTTACCTATATAGCAAGGTGCTATTACCACGCTATTCTCTATAGTAGCCGTTGCCGATACCAGTTGTTCTGTATCTTTCTTTATTTCCAGTATTCGTTGGTTAGTATACACAGTAGCATCTTTATTACCACAGTCCAGCCATTCGTCTACTTGATCGGTATAGAACTTCATACCGTTTTCCAGCATATGGCTCATGGCATCTGTTATCTGGTATTCACCTTTCAGTTTTATGTCATTATCTATCAGGCGTTGCAGTTCTTTTCTCAGCCCTTCTCCATCTCTGAAGTAGTACACACCTATGATAGCCAGGTCCGATACAAAGTCCTTTGGTTTTTCTACAAAAGCTTCTATCTCATTGGCTGCATTCAGTTTCACCACTCCAAAAGCCGATGGGTCATCCACTCTCTGTGTCCAGATGATAGCATCCTTCTTGGTATCTATACTGAATGTCGCTTTGAATAAAGTATCTGCAAATGCTATGAACACATTACCCTTCAGGCTCTCAGCTGCACACAGTATCGCATGTGCTGTACCCTGTGGTGTTTCCTGATAGCATATCCTTCCTTTGGCACCCAGATTTTCTGCTACTTCACACAGGTGTTTTTCTACTTCTTTACCAAATGCCGGACCTATGATAAAAGCTATTTCTTCTACTTTCTCATTGGCTGTCGCCAGTATATCTTCTACCAGTCTTTGCACTATCGTTTTACCTGCTACAGGTATCAGTGGTTTAGGTGTAGTAAGTGTGTGTGGGCGCATACGTTTGCCCATGCCTGCCATTGGAATAATAATATTCATACCTGAGTTTTACCTTATGAGAAAACTTTCACTAATTTTAATTTGATTCAATACTTTACTTTATACC
>JBAWXE010000011.1:0-43965 GCA_037144255.1 Bacteroidota bacterium | reverse complement strand
TAGAAACTGCGCAAAGGTAATTATTTGTAGTTGCTATAATATTTGTTAGTTTGTCACTCTAATATATATGTCATAAATAGCAAATATTCATTTTTTATCAAGAGTATGAACACTTGCTAAGAGTTAATAGCGTGTATTAGAAGTAAAAAAACGTATAATTCAGTAACTTTAGGCATGGAAAAATCAAATGTGCGTCCATCAGATGAATTGAGCCCACAGGAAAGGGAATATGAGAATAGTATCCGGCCGCAATCGATAGAAGATTTTGCGGGGCAACCTCAATTGATAGAAAATCTGCGCATATTTATCAAAGCGGCTAATCTGAGAGGAGAAGCTCTTGATCATGTCTTATTCCATGGCCCTCCGGGATTAGGTAAAACCACATTATCAAGAATTGTAGCCAATGAATTAGGTGTAAGCATAAAAGAGACCAGTGGACCAGTAATAGAGAAGCCGGGTGATCTGGCAGGGTTGCTTACCAGCTTGGAACCCAGAGATGTATTATTTATAGACGAGATACATAGATTGAGTACGGTGGTAGAGGAGTATATGTATGCTGCTATGGAAGATTTCAAGATTGATATTATGGTAGAAACGGGCCCTGCGGCACGTAGTATACAATTGAATCTGAATCCGTTTACGCTGGTTGGTGCCACTACACGCTCTGGATTGCTGACAGCACCTTTGTTATCACGTTTCGGCATTAAATCAAGATTAGAATATTATACAGCTGATATACTACAAAGTATAGTACTGAGAGCAGGTAAGTTATTGAATGTGCGCATCACATCTGATGCAGCCATGCAAATAGCTAGCCGAAGTAGAGGTACTCCTCGTATTGCTAATGGATTATTACGTAGGATGCGTGATTTTGCACAGGTATTGGGTAATGGTACCATAGATATGGCCATAGTAGAACATGGACTGCGTGCTTTAAATGTAGACGAGAGCGGGCTAGATGATATGGATAACAAGATACTTACTACTCTGATAGATAAGTTCAAAGGTGGCCCTGCTGGTATCAGTAATATAGCTACAGCAGTTGGTGAAGAGTCGGGCACGATAGAGGAAGTATATGAACCATTTCTGATACAAGAAGGCTATCTTATGCGTACACCACGAGGTAGAGAAGCCACAGATAAAGCATATCGTCACTTAGGAAGAACCAAGAACAGGCTGGGCGATACGCTGTTCTGATATATTTGATAATACACAGAGTAATTCATGTCGAAAATTGCGATCATTAAAATAGGAGCTACCGGGGATGTAGTAAGAACTAGTGTACTGTTGCACCTATATACTCATGATGAGATAACATGGATAACTGCCAGACACAATATCACTGTATTGCCGGCACAACTAACAAATCTGAGACATATTGTTGCCATTGAGGATATTGTGCCATCAGGTATTTTAAACGAACATTTTGATCTTGTAATTTCAATGGATGACGATGTGACTTGTGCTACAGTAGCTTCAAGCATGAATACTTCTCTGTTGTTCGGTGCGTTTATGCGTGATGGGAAGGTAAATTATACTGTGCCTTCCAGAGAATGGTTCGATATGGGACTTTCATCTCGATGGGGTAAGAAGCGAGCAGATGAGCTAAAATGGGAGAATCAGAGTTCTTATCAGGAAATACTATTTCGAATGCTGGGGCATACATTCAATGGTGAAGAATATATGATACCTAGTGATGTAATAGCAAAGCCTAGGCAGAGAGTAATAGGTATAGAAGCAAGAGCCGGAGAACGCTGGCCTACCAAGAAATGGGATAAATTTACCCAACTGGCACAAAGACTTACACAGGATAGGTATGAATGTATCTTTTTTGAAGATAGGAAAGATATCAAAGATTATATGCTAGATATAGGTAGTACATCGCTGGTAGTAAGTGGTGATACATTGGGTATGCATATAGCTTTAGCTTTAAAAATACCTGTAGTGGCTATTTTCACCTGTACCAGTGCTGTAGAGATATATGGGTATGAAAGAATGGAAAAGATAGTATCACCATGCCTGAATAAGGCGTTTTATAAAACAGATTTTATTCCTGAAGCTGTAAAAAGCATTAGTGTAGATGAGGTGTACAATGCTATAAAAAAACTATTACAATAAGAATTATTCACCTGCTACTACAGCTAGTAGTTTCTTCACAAAAGTATCCCAAGTATACTTCAGCTTTTCTACATGGATATTTTCTTGCACATTAGGTAGTGCATTGGGCTGATAGAATCTAAGTATAGCAGTGGCAATAGCAGTAGGATCGGGCTCAGTTACAAAACCTACTTTGCCATCTGGTACTACTTCTTGTAGTCCTCCGACATTGGTCACCACCATTGGTTTTTCAAAGTGATAAGCTACTTGCGTAATACCGCTTTGTGTAGCATGGCGATAAGGTTGTACTACCATATCAGCTGCGCCGAAGTAGTATTTTACTTCATTGTTTGGTATAAATTCAGTGTACATTTTAGTACGGTCTTGCAATTGATGTTCTTGTATCAATTGGTCATACACAGCTCTGTCCTCGTAAAATTCACCTGCTACTATCAGATTAATGCCAGCTTTCCTGATACGTTCATCACTCATAGCTTCTAGTAATAAGTCTAGCCCTTTGTACTTTCTAATAAAGCCAAAGAACAAGATATATTTGTCGTGCAGATTCAACCCCAATTTTTGACAAGCATCTTCTTTTGATACCGGAGTACCGTAATTGTCATATACAGGATGGGGAGTGAACAGTGCCGGCTTTTCAGTAAAGGTTTGCAGATCTTTCAGTACGTCCTTACTCATTGTTATAAAAGCATCTACTGCTTTTATGAAATAATTGGCAAAGGCTTTGTCACCAGGTCTTTTCTCATGCGGGATGATATTATCTACAATACATACTACACGAGTATGTTTGTTTCTACGAATTCCACGTAATATAGTACCAAAAGCAGGCCCCATAAAAGGTAACCAAAATTTGATGATCACCAGATCAAATTTTTCTCTACGCATTCTACGCCCTACTTGCAGCCAATTCAGCGGATTAACACTATTGATTACAGAATGAATTCTAAGGCCTTCTGGTGCTGGTTCGTCAGTATATTGTGTAGCGCCGGGGAATAAAAAAGAAGGGTACTGCAAAGAGAATGAATACATTGACACATCGTGACCCAGCCCTAGCAATTCTTTTGCCAAGCGCTCGTTAAAAGTCGCTAACCCTCCTCGCAGAGGGTGTGCAGAGCCTATGATCGCAATTTTCATGGAAACAATTTTATAAAATCCTGCTGTGCCTGTTCGTAATCTTCAGGTATTCCTATGTCTATGAAATAAGCATTGCTTTTAAAGCCGAAGAATTTCTTTTCTTGTAAGTAGGCCTCTAAATAGTCTTTTTCAAAGGAGAATTTTTCAGGCAAGTGTTTTACCAGAAATGCCTTTTTGTTGATGATATATATACCACCATTGATCCAGCCTTTTTCGCGTTGTTTTTTCTCCTCAAATGAAGAAACTCGATAAGCACTATCAACATTCACTACACCATATCTATCAAAATGAAGCATTTCCTTCAATGCCAGCGTAGTGTCTGAGTTTTCTTGCTGATGGAATAAGAACAGATCTGGCAGATGTACCTGAAACATAGTATCACCATTCAGTACAGCAACATTTTCTGTTATAGCTTTTGCCATGGCTAGTTGTATGCCGCCACCTGTACCCAATGGTTCTGCTTCTATCACATAGTCTATCTCAAAAGGTTTATTTTGCGTGGCTACCCAATCAGTGATCACTTCATGTTTATACCCTAAGGATAGAATGACACGTGTACATTGCTGGCTTTGCAAGTATTCAAATATATAATGCAGGAAAGGTTGATGATTCACCTCTGCCATACATTTAGGATATGCACCTATCACTCCCCTAAGCCTCGTGCCTAATCCACCTGCAAGTACGATACATTCCATATTCATCAGATGCTCCAGGTAAATAAACCATGTTGTGTAAACTCGTACTGACGAAAATCGCCACCAAAATTACTCAGTGCTTGTCTTACGTGATAGTGGGTATTGCCAGGGCAGTAGAACATCATAAATCCACCACCGCCTGCACCACTTATCTTACCACCGGTAGCACCACCTTTTAGTGCAGCTTCGTATATCTCATCCATTCGAGGGTTGGAGATACCTTTTGCCATTTGTTTTTTATAACGGAATCCAAAATCCAAGATACTACCTATGTCATGCACCTTGCCTTTCAGCAGAGCTTCTTTCATCATGCGGGCCTGCTCTTTCAGTTGGTGCATTGCATCTATTGATGTCTGGTTGTTATCTTTTACATTTTGGCTTTGCACTTCTATTATAGAAGATGATAAGCGGCTGGTAGCAGTAAAATATAATAGGAGATTATTCTGAAGTTCGTATAGGTATTGAGGTTTGATACGCAATGGGTTTACGATAACTGTACTGCCATCATAAAACTCCATAAAGTTCACTCCGCCAAATGTAGCAGCATACTGATCTTGCTTACCACCAGCCATAGCCAGCTCCACACGCTCTATCTGGTAAGCCATATGAGCTATGTCATATTCGCCCAAAGGTAATCGCAACCACTCTGCAAAAACACCTAGTATAGCTACCATAAGTGTAGAAGAGGTACCTAGACCTGATCCTGCAGGTGCATCTACAAATGTGGTTAGTTTGAAACCAGAAGGCATAGGCCCATACTGCTGCACCAGATGATTGTATGCACCTGTAGCAAGGTCTAATTTTCCGTCGATAGGTAATTTTTCATTCTTTTCATATTGCACTTTCTCTCCTCGGTCTACAGCTTCTATGATCACTATAGGTTGATCCAATGGTTCGATAGTAGCATATGCATATAGAGAGATAGTGGCATTGAGTATGGCACCACCATACATGTCACAATAAGGGCTTACATCTGTGCCGCCACCTGCCAGTCCAATGCGTAAAGGTGCTTTGCTACGGTATATCATACAGTCAATATAGGCTTGATATTAAGTAATTAGATGACTAAAATAAGAAAGAATGCTTGTAGTCTGCTATAAAAAGAGTGTATCTAGCTATATGAACTGCGAAAATTAACTTTTTGGTGTTTTGCTGATACGTTTTTCAGCCATTTTAGACAACATGTAGAAAAACAATACCCCCAGTAAACCGCCTATAGAGTCTGCTAAGGTGTCCATATTATCCTGCGAGCGACCTAAGAAGGTAAGCGTACCCTGTATCAGCTCTACCAACCAACCTAGAAACACACATACAGCAAAAATGAAAAGAAGAAAACTGAATTTACGGGTAGGTTTGGTGCATAACCAAAGAATGGCAAACATGCCAAAAAGAATAAAATGCGCCCATTTATCGGCAAAAGGTATCCCTACTTCAGGGATATCTGCACCCGGTAAGAAGCATAAAAAGAAAATGAGCAAGGTCCACAGGATAGCCAGTAGCCTTGCTCGTTTTGTATAAGTTGATCTTTCAGTAAAAACTTGCCACATGTTATGCGCCTACCAGTTGGCCATAAGCAGCTGCGTCCATCAAGTTGTTTACTTCAGACATATCACTGATAGTCATTTTCACCATCCATCCTTTAACATAAGGATCTTGGTTTACATACTCAGGATTGCTTTCCAAATCAGCATTCACCTCTGTAACAGTACCACTAACAGGCAGGTACAGATCAGAAACGGTTTTAACAGCTTCCACAGTACCAAAGATCTCGTTGGCACTCAATGGCTTTCCAGTACTTCCTATTTCTACATATACGATATCGCCCAGCTCATGTTGAGCAAAATCAGTGATACCTACTGTAGCTGTATTGCCTTCTATTTTTATCCACTCGTGGTCTTTAGTGTAACGCAGATTGTCAGGAAATTGCATAAAAAAAATTTACGCATAAAAATAGTGGAAAATAATGGTAAAAGTAAATGTGCAAGCCTCTATTTGCCTCCCAAAGCCATACGCAGCTATAAAATTCTTAACATTGAATAAGTAAATGCTGATATCAAATTAACAATTTATCAGACATTTCAAAGCCGATGTAATAATATTGAATTAATAATAAAATAATATATCAAGTCACGCCTACGCTTGAGAGTTTATACAATAGTTTATCCACAGAAGGTTAATTTCTTTATCCCAAACACCTCAACTCTTTTAATAAATTCGCTTTCCGACCTAAAAAAATTACTAACACAAATACTTTTACCCATGAGTGCCAAAAAAACTAAAACAAAAGGCGAAGGCTTAGCTTTCCAACGTCAGTATACCCGCGACGGTGTTAGTCCTTTCGATATGTTCGAATACGACTATCGTACTTCGATCATTAGAAATCCTAATGGGGAAAAAGTATTTGAAATGACTAATGTGGAAGTTCCCAAACATTGGTCTCAAATAGCAACAGATATATTAGCTCAAAAATATTTTCGTAAAGCAGGTGTACCTCAACCGGATGGTACTACCGGACGCGAAACATCTATAAAAGAAGTAGCACATCGTTTGGCTAATTGTTGGCGCATATGGGGCGAACAATATGGTTACTTTGCTTCTTCTCAGGATGCACAAGTATTCTATGATGAGTTGATATTCAGTATACTGGAACAAAGTTGTGCGCCTAATTCTCCGCAATGGTTCAATACCGGACTGCATAGTAGCTATGGTATAGAAGGCAAACCACAAGGACACTATTATGTTGATCCTATAACAGTTACATTAGAGCGTTCTAAGAATGCTTACGAGCGCCCTCAGCCACATGCTTGTTTCATCCTCAGTGTAAGCGATGATCTGGTAAACGACGGTGGTATCATGGATCTTTGGGTGCGTGAAGCACGAATATTCAAATATGGTTCAGGTGTAGGTACTAACTTCTCACATGTTCGTGCCGAAGGCGAAAAACTCAGTGGTGGTGGTACTTCCAGCGGCTTGATGAGCTTCTTGAAAATAGGCGATCGTGCTGCAGGTGCTATCAAGAGTGGTGGTACTACACGCCGTGCTGCTAAAATGGTTTGCTTAGATTTGGATCATCCTGAAGTGATCAACTTCATTGACTGGAAAGTAGAAGAAGAAAAGAAAGTAGCAGCATTGATAGCTGCCGGATATCCTTCTGATTACGAAGGCGAAGCATACAAAACAGTATCAGGTCAAAACTCTAATAACTCAGTACGTATACCAAACGAATTTTTCCGTCGCCTTACAAATGGCGAAGATTGGGAAATGACTGCTCGCAGTACCGGTAAAGTAATGAGTAAGATACCGGCTAAAGAACTGTGGGAAAAGATTTCTTACGCTGCTTGGCGTTGTGCAGATCCTGGTACACAATATGATACTACCATCAACGAATGGCATACCTGCCCTGAAGGTGGCCGTATCAACGCATCAAACCCATGTTCAGAGTACATGTTCTTGGATAACACAGCATGTAATCTGGCATCATTGAATCTACGTCGTTTCTTCAATGAAGAAGATGGTATATTTAATGTACAAGGTTTTGAATATATGACCCGCCTATGGACTGTAGTATTGGAAATATCAGTACTGATGGCCCAGTTCCCTTCTCCTGAAGTAGCGCAACTCAGTTATGATTACCGCACCTTAGGATTAGGTTATGCAAACCTCGGTTCTATGCTGATGGTAAGTGGCATACCTTATGATAGTGAAGAAGCGCGTGCTATTGCAGGTGCTATCACAGCTATCATGAATGGCGTAGCATATAGAACCTCTGCTGAAATGGCAAAGAGCCTCGGCACTTTCCCTCGTTACACAGAAAATCGTGCACACATGTTGCGTGTAATGCGCAATCACCGTGCTGCTGCTTACGATGCTGTAGATGCTTACGAAGGCATAGAAATAAAACCAAATGGTATCAACGCTAAATATTGCCCTGATTACATGCTCACCGCAGCTACTAAGGCTTGGGATGATGCAGTACAAATG
Organism: Bacteroidota bacterium; assembly: GCA_037144255.1. Classification (GTDB taxonomy): domain Bacteria; phylum Bacteroidota; class Bacteroidia; order Chitinophagales; family Chitinophagaceae; genus JBAWXE01. Next base: position 36,040 of record JBAWXE010000011.1, on the reverse strand, counting down.
GGTGAACAATATGGTTATCGCAATGCACAGGCTACAGTTATAGCTCCTACAGGCACAATTGGTCTGGTAATGGATTGTGATACTACAGGTGTTGAACCGGATTTCGCATTAGTGAAATTCAAAAAACTCTCTGGTGGTGGTTATTTCAAGATCATCAATCAGTCTATACCTAGTGCCTTGAAAAAATTGGGTTACCAACCTGAAGAGATCGATGCGATCGTGAAATTCGCAAAAGGACATGGCACATTTGCAGGCGCCCCTTATATCAACCATCAGACATTAAGCGAAAAAGGATTCATAGCAGAAGAACTCAAAAAACTAGATACAGCAGTAGAAAGTGCATTCGAATCAGGTTTTGTATTCAATGTGTATACATTGGGCGAAGAGTGTTTGCGTCGTCTAGGCTTCAAACCTGAACAATATTATGATGCAAATTTCAGCCTCTTACATGAATTAGGTTTCACTGACGATGAGATAGAAACAGCAAACGATTATGTATGTGGTACCATGACTATAGAGGGTGCTCCATATCTGAAAGACGAACACCTGCCGGTATTTGATTGTGCTAACAAGTGTGGCCGTAAAGGACAACGTTATATTCACGCACACGGTCATATCCGCATGATGGGTGCCGTACAGCCTTTCATCAGTGGTGCTATTTCTAAAACTATCAACCTTCCTAACGAGGCTAATATTGAAGAGATAAAGGATTGTTATTTCCTTAGCTGGCAATTAGGTCTTAAAGCTTGTGCTTTATACCGCGATGGTTCTAAGTTGAGTCAACCTTTAAGTAACAAAAGCGATTCTAAGAAGAAAGAAGATACTAAGGAAGAAGAAGTAGCTGTAGATAGCCAAATAGTAGACTTAGGAAAACTAACGGTTGACGAATTGCTGGAGGAAGTGAACAAGCGTGTACAAGCTAGTCCTGACACACAACTGAAACGTGAATTGAGCCGAATAGTAGAACGTAAGCAATTACCGGCTAAGCGTCGTGGTTATACATTTAAAGCAAAAGTTGGTGGACAACCATTGTTTGTAAGAACTGGTGAATACAGCGATTCTACTTTGGGTGAGATATTCATAGATATGGCTAAAGAAGGTGCTACCATGCGTAGTATGATGAATAGCTTTGCAATTGCAGTTTCTGTCGGCTTGCAATATGGTGTGCCTTTAGAAGAGTATGTAGATAAGTTCATCTTTACTCGTTTCGAACCTTCAGGTATCGTAGAGCACCCGAATATTAAGACTGCCACTTCTGTATTGGATTATATCTTCCGTTTATTGGCATATGAATATCTGGATCGTACAGATCTGGTACACGTACCGGATGCAGACAGAGTACAACCGCATCAGGAACCATCTATACCTCAATTGCAATTATCACAAGTTCGTGTAACAGCACCACAACAAACCCCTAAGAAAACGGTAGCAGCAGTAACCCCTAAGCCGGTATCTGTAATTGCTCAAAATTCGCTTGAAGCCAAAAAATTAATGGGTACCAGCGCAGATGCTCCTGCTTGCAGAAACTGTGGTAACATCACTTTAAGAAATGGTACTTGCTATATGTGTCCTAATTGTGGTACAACTACAGGATGTAGCTAAAGATAGTATTCACAACTCTCATAATGGACAGCCCTACAATTTGTGGGGCTTTTCTTTTATGTATTAAATGATCAATACAGTTGTTTTTTTAATCTTTATCAAATACTTGAATTTCCATATTATCTAATTATGAACAAATCATCTTACATTTATTTGTAAATCACACCTGTAATGGAGCAAAACCTAGAACAACTCAAATATCCTATTGGCCGTTTTCAAAGACCGGAACAATATTCTTCACAAACTATACAAAAGGCTATTGCAATTATAGAAGCAGTACCATCTTGGCTGGATGTATGTATTGAGAATTTGGATAGAGTACATCTCGAAACCCCATACAGACCCGATGGTTGGACCATAGAGCAAGTAGTGCACCATATGGCAGATAGCCATATCAATGCTTACGTGCGCTTGAAACTGGCACTTACAGAAGATGGCCCTGTCATCAATCCTTACAATGAAAACCTCTGGGCCCAATTACCCGATGTGAAAAATGTACCTGTAAATGTATCAGTAACCTTATTGCATGCATTGCATCGCCGTTGGGTGAGCATATTAAATAATATGCAACCCTCAGATTGGGAGCGTACTTATTACCATCCAGATCAACAACGTTATGTACCTCTTTGGGAAATGACAGAACTATATGCATGGCATGGACGTCATCATGTAGAGCATATTGTGAACCTGCGCCGACGAATGAACTGGTAAATTGCTATGAAAGAGATCATTGCTCCCTTACGACGCATCATTTTTCAGTTGCTTTTTTTGCTGTGGTGTTATTTCCTCAGTCGTTGTGCATTTACCATTATTAATATCCATCATTTTGCCGGGCTGACATTAACTGGCTTTTTCCGCATCACTTTTTTTGCATTACGATACGATACTTCTGCATTACTGGCACTCAATGCCATATATATATTATTGCTGTTATTGCCTTTGCCTTTATGGCGTATGCCACGTTGGCAAAGGCTTACGCATTGGGTATTTATTATCGTGAATGTTATCGCCCTATTATTTGAAATAGGAGACTGGACCTATTATCCATTCAACTTCAAACGCTCTACTGCCGATGTCTTGAATATGGTCACCCGTAAAGGTGATTTTCTATCTATTCTACCACGCCTGATATTGGATTTTTGGTATATCCCATTGATAATGTTTTTCATGGTATGGTCAGTGGTTCATATCAATAAAAAGATCGCAAAACATACGCCTATTGATAAATCACCTGTACTAAGGAATACCAGGCTAGCTCCTATCTGGCAAACATTAATACTTCTACTTGTTTCAGGTACTATTGTTATTGGTATACGTGGTGGTCTGCAATATGTTCCTATTGGTATACGTAATGCAGTGCAGGTGGCAGATAGCAAGTACACACCTATTGTTATCAATACTCCTTTTAGTGTCATCAATACTTTTGCAAACGATGAATTAGAGGAAGCTCATTATCTGCCGGTTGGTAATTTGACTAAGTACATCAATACATATAAACACTTTGATGATAATATATTCAGAAAGAAGAATGTAGTACTTATCATCTGTGAGAGTTTCTCAAAAGAATTTACCAAACTGGGAGGACGTACCAGCTATACTCCGTTCCTAGATAGTCTGATGGATCGCTCATTAGTATGTACTCATGCATATGCCAATGCCTTACACTCTGCAGAGGGTATTCCTGCTGTAGTAGCAGGGTTACCATCCATGATGGATGAATCTATATCTACATCAGTATATGCTGCAGATCGCATCACTGCACTACCCGGATTGCTCAAGGATAAAGGCTACGCTACTGCATTTTATCATGGCGGTACCAATGGCACCATGAGCTTTGATGTATTCTGCGCTAATGCAGGATTTCAGAAATATTATGGCCGCACAGAATACAATAATGAGGATGATTACGATGGCAACTGGGGTATCTGGGATGAGCCCTTTTTACAATATTTTGTAGCTGGTATAGGTAAGATGCAACAACCATTTCTGGCTACTGCTTTCACACTCACTTCTCACTCGCCTTATAAAGTTCCTGCTCAATATGCTGGTGCCTTACCTAAAGGCACCATGGATATTCATCCTTGCATAGCATATACAGATATGGCACTTCGCAGATTTTTTGCAGTGGCCGAAAAGCAAGCATGGTATAACAATACGCTCTTTGTTATTACAGCGGATCATTGCTCCCCACTAGCAGGCGATACATATTATCAAAACAATATGGGTCGTTATGCGATTCCTATTATTTTTTATGCACCGGGCGATACTACAGTGCATGGCACCCATGGTAGTATCGCTCAGCAAATTGATATCCTTCCCTCAGTTTTAGATTATTTAGGATATGACCAGCCCTTTTTTGCATTCGGCAATAGTATTTTCCGTAAGGCGGCTACTCCTTATGCTATCAATCAGCTCAGCGGTGTGTACCAATTGCTAATAAATGGATACTTATTACAAACTGCTGATGTAAAACCCACAGGCCTTTATGCTTTCCCTACGGATAGCATTTGTGCTCACAATTTATTATCTCAACAAGCTGCCATAACACAAGATCATGTTCTACCTTATTTAAAGGCCATGATCCAATCCTATAGGTATGCGCTCATTCACAACAAGCTATATATAGAACAAGGCCATAAATAATATTTAATATAAAGGGCATTGCACTATAAATAATTACGTAGTACCTTTAAAATATAAAAACCGCCCCATATGCAAACTGGACTCTTAGATCTTCACAACCTCCTTCGTTGGATCATCGTTATATTAGCCCTGTTTACTATAGTGAATGGACTTAGTGGCATGATTAGTAAAAAACTCTTCAAAAAGAGTGATCAGCGTATTGCTTTATTCCTGCTCATTAGCTGCGATATACAATTGCTGGTAGGCATTACTATATACTTTGTAAACGACTGGTGGAACGCAATTACAGGTGAAGGTGATGTAATGGGAAATACCATGAAACGCTTTTTTAGTATGGAGCACACTGTTGGTATGATATTGGCTATTGTACTTGTCCATGTGGGTTATGCCACATCTAAAAGCGCTACTCATAGCGAAGCAAAATTCAAACGCCTTTTTTGGTACACCCTATTTGCAGTCATAGTCATTGCAGCTGTTATGCCTTGGCCATTTAGAGCAGAGATAGGCCGTCCATGGTTTCCTGGCATGCATCATTCATGATCAAAAAAATATTACAACCCTTTTATACACTATATGTACTGACGCTTTTTGTGTCAAGTGTACTAATTGCATTTCCCTTTTTTGCACTCATAAGTATAGGTAATAATATTGCCGCTCGCAAGGCTATTTGGAAGATTATACACTTATGGTCACGTGGTTGGTTATGGATTATTGGTATGCCCATTAAAATACAAGGCACTCCTCCATCCAAAGAACACCACATCATTGTAGCCAACCATATTTCTTATCTCGATGCGTTAGTACTTTTCCCCTCCATCCCTTTTTATTTTAGGGCATTGGGTAAAAAAGAATTTGCTAAGATACCTGTCATTGGTTTCATATACAGGCAGCTGGTAGTATTGGTCGATCGTAGTAGTCAACATAGTCGTGCCAAAAGCATGAAACTCATGTGGAGGGTACTAAAACACGAAAGTTCTATTGCCATTTTCCCCGAAGGAACTTTCAATGAAACACCGGATCTGCTTAAGAATTTTTACGATGGCGCATTTCGGCTGGCTATTAATACAGGAGTGCCTATAGTACCTCTCATATTTCCTGATACTGTACTGCGTTGGCACTATAGCCATTGGTGGAAACTCAGTCCCGGACTTAACAGGGCCATATATTTACCACCGATTCCTGCTGCCGGTCTTACTTTACAGGATCTTCCCGCTCTTAAAGAAAAAGTCTACCAGGCTATGGAACAAGAGTTGCAGAAGTACGGTTACCCATATCAGCCTACTAATTAGGAAAAAACACTCCTGATATGGCAATATTCTTTACTTTTACCTACTTTATTTTTAAGTTAACAGATTTCCCGAAATGAAAAACCCCTTTTATTTAGCCATACTATCATGTATGGTATTCTTCATAGCTTCTTGCAAAAAGGATGTGGACTGTTTGAACGAGGTGCTGTATCTGAAATATGTAGGTTATGATAGTACAGAACTATTGAATCTCAAGGTCATTAAATATAAGAAGGGTACCAATTTCACTCAGGTAACAGATACAGTCAGATTCCCACCACAGAATGGTTTCTATTTAAGTTATATAGTCGCCGATTACGATTGGCTTATTAGAACCCCTACAGGTACACACAAGCTGCGAGACATTAATTTTGCCCATGGTACCCAAAAAAAGGACTACTTTGCCGGTAATCCCATCAGCTGTTTCAATGCGGTAACCTATTATTTAGACGATTCTCTGGCCACTCAAGCTCAGTTTGTCAATGGCTACGATAGTGCATCTTTGTATATCACTATCATTAAGCAATAAGTGCCCCTTTACCACATTATATATTACGCTTCCCTTCATATTAGCACATTCCCTACATTCCATTACCTTTGCGCAAATTTTTTAGGATCATATGGCCTTGCAAGTAGGTATTGTGGGTTTACCCAATGTAGGAAAATCAACCTTGTTCAATGCGGTTAGTAATAGCGCAAAAGCACAAGCATCAAATTATAGGTTCTGTACCATAGAGCCCAATGTAGGACAGGTAGATGTGCCGGATGAACGTCTGGATAAACTGGCTGAATTGGTGTTACCACAACGTATTTTACCCACTACTATCGAGTTTGTGGATATCGCCGGTCTGGTAAAAGGTGCCAGCAAGGGCGAAGGTTTGGGCAACAAGTTCTTAGCCAATATCCGGGAGGTAGATGCTATCGTTCACGTTATCCGTTGTTTCGAAGATGAGAATATCCTCCGCGAAGAAGGGGATATCAACCCTATTAGCGATAAAGAGATCATCGATACAGAATTACAATTAAAGGATCTTGATAGTGTAGAAAAAAAGATACAACGTGTAGAAAAGATCGCTAAGAACGATCCTAAGGCAAAACGTATGCTTGATGTATTGCTACTATGCAAAGATCATCTGTATCAGGGTAAGAACATCCGTGGTATGCAGCTGGAAGGCGAAGATCTGGAAGCTATTGCAGATATATTCCTCCTTACTCAGAAACCCGTATTGTATGTGGCCAATGTAGATGAAGCTGCTTTACTCACAGGTAACAAATACTCTGATGCACTTACCAAGGCTGCTACTGAAGAGGGATCTCAGGTAATAGTAATGAACAACTCTATAGAGGCACAGATATCAGAAATGGAAAATGCAGATGACAAAGCCTTGTTCCTAGGTGAGTATGGACTTACAGAGCCCGGCCTGAACCGTCTCATACGTTCTGCTTATCAATTGCTCAATTTGATCACTTATTTCACTGCCGGTGTACAGGAAGTTCGTGCATGGACCATACATCGCGGATGGAAAGCACCACAAGCGGCCAGTGTTATACATACAGATTTCGAAAAAGGCTTTATCAAGGCCGAAACCATTGCTTACAAGGACTTTATTCAATATGGCTCAGAGGCTGCCTGCCGCGAGAACGGCCGCCTGCGTATAGAAGGTAAGGAATATGTGGTACAAGATGGCGATGTATTGCACTTCAGATTTAATGTTTAATATGTTTGATCCCCCTTTTTTAGGGGGATTTTTGTTTATAGTACTATCGTTTTACAATACTTATTAACTTCACATTCTCATATACTGAACAAAAAGTATTTTCAAATGAAATACACACAACTTCCTTCAAAATTATACGAGCAAAATCGCCAGCGTTTCATCAAAAAAATGAAACCTAATTCCATAGCTATATTCCCAGCCAATCCAACCTTCCCAAAGAATGGCGATGGTACACTGGGTTACAAGGCCAACTCTGATGTTGTTTGGCTTTCAGGTGTTACTCAGGAAAAAACAATGGTAGTATTATATCCTGATAACCCGGATAACAGTGCTAAGGAAATATTAGTGATTCTGCGACCTAACGAGGTAATGGAAAAATGGGTAGGTCATAAATTACGTAAAAGTGAAGCTACAGCCATATCAGGTATACAGAACGTACAATGGCAGGATAGTTTTGATGCTATGCTGCAGGTAATGATGCACAATGCAGATACAGTATATCTGAATAGTAATGAGAATGACCGTTTGGATACAGAATTGCATCGTACAGATCTGTATTTCGTACACGATCTTATGAACCGTTACCCACTACATCACTACGAACGTGCTGCTCGCATTATCAAAGAAGTACGTGCTATCAAAACAAAGGAAGAAGTAGATGTAACCAAGCGCGCTATTGATATAACAGAAATGGCTTTCCGCCGTGTTATGCAGTTCATCAAAGCCGGCGTGATGGAATATGAGATAGAGGCAGAGATCACACACGAATTCCTCCGCAATCGTGCTACTGGCCATGCATACGATGCTATTATTGCCTCAGGCGATAGGGCTCGTGTATTACACTATATAGATAATAATCAGGAATGTCTGGACGGAGAATTGATACTCATGGATTTTGGTGCGGAATATGGCAATTACAACGCCGATCTTACACGTACCATACCTGTGAATGGTAAGTTCACCAAACGACAGAAGGAAGTATATAATGCTTGTCTGGCAGTGCACATGTATGGTAAGAAATTATTGAAACCGGGTATCATGTTCCCCGATTATGTGAACAAGATCAACGTAGAAATGGAGAAGCAATTACTCAGTATTGGCCTTCTCTCTAAGAATGATATCAAAAACCAAGACCCGGCCGATCCTGCTTACCGTAAATATTTCTACCATGGTGTATCTCACCATCTGGGTATAGATGTGCATGATGTAGGTACACGTACAGAGGCTGTAAAAGAAGGAATGGTATTCACTATTGAACCGGGTATTTATATTGAAGATGAGAAAATGGGCATTCGCATAGAGAACAATATCTGGATCACTAAAACAGGTAATGTAGACCTCTTTAAGAATATTCCTATTACAGTAGAAGAGATAGAGACCTGCATGAAAAGGGTTAAAAAGTAAAAATTCCACCAAGCACATCAATATGAAAAGAATAGTAATAGTTCTGATGCTCGTTTTCTCTGTGCAAATTACATTTGCACAGAGAACTATTGTTAAGAAAAAGGAGGCTGCACGTTATCAAGCCAAATGGTACACTAACCTTGGTTTGGGATATGCCTTTCCTCATGCTGGGCAGGTATTCAGCTTTTTGGGCTACCCATATTCAGGCAATGCTACTTATATCAATAACGGTTCTGCTCTAGCCTCATATACTAACAAAAAAGCTTCTCTTTCTGCAGGTATACAAGGCTCTGTAGGTGTAGGCTATATGCTCAATGAACATTTGGGTATCGAACTCAATGCTGCGTTTGGTCTGGCTAATGCTGACTACAAGTATATTGCATCAGGCACTTCTCTATCATCCACATTAGCCGATCTTACAATTGAACAATATGCTAAATCACCCGCATATTTGATACCGGGTATTATTTTACAGACAGGTAAATGGGATAACAAACTATACATGAGGGCTGGTCTGGTATTGCCTCTGAATACCAAAGTGATAATAACACAAACAGAATTTTATAATGGTACTGTAGGCCCTAATGGTATGGCTAATGAGCTGGATGTATATAAACTTGAGTTGAGCAACGCCTTTGCTATTGGTCTTACAAGTTCTCTGGGGTATAGCCACAATATATTCGATCATCTGAAAATATGGGCAGAGGCTAGTCTCTTATCATTATCCGTTTACCCATCTGAGATCAAATACACTGCAGCATCTACGAATGGGCAAGCCTATAATGTATCTAATGCACCAGTCACAAAATTTGGTTTAAATGGTAGCGGTGTTTACCCTAGTCAAAATATTGGTACCCAACAAACAGATGGTCTACCTTTTAGTCATCTGGGCATCAACATAGGTGTTTCTTACGGGTTCTAATTCTCAAATAGATATTTTTATAAAGAGCAGCATATTGCTGCTCTTTCTGTTTTTATACGTCTATATATGTAGGTCTTTATTACTTTTAAGCTCCAATAAGTATTGTATGAATAGAATTTTGTTTCTGTTTTGTTGCCTCTTATCAATGCACACCTTGTATGCACAAACCGCAACACCCACCAATGTAGTAAAGAAAAAAGTACATTCTAAATTTTACTTTAATGTAGGCTTAGGCTATGCATTGCCTCTTGCAGGGCAAACCTTAGATGCTAATAACGGAGGGCCTTTAAGCGGCACTTTCACTTATTCCAACCCTTTTGGCAATCAGCCGGATACGGTTCATTTCAGCATGGCAAAAACTTCTTTCTCTACCGGTATGCATGGTATTGCTGGCATCACATACATGTTCAACGATAATATAGGCTTGCAATGCGATCTGAGTTATGGGGTGCTGTCCACACATTATACCAATCAGTCTGTAGATACACTACATCATGGTATACGTTCCAATGTGTCTCACGAACAATATGCCAAAGCACCAATTATGTTCACGCCCTCTTTATTGATCCAAACAAAGGTTCAGAAAGCCAATGTTTATATAAGAGCGGGTGCAGCTTTACCACTAACAGCTAAGATCATTGATAACGAGACTATCAATTATTATCCTCCCGGCAATAATGGTGTATTATTAGTACAAGCTTCCAGAGAGATCAAAACAAATTTTGGATTAGGTTTCTCAGGTGCTATAGGTTGTAGCTGGCCTATGGCAGAGAATGTCAAATTCTGGGCAGAACTGAATGTGTTAACTATGTCATTGTATGCTAAAGAAGCCGATGTTACTTCCTTTACTGCCGATGGGGTCAACCAAATGTTCATTGCTTCACCTCTTACGCTCAAAACTACTTATGCTTCAGCTAGTACATCTGTAAGCAATGGCGCAGGCGATCAGCCTACTTATTCCATTCCTTTTAGTAACATGAGCATAAATATAGGATTGTCTTTCAGACTCTAAGATAGTTCTATCGTAATCTATCCAACGATTTTACCAGCTTATCGTCTTTGTTGATACCACTATACGCCAATATCAATAAAATGATAGCAAAGAAAGGTAATACAGCTCCCACACCATAAGATGAACTGCTGGTACCTATAATTGATTTATTAAAACTGCTCACTCGCATCAGTACAGTTGATATAAAACTGATACTTGCAATAATACTGAATACAGTCAGGTTTTTTTGTTGCTTACGGTTCTTGAAAAGCAGTATGCTGATCAATGGTAATGCTATGATCATTACAGCTATCAATACCAGCGGATAGTTGTCATTCACACGCATATGTTGCACAGTATCTGCCCCTGCTATTTGGGTATGTGTGGTATATAGGTCAAAATAAAACACTCCTACATTCAATAATGCAGCTAAGAATAGCCAAACAGATTGTATCCTTTGTATCATAAGTTCAATTAATTAATGATTGCTTTCCCAAAATAATCTTGCAACACTTTGGGTATATGTACTCCCTCTGGTGTTTGGTTGTTCTCTAATATACAAGCCAGTATTCTTGGCAAAGCCAATGAACTGCCGTTCAGTGAGTGCAGCAATTGGGTCTTACCATTCGTATCCTTGTAACGTATCTTCATTCGGTTGGTCTGGAATGTTTCAAAATTCGATACTGAACTCACTTCCAGCCAGCGTTCTTGCGCTGCGCTATACACTTCAAAATCATAAGTAAGTGCCGATGTGAAACCCATATCGCCACCACAGAGGCGCAGTATACGATATTGCAGACCTAATGATTGCAGCAATTGTTCCACATGCAGTACCATTCCTTCCAGTGCATGATAACTATTCTCAGGGTGAGATAGTTGTACGATCTCCACTTTATCAAACTGGTGAACACGATTCAGCCCGCGTACATCCTTACCATACGATCCGGCTTCCCTGCGGAAACACGGAGTATATGCAGTCATTTTTACCGGCAGATCATTCTCCGCCACTATAGTATCGCGGTATATATTCGTTACAGGTACTTCTGCAGTAGGTATCATGTAGAATTTATCCTCAGGCATATAGTACATCTGTCCTTCTTTATCTGGTAGTTGTCCGGTGCCGTAGGCAGTTTCTGCATTCACCATATAAGGCGGGTAATACTCTTTATAGCCGGCATTAGTATTATAATCCAGAAAATAAGAGATCAGTGCACGTTGCAGTTTTGCACCGGCACCTATATATACCGGAAAACCACTCCCGGTGATCTTCGTTCCCAATTCAAAATCTATTAGTCCGTACTTAGTGGTCAATTCCCAATGAGGTAATTTCTGAGCACTCAGGTCAGGAGTATTACCACTCATGCGCACTACTTCATTATCTTCAGGTGTTCTGCCAAAGGGTACGCTGCTATGTGGTATATTAGGAAGCAGCACTATATGCTCATGTAGTTCCTTTTCCAAGTCCTCCAGACGATCTTGTGCTTGCTTTACTGCTACTTTTGCTACTTCTATCTCCTGCATCAAGGTAGTAGCATCCATACCCATTAACAATGCGTCTTTGCCTTTCAGCTTACCTATTTCTTTCGATGCGGCATTGATCTTAGCTTTATGATTATCATAGGCCAGCTGAGCTTCACGACGAGCTTCGTCCAATTGTATGATCTTGTCCACCAACTCCAGGTCCTTAAAGTTTCTCTTTTTCAGCCCTTCTAGTATCAATTCTTTGTTTTGTCTGAATAAGTGTATAGCAAGCATATTCGTTATTTGATGCACAAATATAACTCACTTTTTCAGAGCTATGCTCCCGCTTTACATTTGTATAATATATAAAAAGCTAAGAACACACATATGTGTGTTCTTAGCTATAACAAAGATAAAACTATATATGTAGGGGTAGTAATGCTAATCGTTGTATACAGGTATCAGCTTTATTGCTTTAGCAGCTATTACAGATGAATACCTTTTCTTTTTATTCCATAATTCGTAATGAAGATGTTCGCCATTGGTTACTAATCCTAGCCAGTAGAAAGTGCCTATTTTATAATTGTGTTTGCCTTGTGTGTATATGGTCACGGTATCATAAGGGTTTACTACCCAAGTAGTTTTATACCCCACAGGTATTTTCCCGGGCATATAAGCTACTTCTGTTACATCACATTGTGGTACTTCAGTTGGGCTTACTGTGGCCTTATCAATTGCTTTTGTGGTAGGGTTGTTATTAGTTTTAATATTGGCCTTTGAGTCATTAGCTGCATTAGGCTTTGTGGCGTTTTCACAACAGCTTTTTTCTGTACAGAATCTGGTACTGCCTTTTTTGCTAAAGGTTTTTCAGGGGTACTGCTTTTAGAGACTGGTTTTGCTGTTTTTGCCTGTGTTTTTATAACTTTTTTCTGGCTTGCAGAGTCGTTATGGCTTTGCTGACTATTGGCTGTAATTGGGATAATGGTAATAAATAATGATAATACAGCAATGATTGGTAAGCGCATTATTAGAAAATTGTCCCTAATGATAGGAGTCTACTCATTCATTGTCAATGCTTTACCTCGCTGTTAACACATGCATAACAAAATACCCCATCAGCTTGTTGGCTATATGGGGTATTAAATAAATACATCAGCATAAGGCTTTTATGGCACTTCTACCACATTCAATATCTCATTGAGTATATACTCACTGTTCAGATTTTCTGCTTCAGCTTCGTAAGTGATACCTATACGGTGACGCATTACATCGTGGCAAACAGCACGTATATCTTCAGGGATCACATAACCACGACGTTTGATGAATGCATAGGCCTTTGCCGCTGCAGCCAGGCTGATACTGGCACGTGGAGATGCTCCGTAATTGATCAGCGGTTTTAATTTCTTCAGTTTATAATCTTCAGGGAAACGAGTAGCGAATACGATGTCTAATATGTATTGCTCTATTTTTTCGTCCATATATACTTCGCGCACCAGTTGGCGGGCTTTTAGTATATCTTCAGGCGTCACTACCGGATTGATCTTGGCCATGCCCTGTGGGTTCAGGTTCTGGCGGATGATCATGCGTTCCTCTTCCTTTTTAGGATAGGTGATCACCACCTTCAGCATGAAACGGTCCACCTGTGCTTCAGGAAGTTCGTAGGTACCTTCTTGTTCTATCGGGTTTTGAGTAGCCAGTACCAGAAACGGTTCTTCCAGTTTGTAGGTTTGGTCACCTATGGTCACCTGACGCTCTTGCATAGCTTCCAACAAGGCACTTTGCACTTTTGCCGGGGCACGGTTGATCTCATCTGCCAGAATGAAGTTGGCGAATATTGGCCCTTTTCTTACCGAGAATTCATGTGCTTGCGGATTGTACATCATAGTTCCCAATACGTCGGCAGGCAACAGATCCGGTGTAAATTGTATGCGGCTGAAACGTGCGTGTATAGCTGATGCCAGCGATTTGATAGCTAATGTCTTTGCTAGTCCGGGTACCCCTTCCAGCAATACATGCCCTTGTGCCAGCAAACCTATCAACAGTCGTTCTACCATATACTTTTGGCCTACTACTGTCTTGTTCAGTTCCATATTCAGCAGCTCTATGAAAGCACTTTGCTGATGGATCTTTTCATTCAATTCACGAATGTCTAGTGGTGTGGATGTTTCCATTGCTATAAATAATGTGATGGTCAAAAATAAACAGTCAAATCTAAAAACAACAAGCCTATAAGCAGTTTTAACTTTTTTTAAAAATTCTTCTTCTGCCTGCAAAACCCCTATTGCTACTAAAAGCCTATTTTAGCAGTTCAGGAAAGATATATGGAAAATTTTGAACAAAAGTGGAAAGATCTGGAGTTTACCCTGCATCAGCGATTTGAAAAAGTGCCCGATATGGAAGGCATCCTTTTTTTGATAGGTATCAATGAGCTGGGTATATTACACGCTAATAAATTCTCTAAAGAACAGAAACAAGACCTGATGCACGTGGCTGTTTGCAAACTATTGAGCCAGCTAGGATATTATGAATATGTAGGTCGTGATGAGGATGGATGGCCGCATTATGTAGAATCTGAGATCATACCCATATCCGGACTGCTAGAGCAAGAACTGGTACTGAAAGAATGCATTATCCGATATTTTGATCAATTATAAAGGGTTATATAGATGATTTATAATATATTTTATATGTCATCTGAACGTTAAAATATACCATTTCGGTAGCTTCCTCTAGTTCGCTTTATAGAAAATGTACTATATTGCAAGTATTAGTAAAAATATTTTATGAAGAAACTACTACTTAGCATACTAGGATTAGCATTTATAGCGTTCGCAAACCCATCTTTTGGACAGTCTTTTAATACTACTGCTGATCCAAGTGATACAATGAATGTTACATCTTCTCAATTATTTGACTTCCTGCCTACTATCAATAACACATATACTGATAGTATACAAATAAAATGGCATGTAGATATGGCTCATACAAGCATGCCTACCGGTTGGACAGTAAGTACTTGTGATAACCATGGTTGTTATGCAGCAGATGGAGCTAACCATTTCAGCAGTTATATTCATGTTGGGTCTTCTGGACAATGGAGTACTACTATTGATCCAACTCCTACAGGTGCAGCAGCTTATGGTACAGCAATAGTATCAGAAGTACTAACTGATAATCTTTTAGGTATCACTAATAAAACGCTAGTATTTATATTGACCAAAAATCCTACCGGTATCAGCAGTACTACATTACAATCTGATGAGGATATCATTATGTATCCTAATCCTGCACAGAATGATGTGAATGTGGTTTTCAATGAAAGCCTGGGTGTAAAGAGCATAGCAGTATATAACCTGATAGGTAAAGTATTGACACAATACAAAACCGCCGGTAACAGTGCTAAACTGAATATTGAGAATATCCCTTCAGGTATCTATTTCATCCGATTGATGAATGCACAAGGTACTGTGGTAGGTACCCGCAAGTTTACACACCAATAATATTTACAGATTCATAAATACAAAGGTGGAAGCATTTGCTTCCACCTTTGTTGTTTTAGCCCAAGGGTACTAACTCATTGAAATAAATAGTATAAGGGTAATTGCTTGTTGTTGCCAATAATCCAAGTGTAATATATCCAGTACTATCCAATTCTGCATTAATGTCTTTTATATAATCCAAACCTGTAGATTCTGTAATATAAGTATTGCCGGCTGGTGTATGGTATCTTACAAAACACTTAAACGGTGCACTAGTAACTGGGCGATATGCTGCTGGTAAGAGTGGACCTGCATAGTAATATGGTGGATCATGAGGCGTTAAAGTAGCTGGGCTCCAATGGCACTACTTACATGGCAGCGATTTTCAGCTATATGTGCATAATAATGTACCACCTGTATCTGCCGATAGAATAGTAGATCAAAACTGGCAGGTAAAAGAAGATCGTCGTAGCAGAGAGAGTTTTTTGTTCATCACAGATGCAGATATACACAATAAGCACGATAAGAGTACGGCCAAATACAAATTGCAGTTGTATCGCGA
Source organism: Bacteroidota bacterium (assembly GCA_037144255.1). Lineage (GTDB taxonomy): Bacteria > Bacteroidota > Bacteroidia > Chitinophagales > Chitinophagaceae > JBAWXE01. The sequence goes on along the minus strand of JBAWXE010000011.1, from coordinate 19,972 downwards.
TACTTATAACATACTGTATAAGATGCGTCTCTTAAGGATCTATGAATAAAGGGAATTAAGTCAACATGGTGAGAGCCAATACTATCACCAGCGAAAAAAGTGTGTAAGCCAACAGCATATGAGATTTTGGTCGCAACTCCTCATTTCTTGTTATTGCAGACAGCGGTTGTACTAAAATGAAATTTACAATGAACATAATTGCATATATGCCGCATAGTATAGTTATGCCTTCCTTATTATGAAAGAAAAACTTGCGTATATGTCCGGGAATGATCATTTGCATACCCAATACTATAGAATTCACATTTAGAGCTTGGATAAATGTTATAAACAAAAAGCTACCTATCACCGCAGCAATATTGCTACCATGCAAATGTTTTTGGAAAAGGTATGATTCTATAAATAATTTTTTGATCATATCAGGTGCTCGCAGTAATGAATGCAGCTTTAACTTGGGTTAAATATAGCGATTAAGTTCTCTTTTTCCGAGATACCTATATCCCCTTCGCATATATCCCCTTCTGCAAAGTTACGAAAATAAGAGAAGCCTTGATTTATTGCTTGATACATAGATATATACAATACAAATTATAAACCAACAAATACAAACACTATGATAGTAACAGAAAAAACAAAGATAAAAATGATATAGTGGTCAATGAGCTCAGTATTCGCTCTGCCGATCGCAGCCCAAAAGACATAGATACTTGGCGCAATGCATTACGCAGTGCTGAGTCGGTATATTTTCCCAATCGTTGCCGCCTGTACGATCTGTATGACGATATACTGCTGGATGGACATCTGACCGGTATCATTAGCAAACGCATAGATTGTGTGTTGAATAGAACATTATATTTTGAAGCTCATGGCAGAAAAATAGATGCCATGGACGAACTGATACATAGCAACGAGTTTCGCGATATTATGCGTTCTATTATGCTCACACCTTTCTGGGGCATATCAGGTATTGAATTCATTCCCGGTAGCACATTCACATTCAAAAAAATTCCACGCAAACATATCAAACCCAATCTGGGCATCATAGCCTACGAGCAAAACGGTAACGAGGGTATACCATATACGAATATGAATAATCTTTGGATTTGGGGCGATGCTGATGATCTGGGTATATTATTAAAGTGTGCACCTTATGCCTTATATAAAAGAGGTAATATGGCCGACTGGTCACAGTATATAGAAATATTCGGTCAGCCGGTGCGTATAATATATTACGATGCCTATGATACCCAAACTAAATCAGAATTGAAAAAAGTACTGGATGAAAGTGGCAGCTCACTGGCCATGATGATACCCAAGCAGGCGGAATTTGAAATGCGCGATGGGAAATATAGTAATGGTGATGGTCAATTGCAGGACACTTTTAAAAATGCTCTGAATGCAGAGATGTCTGTCGTAGTGCTGGGCAATACAGAAACTACTACTAGTAGTGATAGTAGTGGCTATGCGCAAAGCAGAGTACATGCAGGTCAGCAACTGGAGATCACCTTGAGCGATATGGTATATACTGCCAATCTGCTAAATAGCACTCGTTTTCTCAATGTGCTGCGCAGCTATGGCTACCCTGTTGCAGAGGGTAGATTCTGTTTTAGCAAAGATGTAGATATTGCATATTTGAAACAACGTATGGATATAGATATGCAATTGGCATCGCGCATAGCCATGGCAGATGATTATTGGTATGAGACCTATGGCATTCCCAAACCCCAACATATATCACTAAAATAGCTTGTTAAATAGATATATGACCATAATATGACTGTAATATAAATGGCTCTTTGTTTTTATTTTCTCTGTAAATACATATATTTACGCTCTAATTTCACAAAAATTTAACCGACATATGAGTTTTAAGTCGTTAAGTACCATTTGCCTGTTGGGTTTCATGTCTGTTGCCAGCAGTTGCTATAAGGCTACCAGCCCTACCAGCTCTACGCCTACACCTACTACCTATACTTTTCATAATGTTTTGGGTGCTTCGGTGCATATAGATCTATATAGAGATACTACCAGTTATAAAGCAGGTACCGGTGCCTTCAAATCATTCGATCTCACTGGTGGTACTTCTCAGACAGTAGCCCTTAGCGATCTGCCCGATACTACTTATATCGATTGGTATTCTGCAGATAATTTGCTGACCAACTGGTCTTTCGGTCTGTATGATTACAAACCATTCATGCCTTATTTTGTAAAAAATACCGGCAATACTGTTACTTGGGATGACACCTATACTGGCCCATCTACTCTGGTAAGAGCTACATGTTTGGGTGGTCATACATCTACTACATGGAAAGCTTTCGGTGGTTTCATTGATAGTGCAAAAGGCAATGGAATAGCTACTATTCCTATCAGACAATGGTCGGACACTCCTCATTTCACTATGGATATGAGATACAGAATGATCACATTGAACAAAGACTTTACAGCTACTTATTCTTTCAAGGATAATAGTGGTAATATCCAAACAAGGAACTATGGATATAGAACCAGTTATTACAAACAATCTATCGCATACGTTTACTTCTTTAATCAAGCTAACGGTGCAATGCTGAAAGATACTTTCTACACAGCTACCTATACAGATTCACCAAGACCAGATTCTATACAAGTTCGTATAGATTCAGTAGGTGTATTCATGATGGCCAGACAATAATCATTCCCCAATTATCATATTCAGTATCCTACTGCAAGCTTATCCTCATCGGGTAAGCTTGTAGTGTCTTAGGACTATTTTTTCTTCCCTCCGTTTTTTTCTACCTCACCATTTTTAACCCCCTATATCCTATGAACAGTCCATTCGCACTGCTACTACAGCAGTTACAACAACGTATCTCATCTACCGTCCCAGACATTACTTACATAGATCAGGATCTGCATCAGATAGATCATTATGAAGCCCAGGGAGGCCGCCCCGCAGTATCATGGCCTTGCGTATTGATAGACTTTACAGATTTCAATTTTGAGAATCTGGGAAATAATGCACAGACAGCAACTGGTAATGTCGTATTCCGATTGGCTTTCAACCCATATAGTGCATCTGCACAAGGTACGCCTGGCTATTATCAGGAACGTGCCTTGCAGTATTATGAGCTGGAATGGGCACTATACAATGCTCTGGAAGGATGGAAACCCACAGGTTTCGCAGCTCTTACACGTATTCATAGCCATACAGAACCGAGAAACGATAGGCTCAGAGTAAGGGTACAATCATTCAGCCTCTCTTTTGAGGATCACAGTGCATCTCCATCATACCAAACAGTACAAATACCTGTTAACATCAGTGTAGTCAATTAATATATTGTTTTTATAAAATGCATGTATGTACATTTATTTGGCATGATATTGGATGTAGTGAACTGCATATAAAATGAAAACTGGTGTGGTAAAGGTTTTACAATATCAACGTAACTTTTAGTCATACAATGCTGATGAATGTTCTCCCTCAGAAATATTAACTAGTAGTACTAACTTAGTTAACGCCCCGTTAACTGCTTGTAAATCAAGGGTTAAGCACTTGCAAAGCTAGGGTTAACAAGGCCAAAAAGTTTCTCAGTGGAGCTAGTAGTGTGCATCTTTACATCATCAAACACACAAAAACAACAATTATGAGATCGATCATTCTTCACACAATAGCATTTATGGTTCGTTGCTACTTCGCTGCCGGATTTGTACTGTTGTTTGCTGCTAAAGCAAAAGAAGCCATCAATGGTCTTACAGCTAATGTAAAAGGCTTACGCCCTGCTACACAGCCTTCTATTTAATTCTAAATATCAAGAGTTATACACAAAAGCCCCTTTTAGGGGCTTTTTTAATGCCCTCAATGTTCCAAATATTAAATAATAGTGGCCTCAAATGGCTAAAATGCTACAATTTATCAACATCATGCATTTTAGTGTCAATTATTAATGTGAGGTACTTTAAAACATCATATCGGTGACATATCTTTAAATCGTTACCGTTCAATTCAGTATATGCGTCGTTTGTTATCTTTTATATTGCTGTTCTCTTCTTTTTCTTTGTGTGCCAAACCCACAGTGATATGTGGGAAAATGGAAGCAAAGCCACAAAAGAAAGTAACTATACAATACTATGCTACAGCCATAGATGAGATAGAAGGCAGGCTCACACATTTTGAGACCAATGTAGACGGACTCAATAATTTCAAATTCAAAATTGATATCAATAATCCTATCAGTTACAGTATAGCACTAGGAGATCAATGGCTCTTTGCTAATAAATACATTGGCCCGGGTGATAGCCTATCATTCGATTTTTCTGATAACGAACAAATACATACTGAGGGTAGTTGTAAAGAACAAGTATCATTTCAGTTTCACTGGGAGAGTAAATATTTCAGAGATGATGCTATGACCAAGCAAGTAGCAGAAACCTTCAACAAACAACCTAAAGTATTTGCTGAGTTCTGGCAGAAAAGGATGAAAGATCAGATAGATTTCATGAATACATTTTTCAGAGGTCATGTACCTGAGCCTTTCAAAACATATATGGAAAGCGAGATACGCTATAGCTATGCCGTAGCCTTGCTGCAATACTCTTGGAAACATGCAGCCGGCGGTCGCGCAGTATTTCACGATGCGGAATACATGAAGCTGATCAATGATGTGAACCCTAATAATTTCGGTTCATTATGCAGCAGTTCTTATATTAATTTTCTACGCGAATTGCCTTATTCCTTATGGCGTTGCCACGTAGATCAAAACAATAAGCAATCTGCTGAAACCAAATTCTATTTGCATCATCAGTATCGACAGAGAGATTCTATTGCCAAAAAATATTTTACCGGCAGACTGTATGAAGTAGCACTGTATCAGATATTACACGATCAGATAAAAGGACTGGATCATTATAAAGGCACAGATGAGTTTGAAGGTAGATATCATGCCATGGATAGTATGCTGCATAATACTTATCGCAATTCATTTGTAGATAAAGGTATGCTGGCAAGGCTGGGTAATGACCTGTCATTTGTAAAGGCTGTGGTTGTATCTGTCCCTGCGCCCGATTTTGCGGTACGGGATATGAATGGTAAAAATGTAAAACTATCAGATTATAAAGGAAAGGTCGTATACATGTCATTTTGGAGTACGGCAAACGAACAGTGCATAGCAGAGCTACAAGGCATCAAAGGACTACAAGAACGTTTCAAAGGCAAGAATGTAGAATTCCTTTTTGTAAGTTTTGATAAATCAAAAGCCAGTTTGCAAAACTACCTTAAGAACAACCCTATAGAAGGTACACACCTGCTGGAACTAAACGGAATGGGATCTGATGTGGCTAAAAAGTATGCAGTGACCACCATGCCACGCCATGTATTGGTGGATAAAAAGGGTAATCTGCTGAACAGAAATGCACCGGGGCCAGCCCAAAATGTAGGCGGGACAATAGATTACGCATTACAAATGCAATAAATAATATAGAATTATTTTATTTCATAAATAATTGCTATAATCATAAGGATTCTCAGAAATAATAATTAATATCCCCAGCCCGATTAATTCCCGTACCTTTGCGGAAAGTTTCTATCTTATGTCTAATCCCAAGACAGTATTCAGAAAGACCAAGGAGATCCATTATCTGATAGGCGGCAACGCACAGATACTGGTAGATAGGATCGCAAGCGAATTGGAGTTATCTACCAGCGAAGTAAAGGAACACCTGACGTCTTTGAAGAACATGCGCCTTATCCGCTTTAAGGATACTACTAATGATACAGTAGAAGTAACTAAAATAGGTCTTTCTACCATGGTGGGAGAATCTCCCACGGCAGTGGCACATTAATCAAGAACATTTACTAGAAAGCATACAAGCAATTAGCTATCTCATAGAGGTAGCTTTTTGCTTTTGCATATGTTGGTAAGATGGAATTATTCTTTGGTACCTCTCACAAATTCTACTTTGTTAGGTTGTGTCTTGGGGGTAGGAGCATCGTCCAGTGCATAATAGATCATAGAATCTGTAGAGCGAGTGATACCTGTAAGAAGGCTATCAATGATATGGTGTAGTTGTAGGTTTTCCATCCCTAATGTTTCTCTATCAGAAATGTTGTTGCTGGTCTTATATACTACCAGTGGGTATATACCGCTATGTCTTAGTTTGGCAGAGATGCCCAGTATGGTAGGTTGTGATATCAATGTAGATACTTTCATAGGCAATGGAAAATTCTTGATCAGACCTTTCTTTAGTGAATCTGCAAATTTTTTCATTTCAGGCTCAGCCAGATAATGAAAATAACTACCACCCGCTGTTAGTGTTTCTGATGCCAGTAACAAATAGAACTCAGAAGCCATGAGGTTGCCTGCCTTATAGCTGTCCTTAGCTTTAGTAAATAGTTCGGGCGATGTCTTATTCAGATACTGATACGGGCGCATAGAGAATGATTGTATTCTCCATTCATTCTTTTGTTTAAGAAAAGTAGTGGTGGCCAGCCATGCAATGCCTATATCCTCGCCGGGTACTGAGAACATGTACACATAGGTCTCGTCGGTAAGATGTGGGAATACGAACTTATAATCTTTACCATCTTTATTATCGGTAATGATACTGTCTGCATGGGAATTGTAAGCATGACGTACCAGATATTCGCTCACTACTTGAATGGTGGTAGCAGTAGTATCAGGTTTTACTTTGTTTACCAGAGAATCGAAGTAGCCAAATGGTGCAGCTTTCAAATAAGCATCTGAAGAAATGCTTTTGAAATATCGAGCATCCTGATGTTTCAATGCCGTAAACATGTGTTGAGCCATATCAGCTATTGCTTTCCTATCGGCAGCATTGATCTTATCGCCGCTTTGGGTACCAGTATTGCAGGCACTGAATAATGATAGCAGGGCTAAGGCAATAATAACAAATGTGCTTTTTTTCATCAATATAGTATTTGGCTGCAAATCTAATTATATGTTGGCTAAAAAAACGGGCCTCGTAAAGAGGCCCGTATAAAATAAATATGTGAAGCAGCATTAATGTGCTACAACGAATTGTTGTGTGCTGCGTTCGTTATTGTTGCCTATTATATTCATGAAATAGTTGCCAGAAGGAAGCTGATCAACAAAAACAGCTGTTTGATATTTATCAGTGGCAGCTTCGCTCCATTGTCTCCAAAGGCGGCCTTGTACATCGAAAATAGCAATGGTAAAAGGCTGAGGGTTTTTCCATTCTATATTCATTTGTACGAATTGAGTAGCAGGATTAGGATATAGCTTGATGGTATTGCTAGGAGCAGCAACATTATTGATACCTAAATACTGCTCGTAGTGATATCTGTTAGAAATATCAGGATTTTGACCAGGAGTGAATTGCCATTGGCTGGTAGCCCGATTCCAGGCAGATGTCTGATAAGTGATCATGTTGTTGTTAACATCATATGTATACTCTTCTTTCAGCTCATTGATAAAGCTGGAAGTGGTATTATACCAAAGCTGATCTACTTTGCTTAGGAAATTATTATTAGCATCGTAGGTATATACAGTGTCTGAGAAATTAGTATAGGCACTTAGGGTGGTATTCCATGTTTGGTGCAGCGTCAAAGTCTTAGAACCAAAAGTATTATAGTAGAATGAGTCTACCATATATTCTTTAAATGCCAGTGAAGTTAGAGAAACAGGAAGTTGTATTCTCTGCCATGTTTGCTTATTGAAAGCATCAAAACCATAGAGGTACTTCATACTATTGTACCATTTTCCTGAATCTATATTCCATGTGCGGAATATAGATAGTAAGGGTAAGTTATTGATATTGTAGAAGTGATTATGTTCTGTACTATTGACCCAAGCACTGGTGCCGGTATTCCATACTTTGTGAATACCCATAGAATCCAAAGTGTTGACACCATAATAAATGCTATCAAGAGTGTTATTGACCCAAGCACTGGTGCCGGTATTATACAATTGAGAGATGGTAGATATAAGCACATTAGCTCCTGTATAACCATATAAATATTGTACACTACCTATCCAGGTACTGGTAGCTCTATTCCACAGAGAAGTAGTTTGTGTATTGAGCAAATGTGTACCTGTAATGTAATTGTTGTATGTCTGTACAGAATCTATCCACATATGTGCAGTAGTATCGTAGTACTGCATGAGACTGTAAGTGATATTAGTATCAGCATCGAAAGTTTGTCCGGTTCTGAAAATAGTATCGGGTACTAATGCACCTACCGTATAATTTCCACGGAATGCACTATCGAACTGTATAAGGCCGGTTGTTTGTAAAAAGCTGGTATGGGTACCACTGTAAGTATAATCAGTAGAATCTTTCAAGCTGAAATACAATCCTGTGTATACACAATGCGCCATGCTCTTGAGACGGTACAACTGTGCAAATGATTGTGTGCAAGAGAATAGTAATACAAATAATAACAGATGTTTGACTTTCATAAAGTTTTGTTTTTTTGGTAGTGAGATTATTGTAAAAAATAATACCACTTGATAGTTGACACTAAATTACAATCTTTAAAACTCATAGTTATGCACATTATTTCAATTTTTTATTAACATATGTATTTATTATAATTAAAATAATCATAAAGAGATTTAATTATTAAGGAAGCATGCATTAGTAGTACAATGTGTGCTACAGTGGCGTGGCTAAGAAAACATTACAAAAAACCTTTGTGGGATATCTTTTTTATGTATACAGAGCTTGCTACAGTAATTTTGTACTACAAAACCACCTTTCTATGCCTAGAGGAACCGTGAAAATATATAAAAATATATTTAATGAGATAGATCCCAAACGAAGAGTTAGCAGAGGCAGAAGCCGTAACTTATTAATGGAACGCAATAAATGCTTGATAGCAAGATATTATTTCTATGGTCATTTTTGTCAAAATGGCTATGGAGATATCATAGAGCGTTTGTCGCATGAATTCTATCTTTCAACTGTGACCATTACAGAACTTATAACTGAGAATATGGATGTATTGGACAAACTGAAAGATGAACAGCCTGAATTGCGTTTTTTTAAAGAAAGGTGGCCACATCTGAAATGGTGATCCTATAAATGGTAATACGCATGCAGTAAATTTATAATAGCAGACTGTGTTTTATATTGACTATCTTCCATAGGATTTCCCCCTGAATGAAAGCCCAAAAAGCCATAGCATATCGTGTAAAAAAATTTCTGAAGATACTGGGTCCGGGTCTTATAACCGGAGCCAGTGACGATGACCCTTCAGGTATAGCTACTTACTCTCAGGCAGGAGCAGCATATGGCTTGAATACATTATGGAGTGCCCTCATTACTTTTCCGCTAATGGCATCTGTACAGGAGATGTGCGCACGCATAGGTCTTGTAACAGGCAAAGGGCTGACAGGAGTGCTGAAAGAATACTATCCGCGATCAGTACTATACCTAATGATATTATTTAGTTTCCCGGCTATAATAATGAATATAGGTGCAGATATAGCAGGGATGGGCGCTGTGGCCAATCTCATTATCCCAAATGTTTCTGCTACTATTTTTAGTATCATTTTTACCGGTATACTTTTAGTATGCATCATCTACTTTCCGTATAAGAAGATCGCAGCTATCATGAAGTATCTGGCCATGGTATTGCTGGTGTATCTGCTGGTACCTTTTCTGGTAAAAACGGACTGGTGGGCTGTGGGTAAAGCTACATTGATGCCACATATCAGTTTCACTAAAGACTATATAAATATTTTGGTGGCCATACTGGGTACTACCATATCCCCTTATTTATTTTTTTGGCAAGCCAATATGGAAGTAGAAGAGATGCAAGCCAAGACCAGAGTAGTGATAGTAGATAAAAGAGTGATCAACAACATGCGGCAAGATGTGAACATAGGTATGCTCTTCTCTAATGTGGTGATGTTTTTTATCATACTTACTACAGGTTCTGTATTGGCACAGGGTGGCATACATAAAATAGACACTGTAGAACAAGCTGCCCAGGCACTGCGACCACTTGCAGGAGATATGGCTTATTATCTGTTTGCTATAGGTGTGATAGGGACAGGCTTTTTGGCCATCCCAGTGTTGAGTGGTGCATTATCTTACATTTTTGCTGAGACCTTTGATCTGAAAATGGGATTGGATAAACAATTTAAACAAGCACCCGCCTTTTATATTATTATAGCTATATCGCTGATAGTTGGCCTGCTGATGACCTATATAGGTATCAGCCCTATTCAGGCACTAATTTATTCTGCAGTATTGTATGGAGTTACAGCTCCGGTAATCATAGCTATGATACTACATATATGCAATAATAAGAAAGTGATGGGTCTTTTCTGCAATAAGATCAGACCGAACATTTTTGGGGTATTTACCTTGCTACTGATGACTGTGGCAGCCGTTACATTAATATACCTGCAATTTTTTGCGTAATTGAATATATATTCACTAAATTTGCAACACGTTGCTAAGTAACCAAAACAATTAACTACTATTTTTGTTAAACATACTAAAAGTGTATTTAGCAACGTTTATCATTAAAGAACAACATCAGTATCATGAAAAAGCTATTATTGATCCTATTTATTGTACCTATGGTAGCCATAGCTCAAAAAGTAGAGTTAGGGCTGGACGGTGGTTGTGTTCTTAATTCTGCACCTATAGGAATGAATATTGCAACACCATCTGCATTCACACCTACTGTATCACTTAAAGCATTGTATAAAACTGATAACGGATTGCAAATAGGCCTTTGTGCCGATATGATGCAACTATCTTACAATCTACCTAATATCAATCAGCCATTACCTAGTTATAGTAACTATAGCGGAGTGACACATGGCAGCAGCAAATACTATATTGCTAGAACAGCAGTACCTGTAAAAGCGTTTATCAACAAGACCATCTTTGTAAAAAGTTTTGAGTTATATGGTGGTATATCTGTGGGCTATGTATATTCTTTCAACAAACTGTATGCAACTGAAACGCAGGATGCTGCCGGTAGCCCACGTAATGTACGTGCAGGTGGTATGACCATGGGTGCACAAGTAGGAGGTAATTATCCTATCACTAAACGTGTTAGTATGAATGCGGAAGTATCGGGTAATTATTTAACGATGAGTAATGATTTCTACGCTTACAAAATATATACTTGTCCAATAACTGTTGGCTTTAGATATAAAATAGGTAACCTGCCTAAAACATCTAGCTGCCTAAAGGTCAAACATAGCCACTATAGTAGAAAAGCCTTTAGAGACGATAAGAATTAATTTATTTTTTTCGACTACTTTTTCTGTTGTTTATTCCACATGAATATTCCATAGAGTATATGTAGTAATCCGAATCCTGCTGCCCAGAAATATAGACCATATCCCGGGAAGAAAATACAGATACCACCTAATGCTATTTCCATAAGGCCCAGGTAATGGATACCGGAGTTGGTGTATTTGTTAGCATTGATAAGAGATAAGCCATAGAAAGTAAGACAAGTAGCACCTACATACTCATCATTACCCTGCATCAAAAATGCCATGACGAATATGCCACCTGTAACCATAGGGATGGCCATATGTGCCAGCAATTTGCGAGTAGTAGTATTCCATAAACCTTTACCATCCAATTTTGCTTTCTTGATGGTAAAATAAAAACCACCACCTACCGCAGCAAGGAATATCACCACTGCCAGGAAAATGAATTTCAATACAGTGGCAGTGAAATAGCCATAACGGTCTACCGGTAATTCCTGATGTTGCAATTCTGTGATCCAGTTATGAGCTATGAGCGCACCGGCCAATGCCATACTGCCTGCCCATATACCACTCCATCCACTTAATGACAGAAAACTAGATGAGCGTTCAATGATCGTGCGCAATTCTTCCTGCTCCTCTATCTTTTCAATATCCAGTTCCTTATTACTCATTGTGCTGCTTTATTATGTAAAGGTACGTATAGGCATTTTACTGTTCCAAAGTATTGAATGGTCATAGTTTATGATTATGTTTAATGTAAAATGATATAAAAGATAAAAATTGATATTTTTATCCGACATATACATGTAAAAAATCCAATAATTGTTAGATTTGTTGTTAGTTTTTATATCTTAGCGTTTGTATGAGACTTATTCTACTTACTGCAATAGCCCTGTTAACTACAGGTACTGTGTTCGCACAGTATGTTCCTGAGTACAGGTCAGAATTGGGTTTTAATAGCGGGCTGACCACTATTACTACTCCCAGCAATACTAATTATACCGGCAGAACATCTGTTTGGAATAACTATTCCTCACTGCGATTTTCGTATGGTGTGAGCGATCATTACCTGATGTCTTTTGAGATGGGTGCTACCTCTTGGACCACTCGTGACAAATGGCCTATAACAGGGCGTGATAATGCTAACTATGGTATCAAGGAAGTGAAGTATGTTTTCGGTAAACCTGCTTTGAGTTTCATGATACATACCAATAGAGTAGTTCCTTTCTATTCTCGTTACAGAGAGATGGTACGTTCGCAGTTCTATTTTGGTCTGTCAGGCGGATTGATGGTAACTGTTAATGATGGACAGAATACTATTGGCTATAACACACAAGATAGCAGTACTTATACTAAGGAGTTTCATTACGATAGTGGTATAGGTTATGTAGTAGGTTTCCAATTAGGTTATTCTTATTTTGTTACTCGTCATTTTGGTTTCAATATAGAAGGTACTGCACGCTATGCGAATGTGAATACAGCTGATAGAAGATATGGTTCTATCAATGAGAAATTTGACCTTACTTATTTCCCTGTAACACTGGGTTTGCGTTACCGCTGGTAATTTCAATACAACAAGCTTACAGCGATAGCTGTATCATAAATATTATTAGTAAAAAGCGGCAATGTACATTGCCGCTTTTTTATTGTAACAATAAGCAATGGCTGTATGATAGATGATATGAGCATGGTGGCGGCTATCAAACGATACTTGAAACAAAGGTATAAGTATCAAATAAGCTTCAAGCTTACAAAGAATGGACCATTTACTACCGATCGTAAGACCATAAGTAAGGATGTACTACCCGGTATAGATGAAGAGGTATTGCAAACGATACTGGAGCGTATGTATGAGTCGGGCTACATTATTAAAGATGATGGTATCACTCTTAGTTTCTCTGTAGATTTTGTTTTCAAATGATCAACTGATGGCGGGCGTGGGTCTTTTCAGATCAAAGAAGAAGATTTCGTCCTGTACTATTTGTAATCCTAGTTCGTACAAATTTCCTGCTACTAGTTCTGTATACCTGTCTGCAAGTAGCACATCCTTGGCGGGCTCTTCTGTGCAACGCACATAGGCAGGCAATTTTTCTTTGAGTTGTTGTAATATGCTCTCCCAGTTGTGACCACTCAGTGGTTTGAGTTTGGGTGTACCTAATCTGAAGCCGACAGTACCATATGGTGTAATGCAACTGCGTCGTTTGCTGAAAAGTAATTCTTTCTGCTCTCTGCAATAAGTCTGAATGATATCAAATGTGTTCTTCTTTTTGGTGTTGCAATAACTGAGTTCTGTAGCATACTTTTCGCGAATGCGTAGTATCTCAGCATCCATACGTGCCAGTATGGTGCATTCGTGAGCATCTGCAGTGGCATAGGCTTTCAGCGCTTCTTCATATTCAGTTTGGGAGATACCTTGCAGTAAGGTGTTGGATATTCGTTTGGTCATAGTGCATAGGATGTTAGTATAGCTATAGTAATAGATATACAGATAGGTGTATAACAATTATGTTAGGAAAAAGTAATACAGTAAAGAGAATAAATAAGGAGAATACTATAATGTGTAAGAAAGCAGGTACTACTGTGTCCTTCAGTTACGTTCCAGACTATCCATCATGGCTTTGAGCCTGGATTCTTTTTCTTGCACTTCTTCATTAGGAGCTACTTCTTTATATTGATTTAACCAGTCTGTAAGTACGATCACCTCAGTGAGCATGGCATCTGTGATCGCTTTTTCTTGAAGATTACCGGAATTCATATGGAGCAATAGTTACAATAGTAGGGTTCTAAATTATTAGTTTATTTGATTAGTAGGTAATGATTTCAAAATATTGCTCCGGATTAACATATGGCTAACAATGTCAATGTTTTATAAAAATGTTTTTCTTACCATAAATTTCTATATGAGCAACTACACTGCTGACAATGATGTGATGATAGGGTTCATGTTTCAGATCTTGTTCGTGCCATAGCTGATGAAATGCCATGGCTTCTGTATTGGTAAGATAGAGCATATAACGATACTGGGAGCGTTGCAACAATTTTTGTATTTTTTGTTTCAGCTCTAGTAAATGTTCGCACAACAATTGTTCATGTTCATTATCAGGAGTGAATAATGCCAACATGTCTGTACAAATATGTTGCAGTGCTTCCAGCCGTTCATAACTTATGCGTATCCTTATGGCTCGTTTATCCATTGTTCTATAGAGTTGAGTGCAGCGTGATATTTTTGTGTGAAACTTTTGTCACCGGCATACAGCAAGTCATTGGCTTTGCCTATGGCATTCATAATAGAAGTATGATCCTGACCACCGTATAGGGCACCTATTTGTTTGTAAGTGATATTGGGATAGTAGTGGCGTAACAGTTTGGCAGACACGAAACGCAGGTCAACTACCTCGCGTGTACGGTTACGCTCTATATAATTCTCTACAGACATTTGTAATGTATTGGCAATGATGCGTAACATATCCATAGGTTTTTTAATTACCTGCTGAGTGCGGCTAATAGGTAGTCTCATAGGAATGCCTCTGTGCTCCTGCGTCCCTGTTGCGCTGTGCAACATACTGATGGAAGTACTCATGTGTTGTGCTGTGTAATTCATGTCCTTTCTTTTTTACGGTTTTTTTTAAAAATGTAAATAGCGAGTGGGTGTATAGAGGCCGGCCATTAAGCTGCACGAGTATGGTCGTGCAGTAATTGTGTTACATATCGCAGGTCGCCTTTGCTCTCGTGACAGATACGAGAGATGGTGATATCATCCGTTACACCATTGGCACGGCATACCAGCTCTATGTCTTTACCATTCAGTTTGCGTATCTCTACAAAGCGTCTGCCAATACGACTATATATTTCGCTATAACCTTTTTTCTTCAGCAGCACACCTGTTTCTATACGTTTCTTCAGATGTTCCGTAGCCATTATTACTATACCACATTGCCCTGCCAGTTTGTTATATAGAGTAATGAAGAATTGCAGTACCGGTTCATTCAGCCTGTCAGCCTCATCCAGTATCAGTAGTGGTTCATCTTGTTCTTCTATACATTTAATGATATTGTCCATCATATCAGTGAGTGTGCCACAGGCTTCCTTACCCATGCTCTGTAATATTTCGCAGAGTAAAGTTTTTCGTGTGAAATGATCGGCACAAGAGATATAGTGAGTGTTAGTATGATCGGTGGCAAAATTTTTAGCAGTAAATGTTTTACCCATACCTGATTCTAGAGTAATACCATATATCATAGCATTGCGTTGAGCATCGCCCAGTAGTATGCGTAATAACTGGTGTGCACTGGTATCTACAGGTTGTGAACCGGTGCTAGTAAAGAAACCTACCTGACGTGCGATTCTGCGCCACATTTGTTCGCTGATGGTTTCTATGTTATTATGTACCACTTTGGTAATAGTGGTGGTACTTACGCCATTCAGTTGTTGGGCAGCCGCTTGTATACCCGAGAAGCTGGCTAAGTATCGCATCAGTGCATTGCGTATTTGTTGTTGTTGTTCCTTTGTCATATGTGTATGTTTTTGTTTTTCATGGTATAGCCTTAGGCATAGTTTCTTTTTTTATTGACAGATTCCTTATCTTTTGGAATTCATAAAGTATTTAGACAAATAATTTGGCACGAATCAGATTATTTACTACTTTTGAATCCATGAACATTGGAATCTGAT
The DNA here is from genome assembly GCA_037144255.1 of Bacteroidota bacterium. Taxonomy (GTDB): domain Bacteria; phylum Bacteroidota; class Bacteroidia; order Chitinophagales; family Chitinophagaceae; genus JBAWXE01. Next base: position 4,100 of record JBAWXE010000011.1, on the reverse strand, counting down.
ACAAATTTACTCCAAATTATTTGTCAATTCCAAATTTTATGGAAATAATTTTAAAACATTTTTATCGTGATATATTTTGCCACTAATCTCAAACTCTTACGCAAGAGATCGGGTAAAACGCAGGATGCGCTTAGCTCTGAGGTCAATATTGGACGTACTACCATTGCCAATTATGAGGCAGGTGTAAGTGAGCCCAATCTGGAAACGTTGATCACATTTTCCAATTATTTTGACATATCAGTAGATCAATTATTGTCAAATAATATGGAAAATGGAATAGATAAGAATGTCAAAATTCCTGCCAAAGGCAAACAGGCGATAGCATTACCATCGTGGAGCGATACAAATAGCCGTATGCCGCAAGTAGTAACTGTAGATAGAAAGGGGAACGACAATATTATATATGTGCCTGTGAAAGCCAGGGCTGGTTATTTATCGGGATACGGAGACCCCGAATTCATGGAGACCTTGCCCACCTTTCGTTTGCCCGGTCTCAATAATTCTACCTTTCGTATGTTCGAAGTAGATGGTCCGTCTATGGCACCCAATATCCTGCACTCTGATAGGGTAATAGGTGAATGGGTGGAAAGCCTTGACAAGATTCGTGACAATAGAGTGCATATTGTGGTACATAAAAGCGGTGTTGCCGTAAAGCGTGTACTGAATAGAATAAAGGAAAGAGGTAAGATATACCTGAAATCAGATACCATAGCACATCGTTTGGAGTTCCCGGTAGTGGAGATAGATCCGGAGGATGTAATGGAGATATGGTATGGCAGACTAAAGCTGAGTGCAGATTTTAGCGAGCCGGCAGAAGTATACCATCGCCTAAGCGATCTGGAAATGGACATGATGGAACTAAAAAGGATGATGGGAGAAAAATGATCGCCATCAAACTAATTTAGTATGGAGCTATGATCCTTCTCAGCTCCTGTATAGCTACTTTTTTCTCCTCAGGTTTACCTGAGCGTAGTACATCTACCAATGCCAGTTGCTTATACAGTACATCATCATTCTTTACAGCCTTAGTTACACTTGGGAACAAGGGTTCAATAGAGAAGCCACGCACATCGCTGTCTTCAGATGGCCAAACATATACATGTCTTGTATCGAAGATGCTCTTCATAAAAGGATGTCCTATAGACGTAGGGATACCTTTCATTATGCAACCCGGCTGAAAAGGGAACACATAGCAAATTCCATACTCGATGAACTCAAATAATGCCTGTCTGATTACTTTTTTCTTATCTGTATCGATAAGTCCCGCTGTAACACATCTATCTAAAGATTTGGATACTTCGGGTGCACTGATATTAAGCGAGCCACTTATATCTTTATTGTGCCATTTAGTATTTCCTAGAGCTATTATTTTGAGTAAAATAACAATATCTTGGGGTTTCAAAATAGTTGTATTTATACTTTATGAAGCAATTATAGGAGTAATTTTTCAATAAAATTATATTATTTATTTATTTTAAAATATTAATATTATTTCCAGTAATTAATATTTCTACATAATATGTAAAAATAATATTACAAGTAATTTAAATTCAATTTGTTATGCGTTATTCAATTTTTTTTATTACCATTTTGCTATTTTCAGAAAATTTATCTTTTGCTCAAGAAAATGATCACATTGTAAATAATGTCATTCGAAAGATGGAAAAAGTCGCCAAAAAAGGCCGAGCATACAATGTAAATACTTCGAAAAATAAATTTGATGGGCCGGGCTTTTCTTATTCTGTTGTAGTTAATGATGATAGTACAGAGTTATTGAAAGCACATTTCACACAATTGGTACACTATGGATATAATGACAAAAATGTGAATAAGCCTAATAGCGAATTGATAATAGTAGATATGTATTATCGAAACAATGAACTATTTGTAGCCGATATTCATTCTGAATATTATGATAGCACTAAAACATACTATACAACAGACAATAGATATATTATCAATGAACAGGCTGAAAATTTGTATTTGTCTAGTACTAATAGAGAGACCTTTAGTTTCTTGATGAATACCAACAATAATGTAAAGTCTGTGTATAAAAAGCATTTAACCCCTGTATCTAAGATGACTCAAAAAAAGCAATGATATTTTATAACTATGTCGTAGTTTTCATTTTACAATTTATTTGATCATGGAGCGCTTCAGGCTTTTTTTTACAAAAAAGTTATTGGTTTTTTGCCTTGCCGCAGATATACCTATCAGCATATTGTTCAATTATCGTTATACATCGCAGCGGCTGATACCTTTTTTCAGCAAAGCCTCATTGGTATTGTTCTCTACCTTTTTGTTGGCAGACTATCTGGTACTATTGGCCATCTTTTTAGTCATATTTTGGTTGGGCACTCAGAGGAAGGATAAGTGAAATAGGTTTATTTATCTACAGGTACTTACTTTTTGGGTCAAAAAGGCGTCTATATATTCGTATATCTGCATAGTTGCTTACTTTTATACATACAAGAATCACAAATGACCAGAAAAGTAATGAATACAATAGGAGCTGTGTCTCTGATCTGTCTCACAATATTGACTACAGGATGTGGAAAATCTTCATCGGGTGTAGATACTACCAAACCTCCTACAGTTACCTATGGTACCTATACCTTTTCAAATCCTTCGGATCAAGATCTGAATGTGACCATATACAATAACAAGCATGAATATGCAATAGATTCAAATGCTGTTACAAAATTTGTCATTGTTGCTAATGGTCGGCGCACTATAACGGATAAGATAGCAACTAATAGAAAATATTATTTCGATTGTTATTCAAACGATTACATGTATCACAATTGGATAGATTCTATTTTTGATGTTGCATATACATTTACTACTGTGCAGAGTACAGATTCAATACCTATTACGATAGTTAATAACGCTAATCGTTTGATGTTCCTGAAAGGAAACAATAATGCTACACAGTGGGTTGCTGTAGATGCTATTGATGCTAATAACTATACATCTGTTTGGTCGCAACTGGCACCATATCAGCAGTATTATCAATTCTATGTAAAGCGCGATTTTACCTTTGCTTATTCAATCAAGGATAATACCGGTACATTGCATGTGCCCAATCCGGATTCTAATATTTTAAAGCCACTGATAAGTGGTATGATAGTGCAAAGCGGTGTGAATGTGGGCGATAGTACACCTCCTTATATCACACTTTCTTATACCAATGCAATACCCGGGCATATTAATAAGGCAATGGATACGCTTATCTGTAGCCCTATGCTGGGTGGTACAGGTACTGTACCTAATGTGCAATACAGATATGTTTTTGTAAGACAATAACTATTATGAGATACTGAAAAAACAAAAAGGGTGTCTGTTGTCAGACACCCTTTTGATATTCAGTTCACGCTCTACAGTCCCTATACTCACTATTTTTGTTGTGCAAACTCCATGTTCAATAATATAGCTACATCGTCACCTACCATTGCACCACCCGCTTCAGTCATTTTGTTCCACAATAGACCAAAAGCTTTACGGCTGATCTTGCTACTAGCTTTAAAACCAGCTTTGATATTACCATAAGGATCTTTTCCTGTACCACCATAAGTAACAGCAAATTTTACTTTTTTAGTTACATCTCGGATAGTCAAATTACCTTCTAGGCTATAAGATTTGTCCTTGATCTTTTTGAAAGAAGTACTTACAAATTTCATTGAAGGAAATTTCTCAGCATTGAAGAAATCTTCACTTTTCAGATGTTTGTCACGCATTTCATTATCAGTATTAATACTATTTATATCAACTGTGAAATTGATAACTGCATCGGTAAAATCAGGTTTGCTAGCTGAAATGGTACCATCAAATTTTTTGAAAGAACCCTCTACTTCAGAGATCATCATGTGAGCAATGGTAAATTTTACTGATGTATGGGCAGCATCAATTCCCCATTTTGTTTGTGCATTCAAACTTAATTGCATCATGCCTAATACGGCAAAAAGAAATAATTTTTTCATTTGTTTATATTTTAATGTTTGTGGTTGATAGTTGTTTATTCAACTATTTCGATACAAATGTATGTACATACATGTATTTTACCAAATCTATTTAATTGATACAGGTATAGACTGTAACTA
>JBAWXE010000010.1:0-48148 GCA_037144255.1 Bacteroidota bacterium | reverse complement strand
CTGCATTCAAGCCTGCACATAATGTGTAAGGACTAGCATGACCACTGATACTGATGCTAGCTGATACCGCAGGCGCTACTGTCACAACTGCTGTTGCTCCGGAAATAGCTTCCATACAAGTACCATCAGTAACACTATCTAATGTGTAGGTGTAGGTTCCATTCGTAGATAAGATACCTGTTGACAAGGTTGCATTACCACTAGCATCTAATGCCAAGGTCTGCACAGCAGCTCCGTTGATATCATACTTAACACTTCCGTTAGCAGGACCGCCTGTGAAGCTGATGCTTGTACTGCTACCATTACAGATTCCTATTGTACCTGAGATACCAGCACTTAACTGTGGTAACACTGTAACAGTATCATGTCCCACCAGACCATAGGTACATGAACCTCCGTCTGATATACTTACCAGATCAAAATACTTCGTAGCAGTGATCGATCCGGTATTGTAGGTATTGGTACCTGTTGATCCTAAGTTGATACTGGTACCAAAACCATCAATATTATAGTTCACCGTAGAGTTCGGTGTACCTGTGAAGGTAATGGTTGCGCCAGCGTTCGTATAACACAAAGTTGTTGTTCCTGTCATACTCACAGTTTGTTGTGGCGCAATGATCACTGTAGCCGTATCTCCACTAATGGTTTGAGTACATCCGCCATCCGATACACTGATCAGTATATAGTGGGTACTGGCAGCTGTTAATGCTCCTGTAGACAAACTCGCAGTACCCGAACCACTTAAACTGATGGTTTGATTAGAACCACCGGCATTGATCTTGTAGGTAGCTGTACCATTAGCAGGTCCTGCGAAGCTGATGCTTGTAGAATCATTATAACAGATAGAGGCATTACCACTGATACTACCGCTCAAGGCACCAATTACAGTAACCGTTTGGGTACCACTCACCGCATTGATACAGCTCGCATTTGATACACTGTCTATATGATAGATAGTGGTAGATGATAAGGTACCTGATGCAAATGATGCTGCACCGCTAACATCCAATGCGATACTCTGCACTGATCCGCTATTGATATGATATTTAACACTTCCGTTAGAAGGACCGCCTGTGAAATTGATGGTAAGACCGGTATTCTGATTACAGATACTTGTATCCGCTCCCAGACTTACTGTAAGTGATGGACTCACTGTGATCACAGCAGAACTACCACTTGTGATATTATTGGTACATGTAGCTGAGTCTACAGCAGTAACCTGATAGGTATATGTACCTGATGTCAATGTACCTGTAGATACTGTAGCCAAACCTGTTGTACCATTCAATGGTACACCGGTTTGTGTTACACCATTCAACGTATAATGTACCGTTCCACCTTTAGGTCCGCTAAAGCTTAGATTAGTAGCTGTATTGTTACAGATACTGGTAGTACCACTCACAGTAGGAACTGTAAGTGCCGGTGATAATGTAACAGTAGCTGACTGACCCGCAACTGCAAATCCGCAACCAGAGATAACACTATCAACTGTGTAGGTAGCATTTGCTGTGATATTACCGGTAGAAATAGTATCCGCTCCCGATGCATTCAAAATAGCAGATTGGTGTGCACCGGCATTAATATGGTATCTAACCGTTGCATTAGGGGTACCGGCAAATGCAATATTTGTTGACGAATTGTAACATATCGTAGTGGTACCGCTAATAGATGCAGTAGCCGTAGGATCGACAGTTACAACGATAGAATCTCCGGTACTGTTTGGTATAGAAGGACCTGTACATGTGCCTGAATCTACTGATGTTACTTTGTATATGTAAAGAATCGGTGTTGATCCGCCATTAGCTAATGCTCCTGTACTTACAGACACTGTACCTGAACCACTCATCGTAGCATTTGTCTGTGCTACACCATTCTTAGTGTAGTGAACAATACCGCCATGTGTACCGGTAAAGGTCAGATTCGTACTGCCTCCAGGGCATAATGTAGCTGTACCACTAATAGTAGAAACAGGATCAGAACTTACTGTAACTACAGCAGAACTACCACTAGAAATATTATTGGTACATGTAGCTGAGTCTACAGCAGTAACCTGATAAGTATATGTACCTGATGTCAATGTACCTGTAGATACTGTAGCCAAACCTGTGGTTAAACCCAATGAAACCGGTGTTTGTGCTGTACCGTTCAAAGTATAATGAACTGTTCCATTTTTAGGTCCAGTAAAATTCAGGTTAGTAGCTGTATTGTTACAGATACTTGTTGTACCACTCACAGTAGGAACTGTAAGTGCCGGTGATACAGTAACAATAGCTGACTGACCCGCAACTGCAAATCCGCAACCAGAGATAACACTATCAACTGTGTAGGTAGCATTTGCTGTGATATTACCGGTAGAAATAGTATCCGCTCCCGATGCATTCAAAATAGCAGATTGGTGTGCACCGGCATTAATATGGTATCTAACCGTTGCATTAGGGGTACCGGCAAATGCAATATTTGTTGACGAATTGTAACATATCGTAGTGGTACCGCTAATAGATGCAGTAGCCGTAGGATCGACAGTTACAACGATAGAATCTCCGGTACTGTTTGGTATAGAAGGACCTGTACATGTGCCTGAATCTACTGATGTTACTTTGTATATGTAAAGAATCGGTGTTGATCCGCCATTAGCTAATGCTCCTGTACTTACAGACACTGTACCTGAACCACTCATCGTAGCATTTGTCTGTGCTACACCATTCTTAGTGTAGTGAACAATACCGCCATGTGTACCGGTAAAGGTCAGATTCGTACTGCCTCCAGGGCATAATGTAGCTGTACCACTAATAGTAGAAACAGGATCAGAACTTACTGTAACTACAGCAGAACTACCACTAGAAATATTATTGGTACATGTAGCTGAGTCTACAGCAGTAACCTGATAAGTATATGTACCTGATGTCAATGTACCTGTAGATACTGTAGCCAAACCTGTGGTTAAACCCAATGAAACCGGTGTTTGTGCTGTACCGTTCAAAGTATAATGAACTGTTCCATTTTTAGGTCCAGTAAAATTCAGGTTAGTAGCTGTATTGTTACAGATACTTGTTGTACCACTCACAGTAGGAACTGTAAGTGCCGGTAATACAGTAACAATAGCTGACTGACTGCTAACAGGAACTCCACATAATGTAGTAGCAATAACACTATCTATTGTGTAGGTAGCATTTGCTGTGATATTACCGGTAAAAATAGTATCTACACCTGTAGCGCTCAAAGTTAGAGATTGATGTGCACCAGCATTGATATGATATCTAACGGTTGCATTAGGAGTACCCGCAAAATAAATATTTGAAGATGTATTGTAACAAATAGTAGCAGCACCACTAATAGTTGCAGTAGGTGTTGGTTGTACTGTTACAGTAACAGAATCTCCTGCACTGTTTGGTATAGAAGATCCTGTACAGCTACCTGAATCTACTGACGTTACCTTATAAATATAAGGCGATCCGGCAGATGACAAAGCACCTGTATTTACAACCACGGTACCTGATCCGTTCAATGTTGCATTTGTTTGTGCAACGCCATTCAAGGTGTAATGAACGATGCCATTAGGTGTACCGTTAAAAGTAACATTAGTATTAGCTGTAGGGCATATAGTAGCTGTACCTGTGATAGATGTTAAGACAGGATTTGGAACCCATAATGTCTTAGTAGCTGAACTTGAACATTGTCCAATAGTATCAGAAACTGCAATTTGGTATGTATTTGCTCCATAAGCAGTACTAGAAGGTGTTACTGAGGTAGCATTTGCAGAAGGCGAAGTGATCGTACCTGACGGACTACCTGCAGTTTGAGTCCATGCATATGACAATGTTAATGGATAGAATCTCCAAGCCTCATTATTCACTGAATAGCCCGCATTATTTCTACCAGAAGGAGTAGCACCTAAAGTACCATTAGAGTTGTTCAGACCTGTTGTAGATGCTGTTTGAGCAGCACTAGTACTAACAGTACGCAAAACGATATCTATAATATTAGTTCTTTCATAAAGTATAACTTGACCAGCATTATTACCAACAGCGTTTCCATTAGCAAAGTTGCTGTAATCTATCACAAACTTCCTGTTAGGGGCAGTACCAACTGTACCGTATCTAATTTTATTAGAGCCTGAGGTATAACCTAATGATTTTTCGAACAACGCAATCACATTCTTAGTAGTAGAAGATGATGGGAAAGCTACAGGACCTGTAGCAGTTAGACCACTATTAGTAAAACCTACATAACCATTGGATGCTGCATAGATAGTGGTATATCCAGTACCATAGAAACTAAATGTAAATGGAATTGAAATTCCAGAACTTACACTATTGGTACCTGAAATTGATGCTTGAGACATACCTGTAGTATCTACTGGATCAAATCCTATAGAATTAACTAAGTAGTTACCAACAGAACCACCACTATATGACGCATTCTCTGTAAGTGTAGCACTAGTTCCTGCGCATAAGATAGATGCTGTAGCCGAAGGCGTATTTGCTGTAGGTGCCGTGGTTGTATTGATCACTATTGAATCTGATGCTGTACATCCAAATGCATCTGTAGCGGTTACATAGTACATAGTAGAAGATGCAGGTTTAGCATACACTACAGTACTAGAACCTGTTGAATAAGCAGAAGACAAATTAGAAGTAGTATACAAACCTGTTGTTGGAGTCCAAGCATAAGTAGAAGCTCCAGTACCTGTAAGGGTAGCACCAACAGTAGCAGATGTACATACAGTAACAGATGATGCAGTAATAACAGGTCTTACAGTACCACAAATGGTAGACACATAAGTTGCACCACTAGTAGTATATGTACTGCTACAAACTGCATTGGAATCTTTTACTCTATAATAATAATGAGTATTAGCACTTAAGCCGGTAAATGTATAGCTAGTACCAGAGATACCTCCAGAAGAAGCTACCACAGTGAATGGTGCTTGAGCGAGAGACAACTCAGCTACATATCCAGTTGCACCACCCAAAGGTGCAGTCCAACTCAATTGGAAACCTGTACTTGTAACCGAACCTGTTACTAGGCTGGCAGGAGCACTAGGGCATGTTGTTGTACTACTAGCAGAAGGTGAAGTAGTGTTGTACACTGTACCACCTGAACAACTTGTATTATTATAAGGTATAGCTTCAAAGAAGTAGGTTCTGTTAGCTGTCAAACCTGTTACAGTAACAGGAGATGTACCATAAGCAGCTACGGTATCTGCAGTTGCGCCAGTTATAGCAGCATTAACAGATGGTGTAGTACCGTTGATATTACTTGCAGTAATTGCAGCAGGTGATGCTGTACTTCTAACGATCATATAACCTGTTGGTGAACCACCACCATTAATAGTGATCGTAACAGCTGAGTTAGTCTGAGAGGAGAAGCTGATACTAGTAGGTGCTGTAGGAACTGCACAAGCAGTATTCACTACGCCTGATGCAGCACTAGCAATACCACTACAACCATTGCTAGCAGTAACTCTGAAATAGTAATTAGAAGCAGGGTTCAATCCAGTAATAGCCAAGTTGGTTGCTGAAGTACCCGTAAATGGTGATCCGGTTACAGGGGAAGTGAACAAGTTGTCTGTTGCTACCTCAACTGAATACGTAACAGTAGCTGCACCACCTCCACTAGGAGCTGACCAGTTAGCCGTAAAGCCTGTAGAAGTTATAGCTGTTGCATATCCTGAACCAGCGATAGTAGGTTGACCAGGACAAGTAATGAATGAATCCTTCAATGGGCTAACAGTATTATAAGTAGGACTAGTAATACATCCTGAAGTATTGTAAGGAATAATCGTGTATATATACTTAGTATTGGCACTAAGTCCTGTCAGTGGATATGAGGTTGCATTGCTACCTGAAGACGCAATTGTACCATTGCCAACAGAACCACTATATGTACTACCATTGTTAATGATACCATTAAAAACAGCATTACTGCGAATCACTAAGTAATCATCAGGAGAACCTGCAGCTGTAAAGCCAACTGTAACACCTGTAGCAGATTTACCCGTAAATGTAAGCGCGGTAGGCTGAGCAGGAGCAGCACAACTAGTTGTTGTAGAATCCCATACTGTGGCAGCACTTGTACAAGAACCTCCTGTAGCAGTAACTCTGAAATAATACTTAGTTACAGGATTTAAACCACTAATTGCAATAGAAAGAGCAGTAGTATCATGTGGATTGTAGCCACTTACTAAAGTTGGCACAGTAGTATCAGTAGCAACATATACATGATATGTAATTGTATTAGCACCACCACCTGCTGATGTACCCCATGTAGCTGTAAATGAACTAGAAGCAGTAGCAGATGCAGAAATGCTGCTAGGTGTATTAGGGCAAGTGATTACAAAGTCATACAATACAGATGATGTATTGTAAACAATGCTAGCACAACCTGAATTATTATATGGTATTATCGTATAGTAGTATTTAGTATTTGCACTTAAGCCACTAACACCCACAGATGTACTATTACCAACTGCAACAATTTTACCGTTACTAACAACCTGATTGACTGTATATGTAGCACCATTAGTGATTGAACCACTGAATGCAACACTAGTACTTTGTATTACCAAATAACCGTCAGTAGAACCACTACCAGCTGTAAAGCCAACTGTAGTTCCGCTTGATGAAGTACTAGTAAAGTTGATACCAGTTGGCGCATTAGGCGCAGCACATGAAGTATTCACAACAGAACTTATACCACTTGCCGATCCACTACAATGATTACTTGCAGTAACTCTGAAGTAGTAATTAGTAGCAGGGTTCAGACCTGTTATAGCTAATGATGTAGCAGAAGTACCTGCAAATGGTGAACCACTTATTGGACTTGCCATTGCATTGTCTGTAGCTACTTCCACAGAATAAGTAACAGTGCCTGCACCACCACCACTAGGTGCTGTCCAGTTAGCTGTAAAGCCTGTAGAAGTAATAGATGAAGCAGACCCAACAGTTGGCGCTCCTGGACACGTAGTGTCATTTGCACTTAATGGGCTTGTCGTATTATAAGTAGGACTAGTAACACAACCTGTTGTGTTATAAGGAATAACTGTAAATGTATAAGCAGAATTAGCTGTCAAACTACTCACTGCGTAACCTGAAGTACTAGAACCATTTCCGACTACTGTACCATTACCAACTACAGTGGTGACACTATATGGAGTACCGCTATTAATTGTACCGGTAAATGCACCAGAACTCTTGATAACTAAATAACCATCTATTGAACCACTACCTGCAGTAAAGCCTACGGTTGTACCAGTACTACTAGTAGATGTAAAGGTTAGAGCACTTGGGGCACTTGGGGCACCACAAGTTGTAGTTGCAGTTCCCCACCAAGTAGCGGCTGTAGTGCAGCTACCTGCACCCGATGCAATTACTCTGAAGTAATAGGTAGTAGCAGGATTCAAGCCTGTGATAACCTTTGACAATCCTGTGGTGGTATCAAATGGATTGTAGCCACTCACCAAGGTTGGTACTGTACTATCGGTACCAACATACACATGATAGGTAATTGTACTAGCTCCATTACCCGCAGATGTTCCCCATGTGATCGTAAACGAATTAGAACCTACTGATGATGCTGTAGGTGCTGCTCCACTACCCGGGGTAGTAGGACATGTGATCACACTATCATTCAATGGTGTCGTTGTATTATATGTGATGCTTGCACATCCTGTATTGTTGTATGGTATTACTGTATAGAAGTATTTCTTATTGGCCAATAAACTGCTGATACCAACGGATGTACTGCTACCTGCTGATACCACTTTACCAGACCCTGCACCACTACCTATCGTATTACCCGGTGTATAAGTAGTGCCGTTTACAGGTATTCCTGTAAACAATGCATTACTTTGGATCACCAAATAGCCATCTGCTGAACTGCCGGTGAAGCCTACGGTAGTACCACTTGATGTAGTACTTGTAAACGTCATAGCTGTTGCAGCACTCGGTGCAGCACATGATGTATTCACTGCCGAACTTACAGAACTTGCAGGTCCGCTACAGCCATTCGTAGCTGTAACTCTGAAGTAGTAGTTAGTAGCCGGATTCAAGCCTGTTACTGCATAGCTTGTAGTACTTATACCTGAATGGGTAGCCACAATAGTTGCCATCAGGTTGTCTGTTGCCACTTCTACTGTGTAGGTAACAGCTGATGCTCCACCACCTGTAGGTGCTGTCCAGTTAGCCGTAAAGCCTGTAGAACTAACAGATGTAGCATTCAAGCTCGTAGCTGCTCCAGGACATGTGGTCACTGTATTATTTAACTGTGTGCTTGTATTATATAATGGACTGGTCAAACAACCTGTCGTATTGTATGGTATAACCGTATATGTATACGTAGTGTTGGCAGTTAAGCCGCTGATAGCTATGCCTGAGGTAGATGAACCATTAGCTACTACTGTACCATTACCTATTACTGTTGTAGTACTGTAAGAAGTACCGTTGTTGATAGTACCACTGAATGTTCCGTTGCTTTGGATCACTAAGTAGCCATCTACTGTACCGCTACTTGCTGTAAAGCCGATAGTAGTACCGCTATTGCTCGTAGAACTAAAGCCTAAGCTTGTTGGAAGACTTGGTGCTCCACAACTGGTAGATACCGGGCTTCCTGCTGTGGTAGTAGCACCTACACATGCTGCTGTAGAGTCTGTAACTCTGTAGTAGTATGCTGTTGATGAACTCAGACCGCTAACCGCTTGTGAGGTACCTGTTACTCCATAGTATATCGCATCTATAGTGGCAAATGTATTGCTTGTAGATACTTCTACTCTGTAGTAGTTCGTATTGGCTGAACCTCCGCTTGGAGCTGTCCAGTTGATCGTAAAGCCCGTAGCTGTAATGGAACTTGCCGACAGACCACTTGGTGCTCCAGGGCAGGTAGTAATACTTCCTGATACATATGATGTTGCATTATATGTATTAGCGCATGGTGTATTACTATAAGGGAACGCACTTATCACATAGGTCGTATTCGCTGTTAAGCCAGTTACTGATATACTGCTTGGGCTCGTATATGATCCGCCTATTACAGTACCGTTACCTATGGATCCTCCACCACTATATGCTACACCATTTACAGGCATAGTATTCAGTGTAATAGGGCTTCTTACTAACAGATATCCATCAGGAGCAGTAATATCAGGGGTGATAGTTACTGTTGTTCCCGTAGCTGTAGTAGAACTCATACTGATAGCTGATGCTTGTGTAGGAGCTATACAACCTGTTGTTTGTGTAGAGTGTACTGAGGTAGACGTATTACATGCTCCCTGTGCAGTGATCTGCAAGTAGTAGGTAGTAGCTGCTGTTAAACCGGTAACTGTATCTGTCAATATATTTACTACAGTATCTACTATCGGTGTACTCAGACCACTATTGTCTGCTACCACCACATGATAGGTAATTGGACTTACTACTCCTCCTCCTGCTGATGAACTCCAGTTCAGTACAAAGTCTGTTCCTGTAATAGCAGCGTCTGATGGACTACCAGGTGCTGATGGACAGGTAGTATCTACTGATGATATAGCTGATGTACTATTATATATAGGACCATTGCTACATCCTGTATTATAAGGGAATATCGTAAATGTATATGCTGTATTGCCTGACAAGCCTCCAACATGGAACGGCTGTGTAGTGCCAAGAGCTACTACTGTGCCGGTACCAAAGGTATTACCGGATGTGTAGGTAGTACCATTTGATGGGCTTCCTGTCAATGCACCTGTGCTGCGTACCACTATATAACCAGTTGGCGCTGTAGCATCAGGGGTAAAGCCTACTGATACACTCGTATCTGTATTGCTGCCAAATGTTACAACTGTTGGTTGGTTAGGTACTGTACATGATGTCTGTACTGAATCTATTGTACTAGAGGTACTATTACATGCGCCTACAGCTTTTATCCTGTAGTAGTATTTAGTTCCTGATGACAAACTACCTATAGTAGTAGTAACCGTAGGGTCACTCACACTAAATGGTGATCCACTCACTGCACTTGTAAAGCCATAGTCTGTAGCTACATCTATTGAATAGCTCACTGAACTACCACCGCCGCCATTTGATGAACTCCAGCTCAGATCAAAACTACTGGTCGTGATGCTAGAACTTGATACACTAGCAGGTGTAACAGGACATGTAGTCACTGTACCACTTAATGGGCTGCTTGTATTGTACAATGGACTGATCAAACAACCTGTCGTATTGTATGGGATAATTGTATATGTATATGTAGTGTTGCCTGACAGACCACTAATGGCATAGGATGTACCTGTACCAATAGCTACGACTGTACCATTTGTACCTATTGAATTGGTTACATTGTATATAGTGCCATTGATGATACTGCCACTAAATGCTCCAATGCTTTGGATCACTAAATATCCTTCAATAGTGCCTGAGCCTGCAGTATATCCTACTGTAGTTCCCGTAGCACTGGTAGATGTGAATAATATTGTATTCGGTGCATTTGGTGCCACACAGTCTGTACTAACTGAGCCGGTAAGTGCATAACTGCTGCATGCACCTACTGCTACTACTTTATAATAATACTGGGTGCTTGATGATAAACCACTTACTGTAGCAGAGGTACTGCTGCCTGTAGTAGGATAACCTGATACATGACTAGTAAATGATGGACTCGTAGATACATCTACTGTATAGGTAGGCGTAGTAGCACTACCACCAGTACCTGCACTCCAACTGAATGTAATAGAACTGCTCGTATGTGATGAACTACCAAACACCGGCTTAGATGGACAGGTAGTATCATTACCACTTAATGCACTTACCGTATTATACGTAGGACTAGTTACACATCCTGTCGTATTATAAGGAATAATTGTAATTACATAGGCAGTATTTGCTGTCAATGGATCAATAGCAAATGGCGAAGTCGTTCCTTTTGCAACTAATGTACCTGTACCTGTACTTGTACCTAAAGTACTGCCTATTGAATAGTTAGTACCATTCACAGGACTACCATTAAACGCTGTAGCACTACGATATACTAAATATCCTCCACTCGGTGCAATTGCATCCGGTGTGAAATCTACACTCGTACTCGTATCATCTGTACTGCTGAACGTAATCAACGTAGGCTGATTTGGCGCAGAACAGTTAGTAGTAGCACTATCAATAACATTATAACTACTTGTGCAAGCATTAGAAGCGGATACTCTGAAATAATACTTAGTTCCAGAAGACAAGCTACTAACAGTTGTACTTACTGTAGGATCACTAATATGGAACGGAGAACCTGAAATAGGGAAAGCAAATGCATGATCAGTTGCAACCTCTACATTATAGGTAACAGAAGATGCACCACCACCTGCAGATGAACCCCATGTCAAATTCATAGAACTGCTGGTAATAGAAGACGGACTTACTGCGCCTGGTGTAGCTGGACATGTGATAGTACTGCTACTTAATGCAGTACCATAATGTGGACCACTTGGTGTATTACAATTTGTAGTGTTATAAGGTATAACTGTGAAATAATATTGCGTATTAGAACTTAAAGATGTAACACTAAATGGAGGTGTAGATCCTACTGCAACTACTGTACCATTACTACCAATAGAGTTACCCGGTGAATAAACTGTACCATCTGTAGGAGCACCACTAAATGATGTTGAACTACGAACTACTATATAACCATTTGGTGTAGTAGCATCCGGTGTAAAGCCTACAGAAGATGAAGTACTTGTATTCGTAAATGTCATCAACGTTGGTGCAGCAGGTGCAGCACAACTAGTTGTTATCGAACCTGTTAATGCAGAGCTAGTACATGCACCTACAGCTGATATACTATAATAGTAAACCGTGCTAGGAGACAAGCTACTAACAGTAATTGGAGAAGTACTACTTGTTGCAGGGAAACCTGACACAGGGCTAGTAAATCCGGCATCTGTAGCTACATTAACTGTGAATGTTGGTGTGGTAGCACTACCACCAGAACCTGCACTCCAGCTAAAGTGGATAGATGTTGAAGTACTAGATGTACTACCTATTACTGGCTTAGCAGGACATGTTGTATCAAATCCGGCTAATGCACCTACTGTATTGTATGTAGGACTAACTGTACAACCCGTAGTATTATAAGGGAATATTGTGAAAATATATGAAGTATTAGCTGTCAACGGATGTACAGAGAATGGTAATAATGAACCCATTGCAACTAATGTACCCGTACCAGCACCAGAACCAATGGTACTAGAACCTACAGTGTAGGTAGTTCCATTTACAGGAGTACCATTTAATGTACCGGTACTACGGAATACAAGGTATCCACTCGGAACCGTAGCATCTTCTGTGAAATTCACATTAGTACTTGTATCATTCGTACCAACAAACAATAAACTTGTAGGTTGGTTAGGAGCAGAACAGTTAGTAGTTGCACTTCCAAATGTAGTAGGATTACTTGTGCAACTACCACCAGTAGCAGATACTCTATAGTAATATTTAGTACCAGATGCTAATCCGGTAATACTTGTACTTAAGCTGGAAGTAGTAAATGGTGAACCACTAATTGGAACTGTGAACAGCGAATCAGTAGCAACATCTATATTATAAGTAATAGAATTGGCACCACCACCGGTAGATGTACCCCATGATAACGTCATAGAGCTAGATGCAACAGCTGATGAACTAATAGCACCAGGTGTTGCAGGGCAAGTAGTCATGCTACTTGTTAATTGACCACCATAATGCGGACCGCTAGGAGAAGCACAACCTGTAGTGTTATATGGAATAACTGTAAAGTAGTACAATGTATTAGGAGATAGACCACTGATAGTAAACGGTGCTGTTGCACCAGTTGCTACAACTGTACCATTACTACCTATTGTTGTTGTATAGGTAGTACCATTTACAGGTGTACCACTAAACGAAGCAGTACTGCGAACCACCAAGTAGCTGTTTGGAGCCTGAGCATCCGGTGTGAAATTCACCTGAGTACCTGTACTTGTCGTACTACCAAATGTTTCTGCAGTTGGTGTATTTGGAGTAGCACAGTTAGTGGCTTGTGTACCATAAAGAGAATAAGCACTATTACGTCCATTATCAGCACTTACTCTAACATAGTAAGTTGTTGATGGATTCAAACCGGTTACATCCATAGAGTCATTGGCAACTGATCCGGCAACAGTATTTGTATTTGAGAATACAATAGAGTTGAACAAGTTATCAGTAGCAACATCAACATGATAAGTAATCGGATTGAATGCGCCTGCAGTTACCTCTGTCCATTTCACTCTGAATGAAGTGCTGGTAACATTATTGAATGTAGGTGTACCGGGAACATTGGCCATTGTAACCAAGGAATCCTTCAACCAATTACCTGCACCTACAGAATAATATTGCGTAGTAGTACATGTAGTAGAATCAAAAGGTATCAAAGTAGCCCAATACTTAGTATTAGCTACCAAACCTGTGATCAGGAATGGATTAGAAGCTGTTGAATATGGTGTAGCACTGGCACCGGTAATATATTTACCTTTTACAGTACCATTACCCAATGCACCAGCTACGTTATAAACTGTACCATTTGTAGGTTGGGTATTATTATATGCAACTGTACTACCTACCAATAAATAACCACTTGGATTACTAACAGATGCAGTGAATCCTATAGTATCACTTGTGCTAGAAACACCATGTGTCATAGCAGTAGGTGCAACCGGATTAGGTGATGCATTAACATGCAAAGTATCCTTTGTTGCTACAGTACAACCGGTAACACTATTCGTAATCGTACATACATACGGAACATAAGGAGTAGTTGTAACTGTATTAGCATTTGTAGTACTTGAAGTAGGCGCACTTAAGTAAGTTGTAGGTGACCAAGAATATGCAAACGTAGGTGCAGATGTTTGGGCATTACTTGTAGGCGTAAATCTCCAAGCCTCAGCACTAGTTAAAGGACCAAAAGTCGCACCATTACGAGAATTGGTAGGACCGGTACCTGTAGCTGATGTAGCCCATGGTGAGACAGCAGCAGTACCAGCTGTATTATTAAGACCTATAGTAGTAGCTGTAGCAGCTGAGAAACTAAGGATCTTAATATCTATTATATTACTATTCTTATGTAGTATTACTTGATATGTACTTGTTACAGATGATGATGTATAGTCACCAACACCTTGGAAATCAAATACATACATACTATCTAATGGATTAGTATAATCATAACCATATTTCAATGAACCCAATGAAGTAAATAATTCATCTCTCTGTAATGCAAAGATCGCATTAGGTATTGAGGTGGTTGGTAATGTAAATTGACAACACAAAGTTACAGGTACAGTGAAACCTAACCAACCATTGGTAGTAGGATAAATATTGGTATAGTTAGTACCCCAATATTTAAACGCCCATGGCAGTGTAACACGACCATAACCATCATCCGCATTTAAATTATACCAAAGATTAGCGGCATATTGTGTAGCAGTTGTACCCTGAGAGAATGTACCTAATACGGTATAAGTAGTATTGGGTGTTGTAGAAGTAGGTGCTACTGTATATGTAGTATTTGTACCAACTGCAGTGTTGATTTGGTTTGTTAATGTATCCTTCAATACTGCTGATTGGCCACTACAAATAGTAGAAGGGCTAACAGTGGCATAAGCTGTAGGTGCAGCATTTACTACCACTGTAGTTGATACAGGCGTAGATGAACATGCACCCACTGTAGCTATACATACATATGTACCCATATTACCAAATCCAATATTAGAAATTGTAGGGTTTTGTGATGTAGATGTATATCCATTAGGGCCTGTCCATAAATAGGTATAACCTCCGGGGTTAGTGGCTGTAAGATTAATTGTGCCGTTTTCACACACCGGAGTATTAGAACCCAATGTAGGTGCTGTAACTGTAGAAGTACATGTAGTCATAGAACCAGACAATGGTGTAGTATTATTATATACTGGACCACTATTACAGCTAGTATTATTATAAGGAATAACTGTGAAATAATAGTTAGTAGTAGCCGATAAACCTGTAATCACAAATGGTTGTGCTGAACCCACAGCAACCACCAGATTACCACCTATTGTACTAACATTTTGAGTATATGTAGTACCATTAGTAGGATAGGTAGATATTGGAGCAGCACTACGTATCACAATATAACCTGTTGGCGCTGTTGCATCCGGCGTAAATCCTATAGTAGTACCGGTAGTAGTAGTACTTGTAAATGTTATTGCAGTAGGTTGGTTAGGCGCCGCACAAGTAAGATTTTGTGTGAGAGTACCACTAGGTGTACCTGAACATGTACCTGTACCCACCGCAGATACTCTTACATAATATGTAGTACCTGAAGTAAGACCTGTGATTGCATAAGAAAGAGAAGCAGTATTAAATGGAGATCCACCTATTGGCAATGTGAATGCCGCATCGGTTGCTACATCTATATTATAGGTAATACTTGCTGCACTACCACCACCTACCGGTGCTGTCCAGTTGGCTGTAAATCCTGTTGTAGTTACAGACGATGCAGTAGGTGTTCCCGGTATACCAGGACAAGTAGTTATTGCTGTACTAATAGGAGATCCATTATATAATGGTGCACCTCCACTACAATTATAATTATATGGTATTACTGTTATGTAATAGGCAGTATTAGATGCTAATGTACTGATCGTAGCACTTGTAGAACCACCGGCATTAATATCAGCGATAGCTCTTACTGTACCTTGTCCACCACCACTGCCAATTGTATTACCAACTGAGTAGCTTGTTCCATTTGCAGCTGTGCCCGTGTATGCCGATGTACTACTCAATACTAAGTAAGCATTTGCCACACTGCTCGATGCTGTCCATGACACACTTCCACCGGTTGTAGATGGGGTAACACTCAATGCGCTTGCAGCATTAGGCGTTGTACATGCAGGCAACTGTGTAACACTGATATCATCTATGCCAATATCATATAGTGAAGCAGCAGATAATGAATTCCACACCATACCAAACTGGTAAGTACCAGTGGTAGATGGTGTGTAATTGAAAATCATTTGTCTGTATATATTATCAGGTGCTAGGTTTGATACTGAACCTAATGTCACAACTCCTATTGAGCTACCGTTTACTAATGAGCTCAATGTGCCACTTGTAGTTGCATAGTTATCTTTCGAATACCAAAAGCTAAATTGATATGTATTGCCTGCTACTAAAGCGAATGAAGGTGCATATAATGAATCCACATACGCACTAGTACTATTATAGTAACCAATGGTCACATAGTTAGAACCTGTACGTGGTGCTATACCATAGGCAGGGCTATAGCTGGCAGTATAAGAATGGATACCATAATAATAGCTACCATTCCCTAAAACAGTACCAGGATAGGTCCAACAACTTGGTAATACGTTATTAGAACCAATACTTTCAAAACCCTCTGTATAAGGGAAACTATTCAAAGTACAGTTAGTAGTAGCAGTAGCTACTGTAGATATTCCCAAACATGCGCCACCGCTATAAGAAGCTATTACTTGATAATAATAAGTAGTACTATTCGACAAACCTGTAACAGTAGCCGTAGTAGCACTACCTGCAATACCTGTGATGGAGGTCAATATCGGAGACATACTAGGGTTAACAGATACATTGATCTGATAACCATCGGGTACATTCGTATTTGTCCAGTGCGCATCAAAAGTATTGGCAAATACATTTGTGGCACTACCTACTGTTGCTGCAGTATTAGTAGATGCACAAGTGGTCATTTGGCCATTTAATGGACTCGTTGTATTATAAGCAATACCATTACATGTAGAATTTGATGTATAAGGGAATACTGTTAATGTATATGTTGTATTTGATGATAATGTATTTACAGTAAATGGAGCTGTACCACCTGTTGCTACTACTACACCATTACCAATACTATTACCAACACTATAAATAGTACCATTTACAGGTGTTGCAGATAATGCTGTTGGTGAAGCAGGGCTAGCTACAACAATGTAGCCATCAGGCGCAGTACCCGCAGGCGTAAAGTTCACTAATCCACCTGTAGAGGATGGGAAAGTAGTAAGCGCTGTTGGTTGCGCTGACGGTGCAGTACATGAAGGCAATTGAGTTAATGTAATATTATCAAATACAGTATATCCACAACAATTGGATGCACCATTGTTCATATAAATACCAAATTTATATGTGCCGGAAGATGGTGCAGTTAATGTACCACTCATAGTAGTAGCTGTGGTATTAGATGCAGAGAAACCACTAATAACATTTGAGGTAGCCCCAGTTACCACATTTTGTGCCACTCCACCTAAGGTATAGGTACTACCACCAGATTTATAATCAAATGTGAATGTATAAGAATTACCTGCAACCAAGTAGAAGGTAGGGGTATATATAGTATCACCTGTATAAGGGAAATAATAGAACATACCAAAATTACTACCTGTTATTGGCGTACCATAGGTAGTTGTATTTTGGGTACATACACCTTCATATCCGAATGCTAAGTAATTGAAGTTATTAGCTGTCATACATGTAGGTAAGACATTAGCTCCACCTATACTTTCAAAACCTTCAAAATACGGACTTCCTACAGAAATAGTATTACATGGCATTTGTATATTAGTAGTTGTTGTCCAACCACTCACACAAGTTCCGTTATCAGAATTCACTCTGTAATAATATATAGTTCCTCCTGTTAATCCGGTTAATGCTTTTGATGTACCGGAAGTTACAGTGAACGGAGAACCCGTAATATTACTTGCAAAGGTAGGACTGGTAGATACTTGTACATGATATTGTGTTGCACCTGTTACAGCAGCCCAGTTAATGGTAAATGTGGTTGAAGAAATACTCGTAAGTGCTGATAATGTAGGTACTGTAGGTGAGGTACATGTAGTAAACGAGCCTGTTAACGGACTTGTAGTATTATATGTCGGAGTTGTACCTGTACAGCTAGCATTATAAGCAAAAATAGTAATAGTATAAGTAGTAGCAGGCGACAATATACTGGTAGTATAGGTAGTTCCTGTACCGGCTCCTATTATAGTTCCATTTCCTAATGTATTGCCTACAGTATAAGCTGTACCATTTGAAGGGTTAGTATTTAATGCACCTACACTAGCTACCACCAGATAATGGTCTGGTGCAGATGTAGCAGCAGTAAAACTCATATCTGCACCTGTACCGGTAATATTACTCGATACAAATGAAGTAGCTTGGTTAGCCGGAGCCACACATCCCCCAATTACAGAAAAATCATCTATATCAACGAACCATGGAGCACCTGAATTCGACTCGGTAACACCAAAACGATATGGACCTGAAGTACTAGGAGTATATGTACCTACATATTGAGTCCATGTACTGTAAAATAAACCGGCAAATGGATTCGTGCCAACGTTTGTAAAGGCACCTGTAGCCTCATTTCTAGCAGTTGCTTGCAATACATTCCAACCAGCTGTGTTATCTGTTGCATACCAAAATGAGAACTGATAAGCTACACCGGCTGTTAAATAGAAGGTAGGTGTATATACTGAGTCACCGCTTGTTGGTGAATAATAATATGTTACATATCCATTACCTGCATGTGACGAACGTGTTCCTCCACTACCCGCAGAATATGGTGCTGTTTGAGTTGTAACACCAGATGAGACAGTACCTGTAGCACCTGATCCTTGTATTACTCTGAAACATGTAGGGAAAGATCCTGCTGTGATACTCTCAAATCCTTCTGAATAGGGGATCGAAGCACAAGGCATTGTAATACTACTAATACCCGTAGTATTATTACAGCCTGCACCTACAGAGGT
The DNA here is from genome assembly GCA_037144255.1 of Bacteroidota bacterium. Taxonomy (GTDB): domain Bacteria; phylum Bacteroidota; class Bacteroidia; order Chitinophagales; family Chitinophagaceae; genus JBAWXE01. Next base: position 29,373 of record JBAWXE010000010.1, on the reverse strand, counting down.
TACTGTATAATAATAGGTACTAGAGGTTGTAAGACCTGTAAAGGTATAAGAAGTAGCGGCTGATGAAACACCGGTATATGATGTGGCACCCGCCATATTTGATGCCGTTGATATATTTACTGTATAAGAATTCACACCACCTGTTGGTGCTGTCCAGTTAGCCGTAAATGTTGTACCACCAATTGCAGATGGATTTCCCATTGTAGCTGCGCCTGCACAAGTACTCACAGTTCCTGATATTGGGCTAGTTGTATTATATGCCGATGTTCCAATACATCCACTATTATATGGGAATACTGTGATCGTATAAGTGGTATTAGGTGTTAAACCTGTAATAGCTGTTGGCGATGTTGTACCCAATGCTAATACAGTACCATTACTACCTACTGGGTTTCCTACAGAATAGATAGTACCTGTGGATGGTGGTGTACCGCTAAATGCTCCTGTACTTCCTACAAAAAGATAGTTAGTAGCACCACTTGTAGTGAACGTAGCTGTTGTTCCCGTAGTGGTTGTAGTACCAAACGACAATCCTGATGGCTGTGTTGGCGTAGCACAACCAACAACTGCAACAGACATCGTACCACTGTTCACACTGGTACAAGATCCCACTGCTCTTACTCTATAATACCAGGTAGTACCGGTGGTAATGGCACCATTGCTGATCACTGTACTGGTACCCGATATTCCCGATACTGTAGTAACACCCGTAGCAAATGTATTATCTGTAGAATAATCCACACTATAAGTTATTGCACTAGCACTACCACCAATAGGGGCATTCCAGTTAGCCGTAAACGTACCGGTATTAATAGCTGTAGCTGCTATAGCTACCGGTGCTGCAGGGCAGGTAGTTATTGTAGTACTGATATCACTGGTATTATTATATACATTACCACATGCTGTACTGTTAAATGGCACAAAAGTATATGTATATGCCGTATTACCCGTTAGGCCGGTTACATTATACGATACAGTACCTGTACCACCTACACTTACTACTGTACCATTACCTATGGTATTGGTAGCTACATAAGTAGTATTATTTACAGGCGTTCCTGTAAATGCACCCGTACTTTGCATCAGCAAATAACCTCCAGTAGGCGGGGTACCATTAGCAGTAAAACCTACCGTAGCAGTAGTAGCTGTTATGGCACTGCTTGTTGGTGCCGATGGTTGCGCTGGTGCAGAACAAGCTGATATCGCAATATCATCAATAGAGAAATAATAAGGTATACTATTATTGCTTTCTACTATAGCAAATTTATATACACCGGTTGATGGTGCTGTAAATGTAGTAGTATGCTGTGCATAGGTAGTAGATGATGTAGTAGCCAAAGCAATAACTTGTGCTAATGCTGTATAGGTACCTGTACTAGAAATAACACCACTATTCACTTGCCATCCTGCATATGCATCACCCTGATACCAAAAACTATAACTATAACTAGTTCCTGCTGTCAAAGTAAATGTCGGAGAAAATAAAGTATCTGAATAACCTGAATAAGGCGTCCAAAACCAACTAAAAAAACCTCCACCGGTATATGTACCATGATTCGTCTGTCCATATCCAGAACCGGTCGCTGCTAAATATGTAAGATCTTTCGTTCCTAATAAACTACCATAGTTAGAGTTTACACTCATTCCGGTAGGCAACGTATTTGCAGTAGCCATATTAAAACCTGTTGTCCATGGTAATCCTGGCAACAATGGTACTGACGCACTTACAGCACTGTTAGTGGTACATCCTGCAGTACCTACTGCTGTTACCTGATAATAATAAGGACCATTAGCAGGCAAACCTGTAATAGCCTGTGAAGTAGCACCTGCCGAAATACCGGTAACTGTTGTGGTAACCGGTGTCATTGTAGCACTGGTAGATACTGTTACTGTATAAGAGGTAGGTGTTCCTGTACCCGGTGCTGTCCAGTTAGCCGTAAAGCCTGAGGCTGTAATACTACTGGCTGTACCTACTGTTGGGGCACTTAAGCAAGTAGTAAATGTTGTATTAACTGCACTGGTAGTATTATATACCGGGCCACCCTGACAACCAGTTGTGTTATAAGGATATATATATATAGTATTGGCTGTATTTGCAGCCAAGTTGGTACAAGACAATGTAGTACTTGCAGCACCTGAATAACAAACTACACCTGTACCTATTGCATTACCTACTGAATAGCTGGTACCATTAGTAGGATTAGTAACAGCACCCGTATAAGCTACTGCAATATAACCAGATGGTGGGGTAGCATTTTGGGTAATAGTAGCCGTTGCGGTAGTTCCTGATATGGCACTCATGGTAGGTCCGGCCGTGGGTTGCCCTGGTGCCGTACATCCATAAACTGGCCCTGTTATTACTGCTGTAGAGTTACATACAGTTCCAATCGGTGTTACAGTATACCAATAGTTTTGTCCTGCTGTCAAACCGCTAAATGCATATGATACTGCAGCAGATGAAACACCGGTATACGTAGTAGGACTAGTCATACCAGAATTCGTAGCAATGGCCACGGTATAAGAAGTTGGGGCTAAACCACCAGGTGCAGTCCAGTTAATTGTAAAACCTGTAGGTGTCATGGCAGTATTAGCACCATATGTTACAGTTCCCGCACAAGTAGTAGTGCTGGCAGATGTACTTGCTGTGATCAAACCACTACTAAGAGCACCTGTACCATATGATACGACTTTAAAATAATATGGAGTATTACCAGTAAGCCCGGTAACATTATAAGAGTTTGCTCCAAGTGCTACAGAACCGGCATAAGTCCATGGTCCTGCAGTACCGCCTGTTGTAGAATAATAAACCGCGTACCCTAATATTCCGGTAGTTGTACCGGGAGCTGTCCATCCTACTGTAATAGAAGAGGCTGTTTGTGTAGAATATGTAAGTGCTGTAGGAGCATTAACACTTGGTGGAGTAAATACGATACCTGTCCTAGAACCATCTGTTGCATTATTTAAAGAAGATACAGCAGTACTTGCAGCTAATGCAGTAGTAGCAGGAGTACCAGTAGTAGCATCTGTTATATTTGCAGCACAAGTACCTGCAACAGTTGCAGTAGTCCAGTGAAAGTTACCGCTGGTAGTATTACCATTGGATAAACCGATCTCATAGGTACAGGCAGAGGTACTGTTAGTACCTGCCATAGCCCCATACACATATTCTATCTTACCAGATGTTTCATATAAACGAACCTCAAATGTCTTGTCACCGGCAGCATTAGACGCACGGTTCAATACATTATACCATTCTACTACTAACACCCTGTTAGGTGCTGTACCCTTTAGATCATAAAATACACCCGAACCTGCACCATTACCCGTACGCATAGTTGTAGCAGAAAACGGCAGCAATAAAGCAGTGGGAGCACCACCTATTACTTTTTGTGCAGTTGTAATAGCTGTACCCAAGGACATATCACCTTGCGCGTTAGCACTCCACTGAGTATATCTTACCCCCATATACCAGAAGTCAAATCCGATATTGAGCAAACCGGTAACCGCTGTAGTAGCACTAGTACCCAATAAGGTCGTAGTAGCACATGGATTGGTTAGGGTTGTCCCACTTGCTGATACCAAGGACGAAGAACAATTCTTAGAGAATGTATAATCGGTCATCGCCTGGCCATAAGCCACATTACTACCAATCGCAAAACAAGCCAAGAACGGCAGAACTAAAGAATACAATTTTTTCATAAATACACGCTTTAACACGATTACAAAAAGAACCTACGGTCTGTTAAAATTTTTATAGTTACTAACTCTTTTTTTACTTACAATTTTGTTAAACTCTATCCTTTCAAAACACTTGATTTTCCTATATCTTAATAAAGTACTGCACTGTTATTATTCACTTACACATTAACGAATTTCCACTCTAAAATATCCCATGCATGTAGCTATCTCTATACTACATGAAATCACCGTTTTACACATAAATATTTACGTGTCACTACTCCAAAGTTAACTTTCTTTTATCATAAAGGAAATTTTTTGTTTCGTTTTTTTGTTAACTAGGTGTTGTTGTTAGCTATTTATCCACAAAATATTCGAAATATCACTTTGGCATGATTTTTGATAATCCGTTTTTTATGCTAGAACCATTGCTTTTGCTAATTTTTATCCATTTTTATTAACCAAAAGAAATTTTTTAAACTGCAAAATATTTTTCAATAAAAGTTATCCACATAAAATATTTTTTTGGGTTACCTTTTCTTTATTAAAGTATGACCAAATAGCAAATAGCGCTCCTTTGCTTTATTATCTAAAACACCAGACCGCCTCCACAATTTTATGTAGTACAATTACCATGCCGTATTCAATTATTTGCTCAGTTAACTAATTGAATATGACCATATAATGCAAATATTTATTTCTATTATATTTATTTCATTGAATACAAGGCTAAACTAATTGGAAATTATGTAATAAATGATCGTCCTGCATATCCACTACTCATAGGTATCAATAATATGAGATACAATAGCAAATAAAAATGTCCCTGTTCTAATTGAACAGGGACATCTGCATAAATATTCCGGCTTTCTTACTTCCCAAATTTCTTTTTCAGCATACCCAGTGCGTCATTCATACTCATACCGGTAGCACCGGTTTCGTTGGTAGCTCTTGGATTTAACTGTTGTTTCTTTTCCCTTTTAGCTGGGGCTTCTTGCGCCTGTTTTATAGACAGTGCTATTCGTTTACGTACTATATCTACTTCCATTACTTTCACCATCACCTTTTGGTTCAGTTTCAGCGCCTCACTAGGGTCTGTTATATAGGTATGTGATATTTCAGACACATGCACCAGCCCATCCTGTTTCACTCCAATATCTACAAACGCCCCAAATCGGGTAACATTAGTTACAGCTCCCGGCACTACCATTCCTACCATTACATCCTCTATGCCAAATATATTCGCAAATTCAAATTGTTGCACTTCACTCCTTGGGTCTAATCCCGGCTTTTTCAGCTCATTCAATATATCTCTTATCGTATGCTCTCCTGCAGTAGCTGTTATATACTTCTTCGCATCTATTTGTTGTATCAGTACATCATTTGCTATCAGGTCCTTAAGTGCTACACCCATATCTCCCGCCATTCTATTTACTATTTCATATACTTCAGGGTGCACAGCACTTCTATCCAGCGGGTTCTCACTTTCCTTTACTCTCAAGAACCCTGCACATTGTTCAAAAGCCTTACTACCCAATCGTGGCACCTGCATCAGCTGTTTACGATCGCTAAATCCACCTACCTGATTTCTGTATTGTACAATATTCTCTGCCAACGATGGGCCTATCCCACTTACATAAGCTAATAAATGTTTACTGGCTGTATTCAGATTTACACCTACTTGGTTCACACAGCTTACTACGGTTTGGTCTAGCCTGTCTTTTAGTCTTACTTGATTCACATCATGTTGATACTGCCCTACTCCTATACTCTTTGGATCTATTTTTACTAATTCAGCCAACGGGTCCATCAATCTACGGCCTATACTCACAGCACCACGCACAGTAATATCCTGATCAGGGAATTCTTCTCTAGCTATCTCCGATGCAGAATAGATAGAAGCACCATCTTCATTCACTAAGAATACTGAAAGACCAAGACCTAAATTTTTGATGAACTGTTCTGTTTCCCTACCACCCGTACCATCACCTATAGCTATCGATTGTATAGCGTATTTTGATACCCAAGTTCTTATCTTAATCACTGCATCGTCCATTCTATTTTTCTCATGTACATATATGAGTCCTGTCTCTTGTAGCTCTCCCTTATCATCTAAGCATACTACTTTGCAGCCTGTTCTATAACCCGGATCTATCGCAAGTATTCTCTTACCTCCAAGTGGAGAACTGAGTAATAGTTGCCGCAAATTCTCTGCAAATACTTGTATCGCTTCTTCATCTGCTTTCTGCTTCAATGCCATTCTGAGTTCACTTTCCAAACTAGGTTGCAACAATCTTCTATACGCATCTTTTATTGCCTTCTTCACTTGTTCGGCAGCCTCATTATAATGTTTGATATACACTTGTTCTATCATAGCTAGTGCCTCATCTTCAGCTGGTGCTATCCCCATTCTCAGCACACCTTCCATAAACCCTCTCATGATAGCTAATGCACGATGAGATGGTATCTTCGATATAGGCTCAGAGAAATCATAGTAGTCTTTATATTTCACTCCCTCAGCTTCTTTATCTGCCAATACTTTACTTTGTACAGTAGCAATATCTTCAAACATCTTACGCATCTTAGCACGTATCGTTGCGTCTTCATTTACCAGCTCTGCAATTATATCTCTTGCACCATGCAATGCATCTTCACTACTTTTTACTAGTTCATTAATGTATTTTTCAGCCTCCTGCATCACATCCATGTGCCCTTGCGCTAATAGCATAAGGGCTAAGGGCTCAAGTCCATTTTCTCTGGCAGTTTGTGCTTTGGTTTTTCTCTTAGGTTTATACGGCAGGTATATATCTTCCAATTCAGCTAATGTTGTAGCAGCATCAATTTTTTTCTGCAATACATCAGTCATCTTACCTTGCTCAGCGATGGTCTTTTCTATAAAAGTTTTTCTTTCATAAAATTCTTTCTGAAATGCAGCTTCGTCTTGTATGTTCTGTATTTGCACTTCATCTAGTGCACCGGTACTGTCTTTTCTGTATCGAGCTATAAATGGTATAGTAGCTCCTTCTCCTAATAATTGTAATACTGTAGCTACTTGTTGTTCTCTTATATTCAGCTTGGCGGCTACACTATGTGCATATGCTATCATGTTTCTCTATATCCTTTTAAGGCTGCGAATGTAACAGTAGGGATGGCAAACTCACAAAAATTCTGATAAGAATTTTACTTTAATATTTCAATGCCTATGATATAATTACATCATAGGCATTGGCTGATAATACATTATAAAAATTTGTGTCTAAAAATTTACCGGCAGATCATGGGCTTTATGATATTCGATGATCGGCTTATAGGGTCCGAATTTATGCTGCATCTCCGAAAAGGTATCCACAAATGGCCCTTTACCATAATCTATTGCCTTAACTTTCGAAACCTGATAATCAGGTATACCATTGTTCTTCTTTTCTGGACGTATATGTATTCTATCATCATTAATAAATGCTGATACATCTATAGCTTCATCATCAGTTAATGTTGGCTTCTTCCAGCTGGCTTTTTTATCAGGCATATTCGCTTTTATGAATCTGGCAGCTTTCAGCACTCGGTGCATACTCGATCCTTTTTGATATGCGTATGCTCCCCATAGCGGTGGATATATATATGTAGATGAGTCTATATTCCATTGTCCTTGACCCTCTTTCCCATGACATGAACTACATTGAGCTGCATATATAGCTGCTCCTTTATTAGGATCTGCTGCTCTATTAGGGTATTCCAATTCTGGCATTTCATCACCTTTTACATGATGGTTCACAGGTACATTTGTAGCTAACCATTTCATATAACATAACATAGCTACCATTTCTTTACTATCTAGGGGTAATGGCTTACCACTATGTGGTCTCTCAATACAATTATTGATTCGCTCTGCTAATGTCAATATTCTATTCTCACGCCCACGATATTGCGGATAACGTGCATGTGTACTAAAAAAATTAAACCCATATGGACGTGTTCCGGCATCCAAATGACAATTTTTACAATTCATTTTATTCCCCAAGTATTTACCCACTGTTCCATTAGGACCAATATAATAAGCAGTATTCATGATCAATTCTCTACCATAACGCACATTTACACCAAAATCATCATTAGGTATTTTACTAGTGTCAGGTGGAGTGAATAAAACATCTATCTCATTTTTAGATGCATTTGGTGGCTGCGACTTCTTACTATTTGTACTGCATCCACTTATCCAAATTGATATTAGTAAAACAATGCTTGAGTATTTTGTCATTGCCATATAATTCCTATCTCAATGTGAAATTTTATTCAATTAAATTTATTCATTTAGCACTATAACCATTATAGTTCAATAGATCTCCCAATATAAATAATAGTAAATGATTATACAATGACTAGCTTTTCATTCCCATAGTATCAATATATTCCAATTATACTTTTGAATGAGCAAAAGGTCATTATGATAATGATGTTTCATTCCAGAAAAACATATTATTACAAAAACACAGAGTAAAAATAACGAAATTATACTTGCAGTTCTCGATTTTGGTACTAACTATTGCTGGAAAATACTTTATATTATATTAATTATGAAGCAATCACCATATTCCATCATCTTTTAATAGGACCAAGTTCGTTCGTTAATAAAACTATTTACAGCCTTCTAATCATTATCAATACATTACAAAATAAATATACATTTTTCAATGTACTTTTAGCTGTTTAACGATATAGACAAACATTATATATATATGTCCGAAAATCATTAAGTACATATATATTAACAGTATATAAAACTCATTTTTACAGATTTTCTTGGAGATATGTAGTTTTCCCTTACCTTTGCAGTCCCAAATTATGTCCGGCTGTCCGTTTATGCGGATATCCTAGCGTTGCTGCCGGATGAGTGGGATATTGTTAAACTTAAAAAATATTATGGCAACAGAAAATCTTCAGAGTTACGAACTGATGGTGATCTTCACTCCCGTACTGGCAGAAGAAGATTGCAAGATCGCTCAGAAAAAGTTCTCCGACTTTATTAAGGAAAACGGCGGAAACATCGTTCATCAGGATGTTTGGGGTTTACGTTCATTAGCGTTCCCTATCAACAAAAAGACAACAGGTATTTACTGGGTAATGGAATACAAAGCCAGTACCGATGTAAACGGCAAGCTGGAGATCCAGATGAACCGCGATGAGAATGTGATGCGTCACATGATCACACGCTTGGACAAGTATGCAGTGGAGTATAACGCCCGCAGACGTAATAAAAACGCTGAATTAGCTGCTTCTTAAATCTTTTAAAAAACTGAACAATGGCAAAGCCTAACGAAATAAAATTTTTAACCTCCACCCGAGTTGAAAAACGCCAGAAAAAATACTGCCGTTTCAAAAAAATGGGTATCAGGTACATCGACTATAAAGATGGTGAATTCCTGAAAAAATTTCTGAACGAACAAGGTAGAATGCTTCCTCGCCGCATTACTGGTAACTCTCTGAAGTACCAACGTAAAGTAGCGCAAGCTATCAAGAAAGCCCGTCAAATGGCTTTATTACCTTATGTTACTGACCTTTTAAAGTAAAATAACGATGAACGTAATTCTTATAAAAGACGTAGATAATTTGGGCGCTGCCCACGAAATGGTTGATGTTAGGCCTGGTTACGCTCGCAACTACCTCATACCTGAAAAATATGCTGTCGAAGCTAGTTCATCTAATATGAAAATATTGGAAGAGCGTCGCAAACAATTGCAAAAACGCGAGGACAAGCTCTTAGCTGAAATAGCTAAAGTAAAGGATGTACTGAAACAAGCTCCTGTTAAGATCGGTGCTAAGATCGGTGTTAGTGGCAAGATCTTCGGTTCTGTTACTGCCATCCAATTAGCTCGCGCCATCCGCGAACAAAAAGGATATGAGATCGACCGCCGCCGTATCAGCATCGTTGATGATGTTAAGGAAGCAGGTACTTTCAAAGCAACAATTGACTTCGGGAAAGAAAATATTGTTGAAATAGAATTTGAAGTGATAGGTGAATAATTAATTGACCAGCATCATATACTGATAAGGGCTTACCAATGGTAAGCCCTTATTTCTTTTTTAGCATTTCATTACTCGTACTATTCCTGTGGCTTGTCCCAGTTGAACATCCAGTTCACCCCAAACTTATCTGTACACATTCCAAATTTCGCACCCCAAAATGTATCTTGCAATGGCATGGTCACCTTGCCACCTTTAGATATTGCGTAATAAGCACTTTCAATAGCCTCATCCGAATGAAAATTCAACGAAACAGAATAATTAGTACCAATCGCCACATCATGACCTTCATTGGCATCAGAGAACATCAGCTTGAAATCATCCACTACTAACACTCCATGCATGATCTTATTCTTATACGCTTCACTACAAGGCACAGGTGCCTCTCCATACCTACTCATCATTTCTACTTTCCCGCCTAAGGCTTCCTTGTAAAAATTCATCGCTTCTTCACAATTGCCATTATAAAACAGATAAATGTTAAATTCCATTGTATTTGATTTTTTAGAGGATGATATATAGTTTACTTAGCTATCAATAACCTATATGGGTACTGTTCAATTACAAGATTAACAATAACTATCCTGATATAAAAGTCCAAAAGACAACAAAATGTTATTTATATTGTAATCTTGATTATTACATGTTTATAATCAATAGCACACTTCATATACGTTTTGTAACTTTGCCCTGAAATGCAAATAGAAGTACTTAAATCAAAGATCCATCGAGTTCAGGTAACTGAGGCCAACCTGCATTATATTGGTAGTATTACCATTGATGAGGCGCTTATGGATGCAGCCAATATCATAGAACACGAGAAGGTACAGGTTGTCAATATAGACAATGGTGCCCGACTCGAAACTTATGTCATTCGTGGCACACGTGGCTCTGGTATGATCTGCCTCAATGGCCCCGCTGCTCGTCAGGCTGCCATTGGCGATACAGTTATCATCATTTCATATGCCATGATGGACTTTGAAGAGGCTAAAAAGCATAAACCTACACTTCTCTTCCCGAATGAAGACAATAGCTTGTAATTCGTATCTTTACTTTCTATGAAAAAAAACCTGGGTACCATATTGCAATATGTTCTTTTCCTGGGTCTGGGAGTAGGTATCATTTATTATATGCTACACGAGCAAACGCCCGAACAGCAACAACAAATGATCAACTCTATCAAAAGTGTACGATTGTGGTTGTTTGCTCCCATATTTGTCATTGGTTTTTTCTCTCATTATTTTCGAGCTCTTCGCTGGAAACTATTGTTAGAGCCTCTGAAAATATTTCCTTCCACTATCAACATCACTTTTGCAGTACTCATCGGTTATATTGCCAATCTCGTTTTGCCACGCGCCGGTGAGGTAGCCAAATGTACTGTATTGGCCAGTTACGAGAAGGTTCCTGCTAATAAAATGGTAGGCACCATAGTAGCAGAGCGCGCTTTCGATGTGCTATGTCTCATTATCATTACTCTGCTCACTTGTTTATTGCAGGCTAGTGTCATAGGTAGCTATGCAGTAGAGAAATTCCATAAGATCGTTGAGCTCATTACCAAGAACGAGGTAGTACTTACTATAATGATCACTGTAGCTGTTGCTCTGGTATTCTTCCTGATAAGAGTTTACAGAAGACATAGAGAAACAAAAGTTGGCCACTTCATCAAGGGCATGAGCGATGGCGTACGTTCCATTCTGCACATGCAGAAAAAATGGCAGTTCATCGGATACACTTTCCTTATATGGCTAATGTATACATTACAGATATACTTGGGCTTTCTTGGGCTCCCTGCTACCGATCATCTTACCATACTGGCAGCTCTGGTAGTTCTTATTTTTGGTAGTGTAGGTATGATACTTACTCCAGGTGGCCTTGGTGCATATACCTGGCTGGTAGCAGAGATACTGCACTCTTACAATATTGACCCTGCATCTGCCAATGCATTCGGCTACGTAGCTTGGAGCGCACAGACAGGTATCCTCATCATATTAGGCATTCTTTCACTCATACTTTTACCTATTTACAATAAAAAGATCCGCAATGCACAAGTTAGAATGGGTTCAGCACAAGATTTACAGTAAAGATGCCTTGTCGCGCGAATGCAATATCTGGCGTGGCACTCAGAAAAAAATAGTTTTCACCAACGGTTGTTTCGATATTCTTCACCATGGTCATTTAGACCTCATTGCCAAAGCAGCCGATCATGGCAACATCCTCATTGTAGGTATCAATACTGATGCCTCTGTTAAAAGACTCAAAGGCCAAGACCGCCCTGTGAATCACGAATTGGACCGTGCCTTCCAACTCGCCTCTTTACTCTGCGTAGATGCTGTATGCCTCTTTGACGAAGACACTCCTTTAGATCTCATAGAAGCCATTAAGCCTGATGTATTGGTAAAAGGTGGCGACTATACTATCCATAATATTGTAGGTGGACCTTTTGTAATGGGCCTTGATGGCCGTGTAGAGATCATCCCTTTTGTAGACGGATACTCCACCACTTCTCTCATCTCCCGTATTAAGAAATTGTAAAATTTCCATTAAGGGGCAAATAAAAACTCTTTCTTACCTGTGAGCGTTTATTTTTGTAGACCGTCTATTTAACAGGATATAACATTGAAGTCGAACAAACAAACCATAATACGTGATCTAAGCTGGCTGGCTTTCAATGCTCGTGTATTACAAGAAGCTAAGGACCCATCCAACCATATTTACGACAGACTTCGCTTTCTAGGCATTTTCTCTAATAATCTCGATGAGTTCTTCCGTGTACGTGTAGCCACCCTCAGCAAAATGATACGCCTGGGCAAAGCCGCTCGTGTGGATCTGGAAAGTAACCCTGAGAAGATACTCAAGCAAATACAACAAACTGTCATTACCCATCAAACCACTTTCGACCGCACCTATGCCGGCATTATCAAAGAATTGGAAAAGGATGGCATCTTTATAAAGAATGAAAAACAACTAAGCGCTAAACAGAAGAAGTTCATCACTACTTATTTCGACGAGAAAGTACGCACTCAGCTCATCCCTCTGATGATAGAAAGTATACCGCAAATGCCTTTTCTGCGAGATAAGTCTATCTATCTGGCATGTGTATTGGGTCATACAGACAACCCTATGATGCATCGTTATGCCTTGATAGAGATACCTACCAAAGTATTACCTCGTTTTGTCATCATGCCTTCAGAAGACGGGCATAGAGATGTCATTCTGTTGGAAGATATAGTACGTCACAATCTGCCTAACCTATTCGCACCATTCGGTTTCAATCGCTTCATGGGTTATATCATCAAGGTAACTCGTGATGCCGATCTGGAAATAGATAATGATGTAAATACCAATCTTATAGACGAACTGGAAAAAGGCCTGAAGAACAGAAAGAAAGGCCGCGCCACTCGTTTTGTTTACGATCGCCATATTGACGAAGGTCTTTTGAATTTCCTCACTAAACGCCTCAGCCTTACCAAAAAGGATAATCTTATTGCTGGTGGTAGGATCCACAATTTCAAAGACTTTATGAATTTCCCTCAGGCTGTTTTCAGTAATCTGAGGCTTCGTTCAAAACCTTTCGTACACCCACTACTCAAACAACCATGTCGTATCATGGATGTGCTGGATAAGCGCGATGTCATGTTGCACTTCCCCTATCATTCATTCGATTCGGTAATAGATATGCTCCGCGAGGCCGCTATCGATCCTTTTGTACAAAGCATCAAGATCACTTGCTATCGCCTGGCCAAAGACTCTAAGGTCATCAATGCACTTATCAATGCCGTGCGCAATGGCAAGGCCGTTACTGTGGTAATGGAATTACGTGCTCGCTTCGATGAGGAAGCTAACCTGATGTGGAAACGTCAGCTGGAAGAAGAAGGGGTAAAAGTACTCCTAGGCCCTCCGCATACTAAGGTGCATGCCAAACTCTGCATTATTAAGAAACGTGAATTCAATCGCACGCGTCAGTACGGCATTATCTCTACAGGTAATTTCAACGAGAATACTGCCGAATATTACGGCGATCATTGCCTGCTTACCAACAACCGCAGCATTCTGGCCGATATCAATCGTGTATTTGCTTTCTTTGAGGGCACACATCACAACGTGCAACAACTCAAAACCTGTAAGACACTACCTATCGCTCCTATCAATATGCGTAGATTCTTTATTACATTGATCAATAAAGAAATAGCTGCTGCCAAAAAGAAGAAACCTTCAGGCATTACCCTCAAACTCAATAGTCTGGTAGACCAACCTCTCATTGCTCGTTTATACGAGGCTGCCAAAGTAGGAACAGATATCAGCATGGTAGTACGTGGTAGTTGCTGCGCATATACACAACAAAAAATATTTAAGAAAAACATAAAGGCTATCAGTATCATCGATGAGTATCTGGAACACGCTCGTATTATGGTATTCAATAATGATGGCAAACCGAAAGTTTTCATTTCATCTGCCGACTGGATGGTGCGAAATCTCGACCATCGTATAGAAACTGCTTGCCCTATATATAACGAAGAAATTCAACAGGAGTTAATAGACATTTTAAATATTCAGCTTGCAGAGAACGTTAAAGGACGTATCTTAGATAACGAGCAGCACAACGATTATGTGCAACCCGCAGACAATGCTGTGGTCGTTCGTTCTCAGTTAGCTACTTATGAATATTTGTCTAAAAAACGTTACTCCATTTGATATTAGCAGCCATTGATATTGGGTCCAATGCCGCACGTTTGCTCATCGCCGAAACTTCTGTTTACAAGGATGGCACTGTCGACTACACCAAGCTCAGCTTGTTGCGTGTACCACTACGTCTCGGCTTCGATGTTTTCGATAATGGCTTCATCAGCGACGAGAAAAAACAACAACTCATAGAGACCATCAAGGCATACAAGCATTTGATGAATATTTACAAGGTACAAGCCATGCGCGCCTGTGCTACTTCTGCCATGCGCGATGCCACTAATGGCAAAGAGATCATCAATGCCCTGCGCGAGCAAACCGGTATCAATTTAGAGATCATCAGCGGTCAGGAAGAAGCTAATATTATCTACGAGACTCACATTGCGGAAAAATTGTCTTTCAATAAGTCTTACCTCTATATCGATGTAGGTGGCGGTAGCACCGAGGTCACTTTATTTTCCGATAGTCATATCATTTTCAAAGAGTCTTTCAATATAGGCACCATCCGTCTCCTGCATGGCAAGGTCACCGACGAGCAATGGGAGCATATGAAATGGTATATCAAGAGCCATACCCGCGAATATCAGCCTGTGGAGGCCATTGGTTCCGGTGGCAACATTAATAAGATATTCTCTATCTCCAAACGCAAGGACGGCAAACCCCTACCCTTAGACTTGCTAAGAGATTATCACAAAGAGCTAAGTTCTACCTCTCTCGAAGATCGTAAACACCTCTATCAGCTCCGCAGCGATCGTGCCGATGTGATAGTACCTGCTCTCGAAATTTACATTGCCATTATGCGCTGGGCTGGTGCCGATGAGATCTATGTACCCAAGATTGGTCTCGCCGATGGTTTGATAAAAATGCTGTATAAGGACCTCTCTACTGTGAAATAATTTTCTCTCACTACTCCCTCCTGAATTCGATAACATCCGTTCCTCTGGCAACCTCTTACTATTCGCAAAGGATCAGCATTGATGAACGATAATAATTATCTTTAATCCCTAATCCAGATACACTTGAAAAAGAGCACATCAAACTCTAGACTTAAAAATTCCTTACGCTGTGGTACAGGCGAAGCATACTTGATAGTAAAAAATAACCCTACTATCGATTTTTCAAAACAACTTATTTATGCAGCCACTCATGACCTCGCATATGATGCCCAATGCGAACAAAATAGAGCAAAATACATTTATAGTATTATTTGCTTAACAACTAGCAAAGAAAAAATCATAAAAGGCATACTTGACATATTACTCAACAAAAAAGATGACGATTGGTGGGCATTGGAGCAGATGTGCGAGATAGCTATGCTTATTGCAAAAGACGGGCATAAAATAGCTCGTACTATTCTATACAAAAGATTTCAAAAAAATCTAAAGAAGGGTTATACATATTGTGGGAATGAAAGTATTATGAAGTTAGATGGTATGGACGGGCTTGTAATGATTGCAGACGTTGTGGGGCAAATATTACAACGTGACCCTGATGATTGGGAAGACAGCTCTCGAT
This sequence comes from Bacteroidota bacterium, assembly GCA_037144255.1. GTDB lineage: Bacteria > Bacteroidota > Bacteroidia > Chitinophagales > Chitinophagaceae > JBAWXE01. The sequence goes on along the minus strand of JBAWXE010000010.1, from coordinate 13,482 downwards.
TAGACTATTTTCAAGAAAACAATCCTGATATTGATGTCTATAAAACCATCGAAAAAGCTGCCAAGAAAAATAAGAATATAAAAGCCTATCTCAATTCCATAAAAGCCAATAATAAATTGAGATCAAAACGCACAAGGAATACTGCACCAACAAAATATACATATGATTCAATAAAAGAACAGATTGGTAAGGTTAATGGGTTTTTTTTAGCACAAAGAGTCCAAAGAGACCTTTCTCAAAATGATATAATACTCCTTGCTAATGATTTTTTAAATGAGACTGATACTAAAAAGAGAGCCATTTATCTACGTATTTTCAGCTATAACAAATTCCCATTAGACTATAAATACATTCTTGAAATAGTAAAAAGTAAAGGCATACAAAAAAAAGACCTATTTTATTATGGCATTGAAGCATTATCTCTATTTAGTTCCGATAAACTCCGAGAATTCGCTTTAGCGAATTTGTCAAAAAGTAGAAATACTTATCAATACTTACCGTTATTAGTATCCAACTACAAGAAAGGAGATCATAAACTAATATTACACATCATTGAAAAAACGTATAATGAAAATAATATCCATTATATAGCAGTCGCTCTTAATGATATTTATTTAACAAATCCATCTATTGAGTGCAAAAAGCCAATAGAAGCTATTTATCAAAAACTCAACTGTAGTATTCACCGTGAAGATTTAATGAGAATCCTGATCTCTAATAATGTACTTTCTAAAAGGATAAAGGAAGAAATTCAATATGATTGTCGTAAAAGCATTCAAGAACTTTTAGTAAAATAAACTCCCGTTCGGCGTAGTCTCCGACTACGTCGTTGTGGTGTATAATCTTCAGATTGGGTAAATAGACAATATCAATAATATCAAAACTAATATTTGTTACCCCCTACCCTCATTTCGTATATTTGTATGGCATCAAGTAGCATATGCATTATTTTAATGCATTGCTAGTTCCCAACAGGTAACCATTCGGTAATCAATCGGTAAAAACCGGAAATCCATCGGTAATTTTTCGGTAAAGGATCAGTAACTTTTTAGCTGTCCCCACAACACATTGCCGATTACCAAATGTTACACTGTAACCCAAATGCGACCCTCAAAAATAAATTAAACAGATTCGGGGAGTCCCGAACTCGTTTCGGGGTAACCTTTGAATTTTCACAACTCATTGATAATCAACACTTTAAACTTCCAACTAACCATAAAAAAATTTCACAACTAAATTCGACCCTCAAAAATGAACTATATTGTTTTGGGGAGTCCCGAACTAGTTTCGGGATAACTTTTGCCCTATATACTCTCATCCCTCACTGTCAAAATGAGATATAGAAATTCTCACTATGAAAATTTGACTGCCACATCTGTAACATTGTACCTCATTCCTGTAAAATTGACCGACATTTGCGCACTGGCACAAAAGATGCTGGGTAGTATATGTAAACAAGTTAATTCTCTAAATCTTTAAAATATAACAACTATGTCCAAAAAAGTAAACGTAACACCATTGCACGACAGGGTTATCGTTAAACCCGTAGCAGCAGAAGAAAAAACTGCAGGTGGTATCATCATCCCCGATACTGCTAAAGAAAAACCACAACGCGGCACTGTAGTAGCTGCAGGCCCTGGTAAAAAAGACGAACCTATGAGCGTAAAAGCCGGCGACACCGTTCTTTATGGCAAATACGCCGGTACAGAAGTTAGCATCGAGGGAGAAGATCTGCTCATCATGCGCGAATCTGATATCCTCGCTATCGTTTAATACCCATTCAAATAAAAAACCAATTAATAACTATACCTGTTACCTCATAGGTTCAGGAGCAAAAAACAACTAATATGTCAAAACAACTTTTTTTCAACATAGAAGCTCGCAATAGAATGAAACGCGGTGTGGATGCTTTAGCAGATGCCGTTAAAGTAACACTGGGTCCTAAAGGCCGTAACGTAGTTATCGAAAAGAAATTTGGTGCACCTTCAATCACTAAAGATGGTGTATCTGTAGCTAAAGAAATAGAACTGGAAGATGCTGTTGAGAACCTCGGTGCTCAAATGGTAAAAGAAGTAGCATCTAAAACTGCTGATATAGCAGGTGATGGTACTACTACTGCTACTGTACTGGCTCAGTCTATCATCAACGAAGGTCTGAAGAACGTAGCCGCTGGTGCTAACCCTATGGATCTGAAACGTGGTATCGACAAAGCTGTAAATGCTGTTGTTGAGAACCTGAAAAAACAATCAGAAAAAGTAGGTAACGATAACAAGATGATAGAACAAGTAGCATCTATCTCTGCTAACAACGACAATACTATCGGTAAGCTCATCGCTCAGGCTATGGCTAAGGTGGGTAACGAAGGTGTTATCACTGTAGAAGAAGCTAAAGGTACAGACACTACAGTAGATGTAGTAGAAGGTATGCAGTTCGATCGTGGATATTTGAGTCCATACTTCGTTACTAATACAGAAAAAATGCAGGCTGAACTGCAAAATCCATACATCCTTATTTATGAGAAAAAAGTAAGCACACTGAAAGACGTTCTTCCTATTCTGGAAAGCGTGGTACAAAGTGGTCGCCCTTTATTGATCATTGCAGAAGATGTAGATGGTGAAGCACTGGCTACATTGGTAGTAAATAAATTACGTGGTTCTCTGAAAATAGCTGCTGTTAAGGCTCCTGGTTTCGGCGATCGCCGTAAAGAAATGTTACAAGATATCGCTGTATTAACCGGTGGTACTGTTATCAGCGAAGACCAAGGTTACAAACTGGAGAACGCTACTATCGCTTCTTTAGGTCAGGCAGAAAGCATCACTATAGATAAAGACAACACTACCGTAGTAGGTGGCAAGGGTACTAAAGATGCTATCAAAGACCGCGTTAATCAGATCAAATCTCAAATAGAAGCTACTACCAGCGATTACGATCGTGAAAAATTACAAGAGCGCCTCGCTAAATTAAGCGGTGGTGTGGCTGTATTATATGTAGGTGCTACTACAGAGATGGAAATGAAAGAGAAGAAAGATCGCGTAGATGATGCCCTGCACGCTACACGTGCCGCTGTAGAAGAAGGTATCGTTCCGGGTGGTGGTACGGCTTATATCCGTGCTATCGAATCTCTGAATGGTATGAAAGGTGATAACTTCGACGAAACTACAGGTATCGCTATCATCCGTCGTTCATTAGAAGAACCACTTCGCCAGATCGTAGCTAACGCTGGTATGGAAGGTTCTATCGTAGTACAAAAAGTACGCGAAGGCAAAGCTGATTTCGGCTTCAATGCTCGTACTGATGTTTATGAGAACTTAATGGCCGCTGGTGTTATCGATCCTACTAAGGTGAGCCGCGTAGCTTTAGAGAACGCTGCTTCTATCGCCGGTATGTTGCTGACCACTGAGTGTGTTATTGCCGACAAACCGGAACCTAAATCATCTGCACCTGCTATGCCGGGTGGTGGTGGAATGGGTATGGATTATTAATCCCCCACACAGGTTTACACCTGTATCTTATACTACAATGCCCCCGATCATCTCGGGGGCATTGTTATCTTATACTTCTTTTGTCTTTAGAATTTTGGGCATATGGTTTGTTTGCTGGTTCCTTCATATGCGTGGAATAGTCCGGTGATGAAGAAGCTCATCTCATAGCCACCCCTCATAGACGATGCCGCACTCAGTGAAGATACGTTCACATCATAGCTACCGGATATTGCATAGTTACCAAATTCTATCTTCACAGTAGGTATCAGTGCATCATTCACACGGTAGAAAATGCCACCGTATACCGCAAACCTGCCTTCATCATTGATACTGGTACGTTTGTTCCAGCTCAGCAGGCCACCCAGCATTATCTCCTGATAAGTGCCTTGTACCATATAGTTGGCATGTAGTTGCAGTCCAGAGTTCTCGCTCATCTTCATGGTCATGCCAGCATTACCGTTCCACTTCATCTGTAGTTTTATCAGGTTATTGTTATAGAAAGATTGCTTAGGCTCTGTAAAGTGATAACCCGATGCACCTACATAGTAAGTGATGTGCTCTTCATTACCTGTAGTACTGCTATAGCTGATACCTGCTCCCAGGTCATAGTTACTGATCTTAGGATTAGGCAGGTTCTCTCCGCTTGGGTTCGATGGGTCGTACTGCCCGCTCTGATACTGGTTGTTGAATGTGGCAGCACCTGGGTCGTAGCTGCGTTGCAAATAGCCACCTGTAAACCCTACCGATAAGTATCTGTGGTGCTCTGCATTCAGTGCCTTGCTATAGTTCACAGATGGGTACAGCGCCAATGTTTGCATGTTCAGGCTACCCGCTCTGTCGTAGTATGATAGTAACCCAAAACTCAGAAAGTCGGTCACCGACTTACCTACCCCAAAGCGCATCTCAGCCGTTACCATCGCAGTTTGGTAAGGGTTAGCAATACTGCTCCACTGGCTACGGTAGAAAGCCCCCACCTTATAGTCACCTTGAAAAACGCCTGTCAGTGCGGGGTTACGCAGAATAGAGGTCTCGTAGAATTGCGAGAAGTGTATATCCTGAGCTTGCACAGCAGTGCTCTTGCTGATCATCAGCAAGCCACACAGCATTACAAACCATATCTTTCCTTTCATAACGATCTAATTTGTTCATTATCTCAATACAGTCACATCACCTTTTACAGTTACTTCATCACCACTGTTACATACAGCATCTATCACATATACATACACATCCGGTGACAGTAAGCCACCTTTGTTCTTACCGTCCCATGCATTGGCTTCATCATTCAGTAGTATACCCTTACGCTCAAACAGCATCTCACCCCAACGATCATATACCCTGAACGACTTGACCAGAGATATACCCTTACCTCTCGGATAGAACACATCATTCTGTCCATCACCATTAGGTGTGAATGTATTAGGTACAAAGAATTGGTTCTTATCGCATATTACCTTTATGGTCACATCCGATGAGTCTACACAACCCTTCAGCGTATAGCCTCTTACTGTATAAGTAGTAGTAACTATCGGGCTGATAGTAGGGTTATTGCAACCCAAACAACTCAAACCAGGGGTTGGGTCCCATACATAGTTCACGATGTTGGTACCTGTAGCATTAAGTGTTATAGTAGTACCTTCTGTAATAGTTTGATCAGGGCCAGCATTTACTACAGGTTTAGGGTACATATTCACCTTCACATAGTTGGTATCAGGTATACAGCTACCCTCGCTGGCTACCACCATAAAGTTGATACTGTCGTTGAGTGTAGCCACAGGGGTGGCAATGTTATTGCTATCTAAACCAGTACCCGGGTACCAATGATAGGCCTGTGCTCCAGAAGCTGATAGATGTATTGTATCGCCGGGGCATATAGTACCACCTGGACCAATATTAGCTTTGGTCTTTGTTTTTAACAATACAGTTACTGTATCTGTATTCACGCAGCCATTAGAATCTGTACCTGATACTGTATACACAGTAGCTACTAAAGGTGTTGCATGAGTGACAGTACAGTTGACACAACTAACAGATGCCGCAGGCGACCACACATAAGATGTACCACCTGTACCTGTGAGCGTAGCTGCATCATTCTTGCAAATAGTAGTATCGCTTAGTGCATGTATGATAGGCAGATCATGTACATTAATAGTGGTTCTCAGCGTATCCAGGCAACCGCTATCAGTACTTACTATCAATGTTACCGGGAATATACCGACAGTATTATATAAGTAAGAAGGACTGTTTGAAGTGCTGGTAGTACCATCATGGAATGTCCATAGAACACCGGTGATGGTGGCGAAGAACACCACTGATGTATCGTGGAAATGCACAACAGAACCTATACAAGCCGGGGTATGAGTGAAGCCGGCTCTTGCACCTTCTACCTTAATGGTATCTAAACCCACACTGGAGTTCTGACAACCATTACCATCATTGAGTATGAGCTTAGGCACATAACTACCAGCTTGCAGATAGGTATGTGAAGTAGATGCATTACCTGTTGTATTGAAAATATTACCATCACTAAAATCCCATATCACATTGGGCACATTAATATAACTGGCACTAAAATGTACTGTAAGAGGGGCACAACCCGCTAATGGCGCATAATTAAATGCACCATTATAACCAAAAAGACTTACGTAATGATACACCGTATCTCTACATCCTTGAGCGCTGATAGCTATGAGCCTTACAGTATCAAAGCCAATATTTGTATACAAATTGGTAGGATTTGCAAGTACAGATGTATTACCATTACCAAAAGACCACTGATAGCTGGTAGCACCTACAGAACTATTGGTGAAATGTACTGTAAGCGGTGGACAAACCGAGAATGAATCGCTCATAGTGAAAGCTGCATTCGGGCTGGTAATATGTATATAGTTCGTTTTGATGAGAGAATCCTTACAACCATGTGTATCTGTAATCACCATCTTTACTGTATAGTAACCCAAGTGTGCATAAGCATGTGTGGTCTGTGGTGTAGTTACAGTAGCTGTATCGCCATCGCCAAAGTCCCAGAAAGCAGAGAAACCGCTACCAAACAGTACAGCACTGAAAGACATAGTACTACCTACACAGCCTATTGTATCAACAGCAAAGAAAGAAGGATCGGGCTTATAAGTAGTAATGTAGTTAGGCTGTATCATAGTATCCTTACAACCCACGTTATCAGTAACAATGAGCATAACAGTAAATACACCGGCAGCATTATAAGTATAGTTTGTGGTAGTGGGAGCGACAGAAGCAGTACTACCATTGCCAAAAGACCATAGATCATTAGTGATGGTAGCCCCATAAGTATCTGTAGAAAGGTCTGTAAAATGCACATTCATTGGAGCGCAGCCTACCACAGGTAATGCAGTAAAGTTGGCATGAGGTTTAGCCACCAGAATATAGTTATACCGTACAGATGTATCCGGACAACTATGCGAATCCTTTGTGAACACAGCGATGGAGTACCTTCCTGTATCCGGGTAAACATGTGTTATTGTAATACCAGTATCTACGGTACCATTAGTATTAATAAATGGAGGAAGTGTATTACCAGAAAAGAAAGTCCAGTGAAATAATCCGACAGGACCTCCAACGGAAGAGGCAGTAAAGGTTACTGAGTCGCCCTTGCATATGGCCGTGGGGCTAGCTACAAAGGAAATAGTGGGCGCAAACAAACTAATACCCAAAGTCAAAGTATCTGTGCATCCTGAAGCATTATTATGCGTAATGAGTAATGCAGTATAATTACCTAAAGCCGGATAAATATGAGTTGGGCTCCAAACAGTAGATGTACTGCTACCATCACCAAATATCCATTGATAAGTATCTGCGCCTATTGAGTTATTGGTAAATGAAACTTTAGTAGGAGTATCACAATAAAAAGAGTTTAAAGCTATGGAGGTTGGTAAGTTGACCGTGACCACATTCACCATTGTCATAGTATCGGGGCAGCCGTTATTAAAAGCTACCAACATGATAGTATAAGTGCCTGAAGTAGTATATGTGTGTGTGCCATTGAAGGAAGTATCATCAGGGCTGCCATCGCCCCAGAACCATAAATAATTGGTAGCTCCGGTGGATAAATTGGTAGTATGTACTTGCTGATGAACACATACAATAGTAGGATTAACAGTAAAATTGGCATGAGGGTGTGGCCCAACATGTATCTGTATAGTGTCATTCTGAATGCAACCATTAGCAGCAGTAACACTCAGTATTACCTGATAAGTACCCACATTAGTATATGTATGAATAGGAGCCACTAAAGTAGAAGTGCCCCCATCGCCAAAAGACCAGTTGTAGGAAACTATGGGAGAGTTGTAAGTAATAGATGAGGAGAACTGTACCGTTAAAGGGGCGCATCCACCAGTACCATGAGAGCCATTAGCATCTGCCAATACAAAGAAATGTTGTATAATAATATAATTAGGCATTACAAGAGTGTCCTTACATCCATTGGCACTCGTAGCTATAAGAGTTACCGTATATCCAGAGGGACCAGGGGGACCATAAGTATAATTAGTATAAGTATGAGAAGGATTGGTAAGTGAAGAGGTACCCCCATCGCCAAATAACCATGTATAGCTCACCGCACCTGTTGTGGTATTTGTAAAATTGACCAAAGATGGTGGAGGACATGGAGGTAATGGATTGGCAGAAAAACCTATGACAGGTGCAGCATATACCGTAACGGTATGTGTAATAGAGTCAACACAATTACCATTATGCACCACCAGAGTAACTGAGTATGTACCGGGGTTGAGGTAAGTGTGTGTAGGATTGGGAAGAACTGAAGTATTACCATCGCCAAAATTCCAGCTTAAAGAAGTATATGGTAGAGGAGTTGTATTCGTAAAATGTGTTGTATCCTTCCAACAAACATTGGTAAAATTGAAGCCCGGACTGAGAGTAGCAATACTGAGAGTATGCGATACTGTATCCAAACAACCGTTGCTATCAGTAGTAATAAGCTTTACTACAAAAAGACCGTTACTATTATATATATGTGAGGGGGAGGTTTGAGTAGAAGTACCACCATCGCCAAAGAGCCAATAAGATGTAAGTGGGGCTACACCAATTGTTGCATTAGTAAAAGTAACTGTAGCAGGCGGGTTGCAAATACTGGAAGGAGACCATAAAAACGAGCCAGAAGCATGGCCTAAAACATGTATGTAAGCATTCTTGGTAATAGAACTGACACAACCTTGTGAATTGGTAACGATGAGTGTGACATTATAATAACCCGAAGTAGCATAAGTATGCGTAGGGTTTTGTGATGGGGAAATATTACCGTCGCCAAAATTCCATTGATACGTGACAGTGCCGGGCACTAGAGGATTAGACAGATTAGTAAATGAAACTCCTAAAGGTGCACAGCCTAAAGTATCATTGACCATAAAATCTACCTGAGGATTGGGATAAACTGTGATATAGTTAGTGATTGTTTTAGTATTAGAACCCTGTCCATTAGAGACAGTAAGAGTCACCGTATAAGTGCCCGGGCTGGTATAACTGGTAGATGGATTTTGTAATGTAGATAATGTAGAATTACCTAGATCCCATTGGTATGAAGTAGGGTTGCCCGAGGAGGTATTGGTAAACTGTACTACCAAAGGTGCACAACCGGCAATAAAATTGGCTGTGAAATTGGCAACGGGCTGAGCATATCCTACTAAGTGTAGAAAAAGGAATACGATTGTGAGTGAGTAGTATTTCTTAAATATATGACGCATAAAAATGTTTCGATAGGTTTCTTCAATTAGTGATGTGTGTAATATAGTACTTTTTCTCTATTTAATATATATGATCCTTATAAGTTCAAAATGATGGAATTGTTTTTCGTCGATCCTTCAGTATTTAGTAAATTGTTACAACAACCGTGCCATATGCGATTCCCTTTTCAAATAAAGACATACGAAGAATATCAAAAAGCCTACCAACAAAGTGTAGAGCAGCCAGAACAATTTTGGGCAGCCATAGCTGAAACTTTTAGCTGGCAGCGAAAATGGGATAAAGTACTTGAATGGAACTTTAAAGAACCCAAAGTGCAATGGTTCATAGGTGGGAAACTTAACATAACCGAAAATTGTTTGGATAGACACCTGAAAGACAAAGGCAATCAACCGGCCATCATATGGGAGTCCAATGACCCGGATGAACATCATAGAGTATTGACCTATAAGGAATTACATTTTAAAGTTTGTCAGTTTGCCAATGTGCTAAAGAATAATGGAGTACAAAAAGGCGACCGTGTATGTATATACATGGGTATGATACCCGAACTGGCTATAGCTGTGCTGGCCTGTGCACGAATAGGGGCAGTACACTCGGTGGTATTTGGGGGTTTCAGCGCGCAGAGCATAGCAGACAGGCTGCAAGATGCACAAGCTGAATATATAGTGACCTGCGATGGTGCATACAGGGGTAATAAGGATATACCATTGAAAAGCGTGATAGACGATGCACTAGTGACCTGCAAATTTGTAAAGAAAGTAATAGTGTGTACTCGCACACGCACACCGGTGAGTATGATAAAGGGAAGGGACGTGTGGTGGGAAGATGAAATAAAGAAAGTGGAAACACATGGCAACCCCGATGTGCCGGCAGTAATGATGGATGCAGAAGATCCACTGTTCATATTATACACATCGGGGTCTACAGGCAAACCTAAAGGCGTGGTACACACTTGTGGAGGTTATATGGTATATAGCACCTACACTTTTGTCAATGTGTTTCAGTATGAGCCGGGGGATATACACTTCTGCACAGCTGATATAGGCTGGGTTACAGGACATACCTATATAGTATATGCACCATTATGTGCAGGTGCTACCTCGCTGATGTTCGAAGGGATACCTACATGGCCGGATGCAGGACGGTTTTGGGAGATAGTGGACAGATACAAAGTGAATATACTCTATACCGCACCAACTGCCATTCGCAGTCTGATGAGCTATGGAATGCAGCCACTGGAAGGCAAAGAGCTCAGTAGTTTGAAAGTATTAGGCACAGTAGGTGAGCCTATCAATGAAGAAGCATGGCATTGGTATGATGAAAATATAGGCAAGAAGCGATGCCCTATAGTAGACACCTGGTGGCAAACAGAAACCGGAGCTACAATGATGTCGAATATGGCGGGAGTAACACCTGCGAAACCGGGCTATGCCACACTACCCCTGCCCGGCATACAACCATTGCTGGTAGATGAGCAAGGACATGAAATAATAGGTAATGATGTTAGCGGTAATCTTTGTATCAAATTCCCATGGCCATCTATCATACGAACTACTTATGGCGACCATGAAAGATGCAGGACCAATTATTTTGCCACTTATGATGATATGTATTTTACAGGGGATGGTTGTTACAGAGATGCAGAAGGATTTTATCGGATTACAGGCCGTGTGGATGATGTACTGAACGTGAGCGGACACCGTATAGGCACTGCAGAAGTAGAGAACGCCATCAATATGCATTCGGGCGTGATAGAAAGTGCTGTAGTGGGTTATCCTCATGACCTGAAAGGACAAGGCATATATGCCTATGTAATATTTGACAATACGATACACGACCATGAACTGACACGTAAGGACATAGCAGTAACTGTGAGCCGTATAATAGGTGCTATTGCAAAACCTGATAAGATACAGTTTGTAAACGGGCTACCTAAAACCAGAAGCGGCAAGATCATGCGACGCATACTACGCAAAATAGCAGAAGGGGAAATGCAAAACCTAGGCGACACAAGTACCTTACTTGACCCCGGAGTAGTAGAAGAAATAAAGAATGGGAAGGTGTCTTAGAAGTATTAATAAAAAGAAAACATTGCCTGTGATGCCATAGCATTATCTTTAAAAAAGCATTTTAAAAAAGTAGTGTCATGAAGCGTATTGCAGTTTTTTGCGGATCGGGAGAAGGAACTGAAAGTATCTATAAAGAGCATGCTTACACTGTGGGTAAAACACTTGCAGAACAAGGCATAGAAGTAATATACGGAGGTGCAAAGATAGGGCTGATGGGAGCTGTTGCCGATGGCGCACTACAACATGGTGGGATAGTGCGAGGAGTGATACCAACTTTTCTGCGTACCAAGGAAGTAGCACATACTACACTTACAGAATTAATTGTGACAGAGACCATGCATGAAAGAAAATTAAAAATGCATGAACTCAGTGAAGGCATCATTACACTACCGGGTGGATGGGGGACGATGGAAGAACTATTTGAAATGCTGACATGGGGGCAACTGGGACTACATCCTAAACCAATAGGGCTGTTGAATACAAATGGATATTACGATAGCCTTATAGCGCTGAATGAGACCATGATACAAAAGGGGTTCCTAAAAAGTACTTATAGCAGTATGTTAATTACTAGCGCCAGCATAGATGGACTGTTGTCGCAAATGCGAGCTTACATAGCACCTGTGAGACCTGTGTGGATGACCGAACAAACTACTTAGTGAAAAAATATGTAGCCAATAAAGATGGCTGCTGTAATACCTATCATATCGGCAATAAGGCCACAAACTAATGCGTGGCGGGTGTTTTTGATCTGCACACTACCAAAGTAAACAGCCAGTACATAGAAAGTAGTTTCTGTAGAGCCTTGTATGATTGCTGCCAGCTTACCCTGAAAAGAAGCTACCCCATATTGTTTCATCACATCTACCATCAGTCCACGTGCACCGCTGCCACTCAGGGGTTTCATCAATGCTATAGGTAGTGTAGGTACAAAATCAGTAGGCAGGCCACACATAGCCACTACATGACCAATGCCATTGACGATATAGTCCATGCAACCAGAAGTGCGGAATACGCTGATGCCTACTAACATGGCTATGAGATATGGAATGATACGGATGGCTACATTAAAACCTTCTTTGGCACCTTCGATAAAATTCTCATAGACATTTTGTTTTCGAATAGCACCTGCAGTAATGAACAATACCACTATTGTGAGTATGATACCGCTACCAATAGTACCAATAGTATGTGCTACCTTATCGGGAGGCAGTGAGGATAATGAATAATAGAGTATGGCAATAAAAGCGCAAAATCCACCAATGAATAATAATACAGGAAGCTTGAACAAATTGATACGCTGGTAAATAGATACAATGATGATGCCTGATAAGAAAGCTATGAATGTAGCAATAAGAGTTGGCAGAAAGATATCTGCGGCATTGAAACCTACCAAGTGTTGTTCTAATGCGATGGTTTGACGCATGGCAATAACCGAAGTAGGTATCAAAGTAATACCCGCAGTATTCAAAACCAGGAACATGATCTGAGAATCGCTGGCGGTATCTTTTTGTGGGTTCAGTTCTTGTAGTTCATTCATGGCCTTTAAGCCCAGGGGAGTAGCGGAATTATCCAGACCCAGCATATTGGCGGATAAGTTCATCATGATGCTACCATAAGCAGGGCTTTCCTTAGGTATGCCACGAAACAGTGTTTTGAAGAACGGAGCTACCCCTTTGGCGAAGAGATTGATGACACCAGCTTTCTCGCCTATTTTCATTATACCCAGCCATAGGGACATAATGCCCGTAAGGCCAATTGATATCTCAAAACCGGTTTTGGCAGAATCGAACATGTTGGTCATCATAGTAGATAAGAGATCGCCCTGACCCAATATTATGGCCTTGCAGAGTGCAACAATGAACCCGATAAGAAAAAAGGCTACCCAGATATAATTCAACACCATATGCCTAAAGATAAAAAAGAAAGGCTACCGATGTGGTAGCCTTTTCAAAATATATTGAAGTAGGAATTATTTAGCTGAGGAATCGGCAGTAGGAGCACCAGCAGTAGAATCCACACCCATTTGAGGGTCTCCGGCACCACCTGCTCCATTTGCACCCATTTGATCCATTTTAGACCATTGAGCTACCCATTTCTTTTCATCCTTACCGCTCTTGTTCTTTACCATTTGGTTAGCCATTTTCAATGTTTGTTCAGGGCCTTTGGTAGTACCATCAGATACTGTATAAGTA
>JBAWXE010000009.1:0-52318 GCA_037144255.1 Bacteroidota bacterium | reverse complement strand
CTCATATTTTAAAATTATTTTAAGCCTACAAACTTAATTATAGATATTTTTACACTCCTTTTTATAAATTCTATTTGGAAACACCTGCCTCAATTTTGTATCTTTATAGGGCAATTTGAGGGTTTTTCACCTTGTTTGAGAGGTTTTTTGCACAAAATGCCTTAATATTTGCTATTTTTTGATTTTGGAATCTTATGTATATGTCAAAAAAACATAATGCTCGCCCCGATGGTCTGGTATACTCTACCAATCAGGATTATATGAAAGATTTTCCTGATGAACCAGCAGAGGTCACTCTGCCTAAGGATAAGCAGAAACTCCGCATCAAACTCGATTCCCGCCAGCGCGCCGGCAAGGTAGTCACTCTGGTAGAGGGTTTTGAGGGCACTACCGACGATCTGGAGGCTCTGGGCAAGCAACTCAAGACACGTTGCGGCACAGGTGGCAGTGTCAAAGATGGTTTCATTATCATACAAGGAGATTATAAAGAAAAAATGATTGTATGGCTTAAGGACTGGGGCTATACTTTAACCAAAGGATAATCCTATTTTTGCGCCACATTTTTACCCCATGTTACAGGATATACAAATATTGAACGAGAAAGAGACCCGCGGTGGTTTCGGAGAAGGTATTGTTGAGGCTGCACGCCGCAACCCTAATGTTGTTGCGCTTACTGCCGACCTCGCAGGTTCGCTCAAGCTCAATCAGTTCATGAAAGAATTTCCTGAACGTTTTGTACAGTGTGGTATCGCAGAGGCCAATATGATCGGCGTTGCTGCCGGTATGACCATCGGTGGTAAAATTCCTTACACTACTACATTTGCCAATTTCTCTACCTCTCGTGTTTACGATCAGATCCGTCAGTCCGTAGCATACAGCGGTAAGAATGTAAAAATATGTGCATCTCACGCAGGACTTACTCTGGGCGAGGATGGTGCTACACATCAGGTACTGGAAGATATAGGCATGATGAAAATGCTCCCAGGCATGACTGTTGTCGTTCCATGCGATTTCAATCAAACCAAAGCTGCTACCATTGCTATTGCAGAGCACCAAGGCCCTGTATACTTACGTTTCGGTCGTCCTAAGTGGCCTAACTTTACTGCCGAAGATCAGAAATTTGAGATCGGTAAAGCACAAGTGTTAGCAGAGGGTACAGATGTTACCATCTTCGCATGTGGTCACTTGGTATGGATAGCCGTAGAGGCTGCTAAGATGCTTGCAGAACGCGGTATCTCTGTAGAGCTCATCAATATCCACACCATCAAGCCACTGGACGAAGCTGCTATCATCAAGTCTATTCGCAAAACAGGTTGCATGGTCACTGCCGAAGAACATCAGGTTAATGGTGGTCTGGGCGATAGCGTTGCGGGTGTTGCTGGTCGCGAGTGTCCTTTACCTCACGAATATGTAGCTGTCAACGATACTTTCGGCGAGAGTGGTACTCCTATGCAGTTGTTACAGAAATATGGTCTTACTAAAGAGAATATCGTAGCTGCTGTTGACAAGGTATTGGCTCGCAAGAAAAAATAAGCAATTACTATACGTTCATATACCCTTATTCTATAAGGCACTCATCATATTGTATATGAAGAATATCAGGTCATTAGTATGGGCATTACTGGCTATATGCCTCGTCTCATCTTGCGCGCACCCCAAAGATCTGGTGTATCAGGATATCGAGCATTTCAGTGTTAGTAAGTTGGCGCTCAGCAAGTCCACTCTCTCGCTGAATATCAAGATGTTCAACCCAAATACCTATGGCATGAAGCTCAAGAACGCCGACGTAGATGTCTTTATCAACGATCGATACTTGGGCAAAATGATGATGGATACTTTGTTCACCATTCCTCGTTTAGAGTCTTTCCTGCTGCCGGTATCGCTACAAGTAGATATGAAAAATATCCTGCCTAATGCCTTGCAGCTCCTGCTGGATAATGAAGTAACTGTAAAACTCCAGGGCCATGTAAAAGTAGGCAAACACCTATATGTTACCGTACCTGTCAACTACGAGGGCAAACAAAAACTCTTCTTGAATTAAACTTTGGTACTACAAGTCGTCATCATCGCCTTCTTCATCGGCACCCAGATTCATATTCATCATACTGCCCAATATATCACCAAACGAGTAGCCACCGCCTTCTATACCTTTCTTACTTATCAGAGAGAACTCTGCTAGTCCATGTAGCAAGAACTCCATCAGCAGTGTAATATGTGGTTCGTCCAATGTTGGGTAAAATTGCTTTACGGCAGCATGCAGGCCATCTACTACATACAGACTTTGTGTAAATGTATCATCGTCCTCCTCTTGCAGCAGTAACAGGTCGTTACCTTTACCAAACCAATCTATGATCGGTTGATACGGATTGTGCTTGACTTTCTTTTCTTGTATCTCTCTGCTATTCTTTTTAAATGTTTGTGGGTCTGGGAAATACTGTGTGAAGATGCTGCGCACAGCCTGTCCTATCATGCGGTAGGCTACATTCTGTGGCCCTTCTTGCTCTCCTTCGTATACCAGTTCTATCTTACCGGTAATAGCAGGGACTACACCTATAAAATCTGCTATACGCACTATAGTATGTGCACTGCCTTCTCTTAATGCACGGCGCTCTGCAGTACTTACCAGATTCTCATAGGCAGATATGGTGAGCCTCGCAGATACACCACTCTTCTGGTCTACATATTCACTCTTGCGGGCTTCCATGGCTATCTGCTCCACCAGTATACGGCACAGCTCAGGCATTTCTACTCTCTTCAGTTGCTCATCCAGCACATCTGCTTCCTGTGCAGTTATAGCTTTCGATACTTCAATTGTTTTAGGATAGTGTGTTACTATCTGGCTTTCTATACGGTCTTTTAGCGGGGTAACGATGCTACCGCGGTTGGTATAATCCTCAGGGTTAGCAGTGAATACAAACATGATATCCAGTGGCATCCTCAGTTTGAAACCACGTATCTGTATATCGCCTTCCTGCAGTATGTTGAATAATGATACTTGTATACGTGCTTGCAGATCTGGTAGTTCATTTATAACAAATATCCCTCTGTGCGATCGGGGTATGATACCATAGTGTATCACATTCTCATCTGCAAAACTCAGGCGCATGTTGGCTGCCTTTATCGGGTCCACATCACCTATCAGGTCCGCTACCGAAACATCGGGCGTAGCCAGCTTCTCACCGTAGCGCTCGCTTCTATGCAGCCAGCCTATAGGTGTTGCATCACCTTGCTGTGCCAATATATTGCGTGCATATAAAGATATAGGTGCAAAAGGATCATCGTTGATCTCACTGCCTGCTACCACTGGTATCCATTCATCCAGCAGATTCACCATTTCACGCGCCATGCGGGTCTTGGCTTGCCCTCGCAATCCTAAGAACAATATATTATGTCTACTCAATAGGGCACGTTCCACATCTGGTATCACCGTATCTTCATAACCTAATATACCATGAAAAGGGCTTTCCTTTTTTTCAATAGATGTTATCAGGTTTCTGCGTATCTCTTCTTTTACTGTTTTACTTACATACCCCGATTTTTTTAGTTCACCAAGGGTCTTGATATTTGGTTGTTGCATGAAATTCCTTTGCTGTTATAGTCTGTTAAAGTTACGGCATGCAACAGATTTGTTGCTGCAAGAGTTCGTATACCCTTATTGATATAATTAATAGGTAACATTGTTGGCAGATTTGCCGGGGGCTATATCTTCTTCCAATATATTATCCAGTTGTTCTGTCTTCTTGGGGGTAATAGGGGTTTCCGTCAGTTTGGCATCATAGCCCGTCTGGTCCTCATTGGTGGTCCATGTACCGGTATAAATATTTCCTTTTAATATTAATTCCATGCTACCGGGCACTGCTTCGTCAGAGAAAAGCCAGGCACCCTTTTCATTCTTGGTCACTTTCATGCGCACATAGTCTTCCTCCCCAAATTTGAATATTGATTCCCAGGCACAGGCCTCATCTTTACAACCCGGTACTTTCAGGTATCTCACATATAGTTTTACAGGTATCTCATTATCAAATTTGCCCGAGTAATATTTCCTGTCCACTATGATCCTTCTCTTGGGTATAGTTATTTCATCCTGTTGTTTATCGGTACTGTCTACTTCTGCTGTGGTATCTTTAGGCAGTTGTCCTTTATTTTTTATCACCAGGTTCAGCTTCTCCATAAAAGCATCTTTATTAGATGCTTCAAAGATGTAGGTAAGCCTGCCACCATACCATTTCCCTTTTATACTCATTAACTCACTGGTAGTAAATGCATATCTTTTTTGTGATAGTTCATCTAGTATAAACACATACCCTCTCAGCCTGTTTGTGGCTATTTTATTGATACCCTTTATATCTTTTGTCTCTTTCATTCTCTCCAACTCAAAACTCACTCTAGCTATCTTTTCCCAGTGCAGGCCCAGTGTTTTACCTTGTTGCAATAAGGAATTAAAGCCATTACCAATTTCTTTATTGAAGTTGGGATCTAATTGTCTTAATGCTTCAGGATGCACACGCAGATAGGCCATTTCATCATAGTCCGCTGATTTGGCATCGTTGGCCATAGCCCATATTTGTGCAAATTCTGGGAACAGACTTACATACGATACACTGTCCTTATGTTCCAGACAAGTAAGAATAGCATTAATGAGATCTTCTTCCTTTTTGGGCTGAGCATATACCGGTGTTAGTACTACTAAACAGCAGCAGGATAACAATATATATCTCAGATAGCGTTTCATTTTATATGGTAGCGGGTAATTATTGTCTGTATAAAAAGCCCTCATTTGAGGGCTGCACTATTTTATAATATTTCGAATATTCTTTCTGAGGGCCTTGCTACTACTGCTTTATCTCCATTCTCTACTATAGGTCTTTCAATCAATACCGGATTCTCAGTCAGAATTTTCAACCACTGTTTTTCTGTCAATTGCAGGTCTTTATATTCTTCTTTGTACAATGGTTCACTCGTTCTTACTAAGTCTGAGGCTTTCATTTTTAGCTTCTTCAGTAATGCTTGCAATTCCTTTTGTGTCAGCGGTTCCATCAGATAGTATCTGATATTAGGTACCAAACCATTTTCTTGCAATATCTCTAATGCCCCTCTGCTCTTGGTACAACGTCCGTTGTGATAAATGATGATCTGCGACATGCTTAAAAAAACATTTCTTTCACATCATCAGCTATTGTAAGCTTACCTGCAGTTTTAGATCTTATCTCTTCTACAGATACACCCGGTGCTCGCTCCAAACAAACAAATCCATTAGGCGTTACTTCAAACACACCCAGATCACTTACTATTTTCTTCACACAACCTACACCTGTAAGTGGTAATGTACATTTAGGTAATAGTTTGCTTTCGCCCTTAGGATTAGTGTGTTGCATAGCCACAATAATATTCTTGGCAGCTGCCACCAGATCCATGGCACCACCCATGCCTTTTACCATTTTGCCGGGTATCTTCCAGTTAGCTATATCGCCATTATCTGCCACTTCCATAGCACCCAGTACTGTTAGGTCTACCTTGCCGGCACGTATCATACCGAAACTCATAGCACTATCAAAAAATGCAGAACCCGGAACAGTAGTGATCGTTTGCTTACCTGCGTTTATCAGATCCGGATCTTCATCCCCATCAAAAGGGAAAGGCCCCATACCTAACAATCCATTCTCACTCTGCAATACCACATTCACACCTTCGGGTATATAATTGGCTACCAGTGTGGGTATACCTATACCCAGATTCACATAGTAACCATCTTTCAATTCTTTTGCTATTCGTTGAGCTATCTGCTCTTTATTGAGTGCCATAATCTAAAAAATGCGACAATGTGATGAATGCGACAATGTGATGCCCTTATTCTACACAGCCTGTTATCAATTTTTTCCTGAAAAAATAATTGCATTGAGCAATCTCATTATTTCATTTAATTTATTTACTAAATTCTTATCAAATGGGTAATTTTCAGACTTTTCACATAAGTATAACCAATACCATGTTTCATGTGCTTCTTTATCTGCTATTTTCAGTTTGTGAATAAAATCATTTTTACTTTCTGCGCTTTGTGCTTCCATTACATTCGCGCCTATAGAAGTACTACATTTTAGTAATTGATTTGCAATAATGAATTTCTTATCATTCTCTAATAATTCTACAAACTTTATCATCATCAATGAGCTCTATTGAGTGTTTTAATAATGGGTTTTTCTCAATATCAATTTTCATAAATATAATTTGAATACCTCATTGTCGCATTAACCACATTAGTTTTTCCTAACTGTTCTTTGCTCGATGCGTTTTTCATAATCCTTACCCTGAAAGATACGTTGTACATATATACCCGGGGTGTGTATCAAATTCGGATCCAGTTCGCCGGCAGGTACCAGTTCTTCTACTTCTGCAATTGTGATCTTACCACCCATAGCCATCAGCGGATTGAAATTTCTGGCTGTCTCTTTATATATCAAATTACCCTGCGTATCACCTTTCCAAGCCTTTACTATAGCGTATTCCGCATCGAAAGCATATTCCAGCAAATAGTCTTTGCCATTAAAGTTCCTTACTTCTTTACCATCTGCTACTTCTGTACCCACACCTGCAGGTGTGAAGATAGCCGGCATACCATACCCTGCGGCCATGCAGCGGGTAGCCAGTGTACCCTGCGGCACTAATTCTACTTCCAGCTCACCGCTGAGTAACTGACGTTCGAATTCTGCATTCTCACCTACATAAGAAGAGATCATTTTCTTTACCTGCTTCTTCTGCAACATAAGCCCTATACCGAAATCGTCTACACCTGCATTATTAGAGATACAAGTAAGACCATTCACACCTTTGCGTACCAAGGCGGCAATACAATTTTCAGGAATACCACATAAACCGAAACCACCTAACATAATAGTCGCGCCATTAGAAATATCCTTGATGGCATCATCTGCATTTGCAACAACTTTGTTCAATCCCATGGATCTAAATATTTATGCTAAAATAAGGATTATTAACTGATGTAATAAAGCATGAGATATGCGAAATATGAATGTGTTCCCGTATCCATATCAATTCTGATCTTCATTTTTATGATTCATATCTACTTTCTTCCACTGACCATCCACCATATACAACAATAAATACTCTGAAGCAGGTCTTTTAAGTATCAGTTCATACCAGTGACCAGGGTCTTTTATTTCTATTTTGTAATCTCTATTCTCATAATTCAGTGCACCAAAGAAACCATACCACCACCATGTGCCCCATTGATTAAGTGTAACATGTATCAGGCTATCATTCATTACCGTTACATGCGCACCATCCATTGTACTGGTCATATTAAATGATAAACCATCATACACTGGCGTAGTAATATGTTTATTCTGCAGCATGTTATACATCAGCAAAAACTGTCCATCCGGGTCTGAATGTATCATAGGTACTCCTTTCAAACATTGAGGTAAATTAAGTAACACTATTCTCCTACTTGCATCATAAGGGAATGTATCCAGCAGGTTGTTTATAATAACTGCAGACTGCTTCCAGAACTTCACAACTGTGGTAGTACAATAAACATTGATCAATGCATATACTAACCATAAATTCCAGCGGATGAACCTGATAGATATAAAGCTCATAAGTACACTCATCAACATATCAATGAATACATCCATCACATAGGTATATCTATCTGCAACAACTATAAACTCCTTCTGCAACCATACCGGAATGATGAGAGCCATTGAGAAAAGCAAACACACAAACATGAAAGAGGCCGCCCTGGCTCTTTGACTCATCTTTTTGATCTTTACAATGATATATACACAGATGATACATAGAATGGAATAAAAGATCATCAGGAACTTTATAGATTCTAAATGATGATATATTTTCTCCTTAATGTCGTGTGGAAAATATCTGCCAAAACAAATTATATGAAATAGATATTCGGGAAACTTAAAAAACATTTCCATTGAAAACGATAACTCGCCTATATGCGCTATACCTGAAGGGTATACGATACGAAGTATTATCAGGTGTGCAACAAATAAAACAATTTGTGGAATGAAAAAGTATAAGATTACTCTCCTAAAAAGTGCCTTATTATAATTCAATGCATAACGGTAATATATGGCCATAGTTAGGGTGAAAAAGGGTGTGAGGTAGAAAACCTCTAATGAGTAGGTAGATACTAGGAACAGTACAACTGCCACAATAAAATATCTAGTCTTAGGCGTATGATGAAATAACTGTACACAGCGCATTATCAATAATATCAGCATCAAACCCTGCAAAAAGTGATAGGCAGGCTCCCATACAATAACCTCTGAAATGTGAGGGCATACACAATATAACAATACACCTATCATAGATATAGAGGCTGCATTCTCTATACCTGAGTCTGTAAATAATTGTTTGCAAATTATAAAAATGAGCAGGCCGTTGATACTGTGCATTGTGATATTCAATACATGCCATGGCCAAGCATGTGTACCAAACAGGTGATAGAATATCCATGTCATCAACTGTGTGAATTGATACAGGCTGTTGATATTAGAATCGGAACGATTGATATAATGGAGAAATGAACGATTGCTTACCTGATCTATCCAACCGGGGAAGTCGCCTACCAGGCCTGCCTTTGCAGCAGGAAAATAGATGACAAATAATAAGAGCCACAAAAATAAAAATATGAGCAGATTATTTTTTGTGAGTTTTTGCATAGTTAGAAGATTACATAGTTTATATTAATAAAGATAATAACAGAATATTCAGAAAGCATGTATTATATGTGTGAAATATAAAGGCCACCCTGTAAGAGAGTGGCCTTTATATACCTATCATACATGATATTAACGCAAGTACAGCATTTCGCGGTACTTAGGTAATGGCCATTTTTTATCATCCACTAACAATTCCAGCTTATCGGCATGGTAGCGGATCTTATCGAAGAATGGACGGACCACGTGGCAATATTTATTGGCACGTTTGTGCATATCTTCTTCATTGTTAGCTGCTTTACGCGCTTCGATCATTGCTTCTACATCATCGTTGATGTGTTGGATATGTTCGCTTACTACTTTCAACATATTCAGTTGAGCTTTGTAGCTGTCCTTATCTAATCCCAGATCCTTCAGACCTTTTACATTGGTGATCAATGTATTTTGGTATTCGATAGCTGTAGGTAAGATATGGTTGGTAGCCAGATAACCGAGGATACGAGCTTCGATCTGTACTTTCTTCACATACTCTTCCATCATGATCTCATGACGAGCTTCCAGTTCGCGCTCAGTGAATATCTTGTTATCGATAAATAAGCGTTTGCCCTTTTCTGTCACCAAAGCATCGAGTGCTTCAGGAGTTGTTTTGAAATTGCTGAGACCACGGCTTGCAGCTTCCTTAGCCCATTCTTCACTATAGTTATCACCTTCGAAACGGATGTTCTTAGACTTAGCGATATAATCTCTCAATACATGCAGGATAGCTATTTCTTTCTTCTCCCCTTTTTCTACCAAAGCATCTACATCTGATTTGAATTGTTTCAGTGTATGTGCCATGATGGTATTCAATACCAGCATAGAAGAAGCACAGTTGGCAGAAGAACCTACCGCACGGAATTCGAATTTATTACCTGTGAATGCGAAAGGACTGGTACGGTTACGATCTGTATTGTCCATCAGCAATTCAGGAATTTGCTTGTGGATATCCAGTTTCAGTATCACTTCGTCTTGCTCAGTGAATTTTTCTTTTACACGAGTTTCTACTTCGTTCAATACTTCTGTAAGATATTTACCTATATATACAGACATGATAGCCGGAGGCGCTTCGTTAGCACCTAGACGGTGATCGTTGCTGGCAGATGCGATAGCAGCACGTAACAGATCGGCGTGATCGTGTACAGCCTTAATAGCATTGACAAAAAAAGTAAGGAACATGAGATTGGTACGAGGTGTTTTGCCCGGAGACAAAAGATTCACACCCGTATCTGTAGCCAGGCTCCAGTTGTTGTGCTTACCGCTACCATTCACACCGGCAAATGGTTTTTCGTGCAGCAATACTTTCAGCTTATGGCGTTTGGCAACCTTGTTCATCACATCCATCAACAAAGAGTTGTGATCTACTGCGATGTTCACCTCTTCGAAAATAGGAGCACATTCGAACTGGGCTGGCGCTACCTCATTGTGGCGAGTGCGCAAAGGAATACCCAGTTTGTAAGACTCTTGTTCGAAATCTTGCATAAAACCAAATACGCGCTCAGGGATAGAACCGAAGTAGTGATCTTCTAATTGTTGACCTTTAGCAGGAGAATGACCTACCAGGGTGCGACCACACATTACCAGATCGGGACGAGCATTAGCTAATCCTTCGTCGATAACGAAATATTCTTGTTCCCAACCGAGGGTAGCTATCACCTTAGTTACATTCTTATCGAAATAGTTACATACATCTACCGAAGCTTTGTCCAGCTCTGCGATAGATTTGAGCAAGGGAGCTTTGTAATCTAAAGATTCGCCATTATAAGCAATGAATATTGTAGGTATGCATAATGTCTTACCCAGACCTGACTCCATGATAAAAGCAGGAGAAGAAGGATCCCATGCAGTGTAGCCACGTGCTTCGAAAGTAGCACGTATACCACCGTTAGGGAAACTAGAGGCATCGGGTTCTTGTTGTATCAGCGCATCACCATCAAACAGTTCGATAGCAGCGCCATCGCTTTTGATAGTAAAGAAAGAGTCATGTTTTTCTGCCGTAGTACCAGTGAGTGGCTGGAACCAGTGAGTGAAGTGTGTAACTCCACGTTCTTCAGACCATGCCTTCATACCGGCGGCTATCTGATCGGCCATCCTGCGATCTATTTTAGATGCGGACTTAATTGAGCTCATGAGGCTTTTGTAAGCTTCATCGCTGAGGTATTCACGCATGGTGCGACCTGTGAATACATGACTGTTGAACAAAGCAGTGATCTTTTTGCCTCCGTAGCCGGAAACTTTCTTATCCTCTGATGACAACTCTTGTAATGCTTGGTGACGTAACGATGACATAAATATTATATTTTGAGCAAATTTATAGAAATTCTACACAAACAAGCAATTTTTTAGGAAAATTTTGCGAAAACGCAAATATTACAAAATAACTAACTTTAAATCAATAAATGGCCCAATCTTGTGCTTTAGATACAAAAGCACAGGCAAAATCATCGTTTAGGAAGCCATCTATAGTGATCATCTTGGCTGGTGTAGTTAAGTTAATATAAATATTAATATTGAAATCTTCGAGCTTTTTGTCATAAAACACGATAGGGAGGTTAAAAATAAAATCTACTGCCCTACGACCATACCATTTATATGCAGCCTCTTTTGCAGACCAAGCTGCGGTCAGTAATTGGTTATCATCCTGAAAAATGGCCTGTTCCTCTTTGGATAGATATTTATGCTGGATATCTGTAATGCGGGGATGCCAGGTCTGTATATCTATACCTGATTCGTGGTAAGGACTGACCACTACCGCTACATATGGCCATGAGTGCGATATGGAAAAAAAGTACTCATCATCGGCCAAACGAGGTTTATCGTGCATATCGGGACGGATATTGAGGATGGGGAATTCCTGTTCTAAGTGTTTGAGCAGGAAACGGCCGGCTAGGTGTTCCATGCGGCGTTTATCATTCTTAATAGCCGGAGTGATGCCTGTGCGCTCTACAAAAAACGCTTCGGGCTCTTCTACCTTCCAGATAGCGGCCAGAGATTGGGAATCGATACTCCATTCTTTGAATAAAGGCATAGTGCAAAGATAAGCAGGCAAAAAACCATATAAAGGAACATTTTAAGATAAAAAATGCGGCCCTTAATGTGTAAAGTGTATTATATATTTGCGCCCATGATACTCTCTGATACACGTATACTGGAAGAAATAGCAAAAGGAACTATAGTAATAGAACCTTATGACCGTAAACGCTTAGGCAGCAATTCTTATGATGTGCATCTAGGTAAGCAACTAGCTACCTATAATGACAGAGAACTGGATGCGAAGAAACATAATCAGGTATCGCATTTTGATATACCGGCGGAGGGTTTTGTATTGCAACCTGGGACATTGTACTTGGGAGTAACACAAGAATATACAGAAACACATGCACATGTACCTTTTCTGGAAGGTAAATCATCTACGGGCAGACTGGGTATAGACATACATGCTACGGCAGGTAAAGGTGATGTGGGTTTCTGCAATACATGGACACTGGAAATAAGCTGCGTGCACCCTGTAAGAGTATATGAAGGTATGCCTATAGGACAGTTGATATACTTTCCGGTAGATGGAGAAGTGATCAACAAATACAATAAGAAAGCCAACGCCAAATATAATAGCCGCACTATACGCCCTGTAGAGAGCATGATGTGGAAGAATGAGTTTTAAAAAACATGCTACACTATGAACACTAGAACCCTCTTTTATATTCTATATGCGACAAGTGGAATAGCCTTAGTAATGGGTTCTATTATCAGTTTGTACATAGATAAAGAAATAGGTAAGTGGGTCATATTCTCCGGAGGTGGACTATACATTATCTCAAAACTTATCCGCTGGAGATTTCTGAAAAAGAGCGTGTAAAAACTAGCCGGTATTTTTCCAATAATTGGAGGCATCGTAAGTGCTTATCTCCTTAGTATTCAGGCATTTATCTGTTTCTAAGGAATTACTGATGATTACCGAATCATTACCGATCATTACCGAATCATTACCGATTGATTTCCGGTTTAATACCGAATTGTTGCTGATGCGTTCTTGTTCTGCAGTAATAGCCATGAGCTCGTCATTCTCTATTTGTTCAAATTCTTCTTTATACTTCAATTCTTCTTCCTGATAATCTTGTTCGGAATAAAAATCCAGGATCATAGGATCTGTCTTATTAGCAAAAAAGTTATTGGCATATTCAGAAACCTTAAATGCCAATTCAGGGTCGATGTCACCAATATATTCAATAAGTGCAGTAGCAATATTGATTGAGGGAGCCAGGCTTATTTTTTTACCCAGATTCTTGATGGTGACCGATAATCGGCGAATGACCTCGGACTCGGAATGAGTGGGATTGCGGTAACCTTCGTCCCTTAGGTTGATACGGGTATTGAGATCGTGCAGCTGGGCATAATACTGTTCGCAAAGAGCCGCAGGTGAACAAATAGCCGCATCCTTCATTTTTTTCCAATTGTCATTTTTGATCCAGAGATACAATGTTTTGGGGGAGATACCTGTAAGTTGTGCGATCTTTTGCTGAGTGAGGTCTGTTTGAAAGAACAGGTCGCGAGCAGTCCTTTTCCTTGATTGGTGTAACATAGTGATATAGTTTAACATCATTGAAATCCATCATGGGTTCCAATTGGGTATAAAGGTCGGAAAGGGTGGAGAAACTACCAAATCGAAAAAAGATGGTACTACACAAAAGTGTAGTAAGTTACTACACAAAAGTGCGGTAAGTTACCGCAGAAAAGTGTAGTAAGACACCGCACAAAAGTGTAGTAAGTTACCCCTGAAAAGTGTAGTAAGATACCCTAAAAAAATAGCAGTAAAGGCCTACAGATAAGGGTTTGGTCATGTAGCACCAAAATTGGGCTAATCCTCTTACTTTTGTTTTATGAATTTGCAAGCACCCGCAGAAATTTCAAACTATATAGGAGGCTCACTGAAAGCCCCTATCAATGGTAAATATATACCTAATGTGAACCCCGCAACGGGAATGGCCTATAGCCAAACACCGGATAGTGACGCAGATGATGTGGCCTATGCGGTAGGGGCAGCACAGGCAGCATTCCCACTATGGAGTACGACACCTGTGGAAGAGCGATTCAAGATACTGAACCGTATAGCCGAACTGATAGATGAAAACCTAGAGGCACTGGCATTAGCAGAAACTAATGATAATGGTAAGCCACTGTGGCTGAGCAAAAGAGTAGATATACCGAGAGCATCGAGCAATTTCAGATTCTTTGCTACGGGCATCATGCATTTTGCTACGGATAGCCACCATATGGAAGATAAGGCCATCAACTATACACTGCGCCAACCGATAGGAGTGGTGGGATGTATATCGCCATGGAACCTGCCTCTATACTTGTTTACCTGGAAGATAGCCCCTGCACTGGCAGCGGGTAACTGCGTAGTAGCCAAGCCTAGCGAGGTAACACCTATGACAGGCTACCTGCTGAGCCTGATATGCCAAAAAGCAGGATTACCTGCTGGTGTGCTGAACATAGTACATGGTACAGGGTCATCGTGCGGAGCGGAAATAGTAAAACATCCGGACATCAAAGCCATATCGTTCACAGGAAGTACACGAGCGGGAAAAGACATAGCTGCAACTGCGGCACCGATGTTCAAGAAGATATCATTAGAGTTGGGTGGTAAGAACCCGAATATCCTATTTGCAGATTGTGATTGGGATAAGATGATGCGCACAACGCTGCAATCATCGTTCAGCAATCAGGGGCAGATATGCCTGTGTGGTAGCCGTATATTGGTAGAGGAAAGTATCTACGAGAAATTCAAAACAGAATTTGTAGCGCGTGCTGCAAAACTAACAGTGGGCGACCCGCTGGAAGACAGCAGCAAACAAGGTGCGATAGTGAGCCAAATGCACTATGAGAAAGTGCTGAACTGTATAGATCTGGCCAAAAGAGAAGGCGGGCAAATACTGCTGGGTGGCTACCCGATAACTATGGAAGGCAGATGTAATGATGGTCTTTTCATAGCACCGACCATCATAGAAGGGCTGGGGGCAGACTGCCGCACGAATATGGAAGAGATCTTTGGCCCGGTGGTAACACTGCAATCATTCAAAACAGAAGACGAAGCCCTGCAACTGGCCAATACCAGCGACTATGGACTGAGTGCTACCATATGGACACAGGACGTGAGCCGTGCGAACAGAGTAGCTGCTAAAGTGCATAGCGGCATTATATGGGTGAACTGCTGGCTGCTGCGCGACCTGCGTACACCATTCGGCGGATTTAAGAACAGTGGTGTAGGCCGTGAAGGTGGATGGGATGCATTGCGCTTTTTTACAGAACCTAAGAATGTGTGTATAGAATTGTAGTACTCTATTTTTCAACTTGAAACTTTACATTTGAACTATGTCCTCAGAAAAAATATCTACCGATAAAGCCCCTAAGCCAGTAGGCTTGTACCCACATGCACGCAGAGTGGGCAATATGTTGTTCCTATCGGGTATAGGGCCACGCACACCACATACAGATGAGATACCTGGATTGAAGCAAGATAAGAATGGTAATTTTCTGGAGTTTGACTTTGCTGCACAGTGCAGAAGTGTTTTTGACAATGTGCGTATAGTGCTGGAAGAAAGCGGCAGCAGCTGGGATAAGCTGGTAGATGTAACCGTTTTTCTGGTAGATATGAAACGTGATTTTGCTACTTATAACAAGATATACGCAGAGTATTTTAAGGATAACCAACCTTGCAGAACTACAGTAGCCATCAACTCGCTACCTACACCTATAGCCATAGAGCTGAAGTGCATAGCTACTATAGATCAAATAGTAAAACAGTAAGAAACATATAAGAGGTTAGGCCGGAAGGTCTAACCTTACTTGTTTGGTGAAAGCCTTACCGGCAGCGTCTTTACCTTCTATTTTGAAGATGACGCTACGCAGTGATTTTTCCAGAGGATCGTTATCGATAGAGCGAGTAGAACGAATGCTGTTCAACCATTTATCAGCCACGCGACGATTGAGGTGACGGGCACGAACAGCCTTGGTAACAGCAGTGCGGATAGCCCCTGCATTGGCATGTGTGTATTCTAGTTTGGTATCCTCCAGACCTGTGATATCGTAAAAGCCATTGCTGCCTTTGAGAGCCAGCCAACTGCTGCTATGAGAAAGTGTAGTGAGCGCTAATTTACCCAGATCATTGCTAGCTATGATACCTGTTTGGTATTGCATAGACACCTTAGAGATAGAGCCACCCGTAACTTGAATCTTATTACCATTCAGGTCGCCCTTAGTCATCTGATAAGTAGCGCCATTGCCCTTAATAGGGTGTTTAGCTTCGGCAGTAGAAACATTTGGTATGAAAACCGTAACATCGCCGAAAGCAATATTGAGACCTTCTTTACCTGCAGCAGGGGCAGCTACGGGTGTAGTGGCCACAGCCGTTTTTGCAGTATCTTTCTTAGCAGAATCGGTGGTGATATTAGGATGCATATCTGCTACATAATCTTGCAGGTACTGAGGATCGGACTCGGTAACGATAGTGGATGAGTCGCCCAAAACGATAGGCTTACCAATATTAGCCTTTTTGCCCTGAGAGCAAGAAAGCAATAAGAGTACAGTACAAGTACATACTAAAAAATGTGGCAGGCGTAAATTCATACTACTTGTTTTCTTATGTGAAAATAACAAAGGAACCGAAGTTATTAGTTAAGACTTACTAATAGTTCATCAATTTCTGTACGGCAGCATCTAAACGGCTTTTTGCCATAAAATTCTGTTCTAGCTCGATGGCAAAAGGTACAGGCGTATCAAGACTGGCACAACGAGTGACAGGAGCATCGAGGAATTCGAAACAATTTTCGGATATCCAAGCAGCTACCTCGCCACCGAAACCACCTATGAGCGTGTCCTCGTGCAAGATCAATACCTTACCGGTGCGCTGAACGGCAGCACGTATGGCATTGTAATCGAGAGGTAATAAAGAACGCAGGTCTAATATATCGATAGAGATATCGGGGTGTTTGGCTGCATAATCTGTAGCCCAATGTACCCCTGCACCATAAGTGATGATACTGATATCGCTACCCTGCTGTACCTGGCGTGCCTTACCTATCTCGATAGTGTAATAATCGTCGGATACTAAGCCAGACACACTACGATACAAGCCCTTATGCTCAAAGAACATGACAGGGTTAGGATCTTCGATAGCGGCATTGATGAGACCTTTAGCATCTTCGGGAGTAGAAGGGTATACTACCTTAAGTCCGGGAGTGTGTGTGAACCAAGCCTCGTTGCACTGAGAGTGAAAAGGACCTGCACCCACGCCACCACCTGTAGGCATACGAATGACCACATCGGCATTCTGACCCCAGCGGTAATGTATCTTGGCAAGGTTATTAATGATCTGATTGAAACCTACAGTAACGAAGTCGCCAAACTGCATTTCCATCATGGATTTAAAACCCTTGATAGACAAGCCTAAGGCAGCACCTACTATGGCACTCTCGCATAAAGGCGTATTGCGGACACGCTCTTTACCGAACTGTGCTACAAAGCCCTCGGTAACCTTGAACGCACCACCATATTCGGCAATATCCTGACCCATGAGTACGAGGTTAGGGTGACGCTCCATAGACTGACGCAGGCCATCGCTGAGCGCCTGAATGAATTTTTTCTCGGTTTGTGCAGATGAAGCGGGATGTACTATAGCAGCTGTAGTAGGTGCATATACATCGGCTACTTCTTCGGCAGTATTGGGCGAAACAGCTGCAGCTGCAAAGCCAGCAGCCAGGCCATCGTCTATTTCTTTTTGTATACCTACGCGTATCGCTTCTATATCACTTTGGCTGAGTATTTCTTTTTTGAGTAAGTATTTTTCGAAATTGGCAACAGGGTCTTTCTTGCCCCATTCTTCGAAGAGTTCTTTAGGAACGTACTTCACCCCACTGGCTTCCTCATGCCCACGCATACGGAAGGTCATGCACTCTATAAGTATCGGTTTTTGTTCCTTGATACAATATTCGCGAGCCTCTTTGATAGTCTTATAAACCTCTAGGATATTATTACCATCTATTGTAATGCCCTTCATACCATAACCAAGGGCACGATCGGAGAGCTGGTCACATACATATTGTTCGTTAACAGGTGTACTGAGACCATATCCATTGTTCTCTATCAGGAATATAACGGGTAGTCGCCAAACAGCTGCCACATTGAGTGCTTCGTGAAAATCGCCCTCGCTGGTACCGCCATCGCCGGTGAAAGCCAGAGATACCTTATTCTCCTGTCGGAGCTTGTGTGCTAGAGAGATACCATCGGCAATAGCCATTTGTGGACCCAGATGGGAGATCATACCACATATATGGTATTCGTTGGCACCGAAGTGAAAAGAACGCTCACGCCCCTTACTGAAGCCATCTTTGCTACCCTGCCATTGCATGAACAGCTTATCGAAAGGCATTTTACGAGTAGTGAATACCCCTAAGTTGCGGTGCATAGGCATGATATACTCGTCGCTATCGAGCGCCATAGTGGCACCCACAGCTATGGCTTCCTGGCCAATACCACTGAACCATTTACTAATACGACCCTGGCGCAGTAATACCAGCATCTTTTCTTCTATCATTCGTGGGCGTACCAGCTCAGTGAATAATTCTTTAAGCAGGTCGTCGGAAAAACCACTCTTGGCAAATTGCATAAGGACAGTTTGTGTGGGCAAAAGTAATATGTTTAGCGGCTCGTTCACCCTATATTATAGATAATAGGGGGATGAGAGCCAAAAAATGGGCTAAAGGATACAAAGATGAAAAATTACAAAAAAAACCATAAGCGGCAGCAAGCGATAGTTTCGGAAGTAAAGTAGCTGAAACAGTAAAGATTTAGCCTATATTCGGTGGAGATCTTTGAGAATTTTGGTTGCTTTGTAACAATTCAAATTTTCTCATTGTCACATTACTTTGTACCTTTGTGCGACCGCTTCAGCTACCTCCCAATCATTTTTATTGCGATTACCCCAAGCTGCGCACCCGGTCTTAAAACAGGAGCGTTATGACTAAATACATTTTTGTAACCGGTGGCGTTACTTCATCATTAGGGAAAGGCATCATTGCCGCCTCATTGGCCAAGTTGCTACAGGCAAGAGGTTTTACTACTACTATACAAAAGTTTGACCCATACATCAATGTAGATCCGGGAACACTGAACCCATATGAACATGGTGAGTGTTATGTGACGGAAGATGGTGCAGAGACCGATCTGGATCTGGGGCACTACGAGCGTTTCCTGAATACACATACTTCTCAGGCTAATAATGTGACCACAGGCCGGATATACCAATATGTTATCAATAAAGAGCGTGAGGGTGCTTACCTAGGTAAGACCGTGCAGGTGATACCACATATAACAGATGAAATAAAACGTCGCATCACGCTATTAGGTAAAGACAATAAATATGATGTAGTTATTACTGAATTAGGTGGTACTGTAGGTGATATAGAATCGCTGCCATATATAGAGGCGGTTCGCCAGCTGAAATGGGAAATGGGTAATGAGAATTGTTTGGTAGTGCACCTGACACTGATCCCATATCTGAAAGCTGCCAAGGAACTGAAAACCAAGCCTACACAACACTCTGTAAAATTACTTAGTGAAAATGGTATCAATCCGGACATACTGGTATGCCGTACTGAAGAACCATTATATAAAGAACTGAAAAGAAAGATAGCACTATTCTGCAATGTAACTGTAGACGCAGTTATAGAAGCATTGGATGCAGATACCATCTATGGTGTGCCATTGGAAATGATGCGCGAAAGACTGGATGTGATATGCCTGCAGAAAATGAATATGCCTATGGGCAAAGAACCGGACCTGCACCGCTGGAAAGAATTCCTGAACAAATTACGCTATCCGAAATCTAAAGTAATCATAGGTCTTATAGGTAAGTATGTAGAACTGCAAGATGCTTATAAATCTATACTGGAAGGCCTGATACATGCAGGTGCCATGAATGAGTGTAAAGTAGAAGTACGTAACATACATTCAGAACATCTGACCCCTGAAAATGCCATAGACAAACTGCATAATCTGGATGCTATACTGGTAGCACCGGGTTTTGGTAGTCGTGGAATAGAAGGAAAGATACATGCTATACGCTATGCCCGTGAGCAACGCATACCATTCTTTGGTATATGCCTGGGTATGCAAATGGCCTGTGTAGAGTTTGCCCGCAATGTGCTGAATATGCCTACTGCGCACTCTACAGAAATGAACCCTGATACACACAATGCTGTGATATGCATGATGGAAGAGCAAAAAGCTGTGACACAAAAAGGTGGCACTATGCGCTTAGGTGCTTACGACTGTGAGATACGAAGCGGTTCTCAGGCAGCAGCAGTATATGGCAGTACACATATATCTGAACGTCATCGCCACCGTTATGAATTCAATAATGAATACATGGAGGCATTTGAAAAAGCCGGTATGATACCGGTGGGTAAAAACCCAAGTACAGGCTTAGTGGAGATAGTAGAAATAGAAGATCATCCGTTCTTTATAGGTACACAGTTCCATCCGGAATATAAGAGTACTGTAGAGAATCCACATCCGTTGTTTGTGGCATTCATCAAGGCTGCTAAAGAAGCACAGGAAACACGTAACGGTACTATAGTATTCCAAAAGAATATTATAGCAGAAGGATAAATATTCCTAAACTCTATACTATATGCAAGTGCTTTGAACGAACTGACTGCCCGAAGAAGTTAGTGGCATGTTCGTTAAAGTCGATAGTAGAATCAGTAGTATAGAAGCGCTTTTCGGCGTGTTTGCTCAGTTGGCTTTCTATATTTGTATGTCGGTGCAAATAGTTATCCAAGCTATTGGCCACAATATCTCCCTGAGTTACTATCTTAATATGAGCAGGCAGATACTGTTGTATCTTATCCAGTAATAATGGGTAATGCGTACATGCCAATAGTATAGTATCGATATTGGGGGCCTGCGATAATAATTGATCCAGATACTTCTTTACAAAATAGTCTGCACCGTTGGAATGGTACTCATTGTTCTCTATCAGTGGCACCCACATAGGGCATGCCAGCTGGTGCACTTTCACATCGGGAAAGAATTTATTGATCTCTTTGAGATAAGAATCAGAATTGACCGTACCCTTGGTGCCTAGTACACCTATGTGTCGGGTATTGCTGTAATTACCTATTACTTCGGCTGTAGGGCGTATCACCCCCAGTACACGCTTGGTAGTATCTATTCGTGGCAGGTCATTCTGCTGAATGGTACGTAAGGCCTTGGCAGAGGCCGTATTACATGCCAATATCACCAATGGGCAACCCATTTTGAAAAACCATTCTACACATTCCAAGGTATATTGATGGACGGTCTCGAAAGAGCGATTGCCATAAGGTGCACGGCCATTATCGCCCAAATAGACATAATCGTACTGAGGCAGCAGTGCTGCAATGGACTTAAAAACCGTCAAGCCGCCATAGCCCGAATCAAAAACACCAATAGGTTGTGAAGTATGCATGGTATAGCTAAGTTAACTAAGGGATTTGTTAAAACGAATAGTATAGATGCTAAATCCGTATAACTTTGCGTTAGCAAATACATTTTTTATCCCTAAAAAGGGCTTCAACCCGTAAAGAACATTGGCATCTCTCAAAAAGCTGGCAGGGCAAACAGCCTGGTATGGAATCAGTTCCATATTTGCACGTTTTTTAAATTACCTGCTCACTCCATACCTTACCCACTACCTTAGCATAGCAAGGTATGGTGATATGACCATGATGTATTCTGCCATTCCATTTATGAATGTAGTATTCACTTATGGTATGGAAACTGCCTATTTCCGTTTTTGTAATAAAGGCAGTGATGAGAAAAGCGTATTCAATACAGCAGGGCTTTCGCTTGTTTTCACTACACTGATACTTACTGCTACATTATTGATATTCCGTTTACCTATTGCTGAGTTACTACGTGTTGCCGATCATCCGCAATTCATTACATGGGCAGCTCTTATCATAGGGCTGGACACGCTTACTACATTGCCCTTTGCGAAACTACGTCATGAAGGCCGCCCCCGTAAATATGCCCTGATACGCGTATTGGGTATAGTAGTAAATATTGCTTTAGTAGTATTCTTCTATACTATTCTCCCTACTATTGCTGCCAAAGATCCAACTTCATTTTTGGCCAAATGGTACGACCCAAATCTAGGGGCAGGTTATGTCATCATTGCCAATCTGGTACAATCTGCATTGACACTTGTACTGTTGGCACCTGAATTCCTGACTATTCGCTTTGAATGGGATGGCAAACTGTGGAAAGAGATGATGATCTATTCTCTACCACTGATGATAGCGGGTTTTGGGGGTATGATCAATGAAACATTTGACCGGGTAATGCTGGGCTGGTGGGCACCTGTACATAACCTGCAGGAGGCCAAAGTACAGGTAGGTATCTATGGTGCCTGTTATAAATTATCTATTCTGATATCATTATTCATTCAGGCATTCCGCATGGGTGCTGAGCCATTTTTCTTTCACGAATCAAAAGGAGAAAATGCCTCTAAGACCTATGCCAGAGTGATGAAATTCTTTGTTATTACCATTTGTATCATGTTCCTATTCGTGACCATGTATATAGATATTTGGAAACACCTCATCACCAACCCTAAGATGTGGGTGGGGCTGAAAGTAGTACCTATACTACTAGTAGCCAACATGTGTCTGGGTGTGTATTACAACCTGTCCATTTGGTATAAACTGTCACACAATACCCGTGCAGGAGCTACTATCACTTTGATAGGTGCCGCACTTACGCTCATCATCAATTACACATTCATTCCTCGTTTTGGCTATATGGCATGTGCCTGGGCCACTTTGATATGTTATGGCAGTATGATGCTCATATCCTATTTATGGGGACAGAAAGTGTATCCGGTGCCGTATGCCACCAAGAAGCTGCTCAGCTATTTTGCTGTGATGCTGGTATTGTTCTTTGTTCAATGGATCATCACCGGCCTGATATCTATTGTGCTGGTAAAATTCATTACAGGTTCTATACTCATGTTCTTGTTCCTGATGCTGGTGTATAAGGCCGAAGGCAAAGAACTGAAAGGCATACCTTTTATAGGGCGATTTATCAAAGCATAATATTGTAAACATTTCAGTAGTATCCTTTGTATATCATTGTAGAAATAAGTGTTTCTATATATACTTTTTCACAAAGCGTATATGGAAATAACTTATCTTAGAGTAAAGAGAATATACACGTTGCTTTCACAATGAAAATAATCACAACAGCCTGCTTTTTATTTTTCTTATGTCTCACTGCTACTATTCAGGCACAGCCTGTAGAAATTGCAACTGAATTAGTAGGACAACCTGCACTGGTAGACTCGAAAGAAGCACTGGAAAAGGGTGTAGAGATGCATGAGAAAGGTAATTATGCCAAGGCTTTGGAATACTTTGCTCAGGTACAGGAAGGCGATACCAACAATGTGAATGCTGTGTACGAAACAGTAAACACACTGCTGGCGGATAGCCAATATGTAAAGGCTAAACAACTGGCATTAAAAGGCATCAGAATACAGGATGCCAACAGAAGAAGGTTCCTACTATCATTAGGTAATGCCTACGATTATCTGAAAATGCCTGATAGTGCGTTGACCATATACGATAGCATCATGAGGCTTTACCCTCAAGATCATCAACCCTATTACGAAAAAGGAGTATCCTATTACTCTCGTAAAAAATATGATTCAGCCGAATATTATTTCCAGCACGCAGTATTGATGAACCCTTTTCATTTCAGGTCTAACTATATGTTGGGGCTTACCTATCTGGTAGAAGGTCGCCTTTCAGAGGCATTCATAGCCTTGGAATGCTCTTTGTTGGTAACGAGCAATATTGAGTTTGCCAGAAAATCAATAGGTATGCTCATCCTTATATGCGATGAGACAGACGAGATAAATAATTATTTCAGCAACAGAGAAGTAAAGTACAATAACCCGATATTCGAAGAAACTGACCAGATCATCAATGTAAAACTGGCTATGAATAGCGATTACAAGCTCAAGTCTTCTCTGGATGACAAAACCTTTCGTGAAACACAGATGCTGATGGAAAAGCTGTCTTACAATGCTGCTGATAGTGGCTTTGCCATGCAATATTATATACCCTTACTCAGTAAACTGTATAAGGATGATATGTTCGAACCTTTTATGATGGCCATATTCTCAGGATATCATATTGAGGAGGTAGACAAAATACAAGAGAAGTACCGGAAACGCACTGCTGAGGTAAAAAAGATATCCACAGATTATCTGGAAAATATTCGTAGCACCCATGTATTACAT
Source organism: Bacteroidota bacterium (assembly GCA_037144255.1). Classification (GTDB taxonomy): domain Bacteria; phylum Bacteroidota; class Bacteroidia; order Chitinophagales; family Chitinophagaceae; genus JBAWXE01. The sequence continues at coordinate 28,243 of JBAWXE010000009.1, read as the reverse complement.
TACCTTGAAAGACAAAAAACAAGAGAAAAATATCATTTCATCAGCAAGGACAACATATTTGTTGTAGGATATTTTAAAGATGTGGCCAATGGCATTTTTGATCAAGGACCGGTAACTATATACGAATATGAAAACCTATTGGCTACAGGTGCCTACAACAATTTCAACCAGAGGCAAGGTGAATGGAAAATGTACTATGCCAATGGGAATTTAAAGAAGCTGAGAACCTTTAAGGATGATGTGGAGATTGGCGAGGCTATAGACTATTATGATAATGGCAACATATACAAAAAGACGCAGCATGATGAAAAAGGTATGGTAACAAAAGAGGAAAGCTACACTTACAGGGGCTTCTTGGACAATGCTGAAATACAAACATCTGCAGATGAAAAAGAATATCTATCATACTACATGAATGGTGCTTTGGAAAGGAAAGTAGCGTTTCTTAAAGGCCATGCCAAAGACGGTGTTTACAATATATACTATGATAATGGTGCAGTAAAAAAAACAATTCATTATGCCAATGAAACACAAAATGGGCCTTATATAGAATATTATGAGAATGGAAAGATCAGGGAAGAAAGCTTCTATATAAAGGGTGTGAGAGATAGCACACATACTTATTTTTATGAAAACGGGAAACCGCACAAACGCTTCCATTATAGCAATGGTAAAACTACCGGAGAGTATGAAGAGTATTATGAAGATGGTACTTTATTTCAGGATGGGCATCAAACAAGGGATTTCAATAAGATCAACACGAGGAGTTATTACGATGAGCAAGGCAAACGCTATGGTACCTTAGAATACAGGAACGATACATTGATAAATGTAGTATTCAACAATAAAGATGGAAAGATCATTTATCAGGAACATGCAACATTGGGTCTACATGCATATGAAACTTACTTTCCTAATGGCAACAAAAAAGCCATATTGCAGTTAAATAAGGAAGGGAAACTTGAAGGCAAACAAACTTACTACTATGAAACAGGGGCTAAAAAAGAAGAGTCTATGTATGCTGATGACGATCTGGATGGCCCATCTGTAGAATATTATAAGAACGGTATTAAGAAACTTGAAGAAAATTATAAAAAAGGAGATAGAGATGGTTACTACAAAAGCTACTTCTCCAATAATAATGTAAAAGCTGAAGGCTGGTATAAAAAAGGAAAGAAACAGGGTAACTGGAAATATTATTATGCCTATGGCAAACTACAGAGTCAAGCATTCTATGTAAATGATGCACTCAATGGCCCTTTGAGATATTATAACATAGCTGCCGAACAGGAGTATACAGACTATTACGATAATGATGTGTTAGTAGCTATGGAAGAATATGATACCAGCGGTAGAATATATAGAAGTGCGGAGTTCCCCAGAGGTAATGGTGTATATGTTCGAATCAATACGAATGGTATTGTAATGTTCGAAACTGAATTAAAGAATGGTTTTTGCCAAGGGCCGTATATTATTAATAATGCCAAAGGCAACTTAATGGAAAAGGGGTTTTTCCGCTTTGGCAAGAAAGACGATTCGAGTATATCCTATTTCCCTAATCATATGGTAAGGTTAAAGGGTGTGTACCACAGAGGTAATAAAACAGGTGTTTGGAAATATTATAATGAATTAGGCCAGCTGGAAACTGAGGAAACAATGGATGATGGACAATTAGAAGGGGTAAAAAATGTGTATATGAATAATATGCTGAGATATACCTTTAATTATCATGATGGGTATATGGATGGCAAACAATTCTTTTATGGTGAGAACAAAGAAATTGCCGGAGTATATATATGGCACGATGGTATACTAGTAGGCTATACTTACGAGGAAAATAACAAACAACTACGCCCCCTGATACCGGTAAAAAATGGCACTGCAGATATTACTACCTATTATGCTAATGGAAAGATAGGTACGCGTTTTAAGTACTCTGAGAATTTGTATACGGGCACCCAAACTATGTATTATAGCAATGGGCAGATTGCAGAGATCAGAAATTTTAGTAACAACCTCATGTTGGAAGGTGCGTATAATAGGTTTTATCCTAATGGCAAATTGTATTATACTACTTCTCATAGTAACGATGAAGATCATGGTACTGAATACTATTATGATATCAATGGTAAACCACTGATTACTAAGAATTGGTATCACGGATACTTGCATGGAAAAGCAATGATTGTAGACCCTAACACCAAAGAAGCCAAAACATATATATACAGATATGCAAAGCTATTAAGCGAATGAGGATGAACTTTAAGAAACATATATATACTTATATCTTCTTTTTGCTGTGCATTGTCCATGTACATGCTCAGGATATAAGCGATATACAAAAGCGATATAATACTGAGAATGCAGTAATGACAGACTATAGCGAACATGTAGTATTGCAATATGTAGACGGGCAATTGACTGCCAAAAGCTATATCAGCGAAGAGATACTATTGTTAACAGAATTGTCACCCGGTATCTATAATAGCCAGAATGTGTACCACAGCTATTTCAGCCAACTGGGCGACTTAGAGGGCATATCACTGATACCTAATAGTAAGGGTGGCTATAAGACTCTGAAAGCAAGTGGCTATAAAACAACCTCATCTCAACGCGAAAGTGTATTCTACGATGATGCCAAACAAACAGCAGTATCCTTCTCAGGTCTGGTAAAAAATGCCAGAACCCGCGTTGCATATACTATTGATCATAAGGACCTTCATTTTTTACCACAGTTCTTTTTTCAGAATTACCTGCCCATCGTTAAAGCATCGTTTGAGATCACAGCTCCTAAGACTGTACATCTGAAATTTGTGCTCAAAGGTAATGATACCTCAAAGATCGTTTTCTCTACTAAAGAGAAACGCAATGAGATAACCTATAGCTGGATAGCTACCGATATGCCAAAAATAGTATCCTACAACGATGCCCCTTCCTTCTCCTATTATTCCACATGTGTCATACCATATATTACCGGATACACAGCCCCACATCAGGATAGCATGACACATATGCTGGCCAATACTGATGACCTTTATAGATTCTACTTCAACTTTATTAAAAATGTGAATCAGAACAACGATGAGGTGTTGGATAATACATTAGCTGAAATAATAAAGGGAGACACTGAGCCTCGCCAAAAAGCCAAACACATATACGAATGGGTACAGAAGAATATGCATTATGTAGCCTTTGAAGACAGTTTGGGTGGCTTTATACCACGTGAGGCTGCGGATATCTGCAAAAGGAAATTTGGAGATTGTAAGGATATGAGCAGTATACAAGTAGCTCTATACCGCAAAGCTGGAATACCAGCTTACTTCACATGGATAGGCACAAGAGATAAACCTTACACCTATGAAGAGACCCCGCTACCTATCAACAATAACCATATGATATGTACCATACTATTGGATGGGCAATGGATATTTCTAGATGGTACCGACCCACTTATTCCTTTTGGCATACCGCCTTTTGTGTTGCAAGGCAAGGAAGCGTTAGTAGGCATCAATGAACATGAGTATGAAATATTAAAAGTACCTGAAATAGCTGCCGAAAAGAACACCGTATCCGACTCTACACTCATTCAGCTATCAGACAAAGATCTGGTGGGCAGTGCCGGAATTCGCTACAATGGTTATGGGGCTTGGGGTATTGAAGCATTGATGATGTACAGAAATGAAAATGAACGAGAAGCAGTTTTAAAAGGGCTTACAAAAAGAGGGTCCAACAAGTATATTCAAAATAATTTTGACTACAGGATATCTAATGATGATGAGAAAGATGTATATCTCTCCTCGCAGTTCGTACTGAAAGATTATGTACAAAGCATAGGCAAGGAGTTTTATGTGAATATGAATCTGTTACATAACTATGAAGAAGATTGGGTAGATGTTGCAGAACGTAAAGTAGCTATAGAGCATAACTACAAGAATAAAGTAAAGCAGATAGTAGTACTGGATATACCTACAGGCTATCATGTTACTTACCTGCCACCCAATAAAGAACAGTCTGTATCGGGGTTATGGAATTACAAACTTTCCTATAGTTCCAGCAAAAGCGAAGTAAAGCTGGAAAAGGAATATGAGCTGCAAACACTTTATATTACACCATCGCAATTTGCAGAACATAATAAAATGGTAGATGAACTTAAAAAACAATATAAAGAATCAATAGTTCTGAGTTCCAATCAATGATATGCTAATGAGGAAATTATTAGTAATTACATATTGCCTATTAGTTTCTTTTTCCTTTGCTATGGGGAAAGAGCCATTTGTTTGGGATAGTAGCCCACATATTCATGCCGTGCCTGCCATGTATATGAAGGAATCTGCTGTCATATTAAAAGAAGAAAGGAATATAGAATACAGGCAAGTAGATAAAGACATATGGATATATAGAACTGTACACCGTTTGGTACAATTACAAGACGATAAGGGTATAGAGATGTTCAATAAAATTACTATCCCGTTTAATAATAGCAAAACAATAGAATCTATAAAGGCTCGCACAATATCTGCGTCAGGTAAGGTATATGATATAGGACAAGACAAAATAAAGACCATCAATAATAATGAAGAGGGTTCGCAGTACATCTTTGCTATGGAGGGGGTAGAGAAAAATTCTGAAATAGAGCTTTTATACACTGAGAAAAAGCTTCTCAGTTATTTTGGTTCGGAAAATTTTCAATTCTCCATACCTGTAGTAGAGGCTAATTTCAGTTTACAGACCCCTGAGAAAATGATCTTTGATGTAAAGGGATATAATGGTTTCCCTGATTCTCACGATAGTCTCATAAACGGGGTGCGCTATTATCATGCATCCAGAACGAATGTGCCTTTGCTGGAGGAAGAGGTGTATAGTAATTACAAAGCCTTCCTATCTAGGGTAGAATACAAACTCAGTTACCTGCCTTTAGAAAACCCCGATGTGCGATACCTTACCTGGAAAGACTTGGCAAAAGAGCTATACACCAAGTACTATACTTTCACTGAAAAGGAAACAAGAGCAGCTGAAAAGTACCTGAATACACTACATGTAAATACTACCGATGACGAAGTTACCAAGATCAGCAAGATAGAAGAAGGTATCAAGACAAGCATAGTAGTAAATAAAGACCTGAGCGATGATGCTTTGCAAGTGGATAAGATACTTGATACTAAAGTATCTACGGAAACAGGCTATACACGCCTATTCGTGGCTTGCCTGAATGCCGCAGGAGTAAAGAACGAAATGGGGCTGAGCAGTAATCGTTTTGAACATCCATTTGATAAGGATTTTGAGAACTGGAACTGGATGGACGAGTTTGTTATCTACTTCCCAAATGAAAAACGTTTTCTGGCACCTATCAGCATTTACCTGCGTTATCCTTTAGTGCCAGCCTACTTGCTAAGTAACAAAGGCGTATTCTGCAAGAAAATATCTTTGGGAGATATTGCCACAGGCATAGCAGATATCAGAGAAATAACAGCCCTGCCGGTAGAAGAGAGCAATAGCGGTATAGAGGCCGATGTGACCTTCAAAGGGGAGGACCTGGACCCTACAGTTACTATTACCAATTCATTCTCAGGGTATACCGCTATGGGACTGAGAGAGGCCATGGTGTTACTACCCAAAGATAAACAAAAGGACGCTGTACTGAGTATCAGTAACCTATCTGATAATCCTAATGAGCTACTAGACTACAAGATCAACAATACTGAATTCACCAATTACTATTCGGGGAAACCCTTGCAGATCGTTGCCAGTATCAAAGCCACGCAACTGCTGGGGAAAGCCGGGCCTAAGTATCTTTTCAAAATAGGAGAGATCATAGGCAAGCAAGAGGAACTGTATCAAACTAAAGCACGTCAATTTCCTATTGATATGCCCTTTCCTCACATGCTTAAACGTAGTATCAGTATACATATACCTGAGGGCTACAAAGTGATCAATGCGGAAGACCTGCGTATACAAGCAGATGTAAAGAACGATAAGGGCGTGGCCACAACAGGTTTCATATCAGACTATACACAAGCAGGCAATCTTCTTACAGTGAGCATCAATGAGTTTTATGAGCAGATACACTATCCTATTTCTGATTACGATGCTTTTAGAAAAGTGATCAACTCGTCTGCCGATTTCAACAAAGTAGTATTGGTATTGGTAAAGCAATAAGGAGATACTACCTTAATAACTCACATGGTTTCATACCTGTGGCTTTCTTAAATGCAGTACTAAAGTGCGATATACTGCTATATCCCAGTTTGCCTGCCACATCTGATACAGTCTGACGTTGTTCTCTGAGCATTTCCTTTGCTTTAGTGATGCGCAGATCTTGCTGAAACTCGTGGATGGTCTTACCTACTATGGTCTTAAAGCCTTTTTTCAGATAGCATTCGTTCATGGCTACCTTGCGGGATAATTCCTTGATAGTAATAGGCTGTTCGAAATTATCTTCCAATATGCGGCGGGCCTCAGCTATCTTTTCGCGCTCGCTCTCATATACCAGAAAACGACAAGCAGGTACAGGGCATACTGTAAAAGGTAGCATGATGCACTCTAATGCGCGCCTGAGTAAGTGTATGGTAAGCTCTGTTTGCTGCAAAGACTGAATAAAGGGAGAGATGGCGCTTGTCTTTTGCAACTGGATCAGTAAATCTCTTGTTTGCACGCAAATGGAGAACTGCTGTTCGGTAGTTTGATCGAAGCGGAAAGGCTGATCGCCCATCAATTTATCGGCAGGGTATAACTCGAAAAAGCGAGGCAGGAATTGCAACCAACATACTTTAGTATTCAGTTCCTCATCTTCGGCAGGCTGTATGTAGGCTATCTGCAAGCAGAATTTATTATCATCTATGGGGAATAATAACAAACGCGCATGCTCTTCGGGTATCTTATTATCAGAGAAATTTACCTGCTGCCATTCTACATGTACAAATTCATTGACCGCTAAACGCTCGCGTGTCATGATACTGGCATACTCTCCCAATATATGATCGGGAGGGGTAGAAAAATCAGTATGTAGAATAGACGATACAAGTGGCATTGAAGCAAAGTTAAGTAGAATAGGATGATCAGGCGTTCACATTATAGTTAATTTTGATCTTGGTTCTTCTTGCTCCAGTCCACAACTTTCCACTGATCGCCTACCTGATAGAGTAACTGATAGGTGTAAGGGTCTTTTTTCAGTACTATCTCGTACCAATGCCCCTGATCTACCATATTGATCTTAAAATATTCATTCTCGTAACTGAGTGCCCCGCGATTATTATACCACCACCAAGTGCCCCATTGATTGAGCGTGACCTTGGCAGTACTATCATTTACAACAGTGACATGTGCGCCATCGGCAGGGGTGAGCATATTGTAAGAAACACCGTCGTACAGAATATTGTTGATGGGCTTATATAGCAGATTGTGGCGGAGTTTATATTCCATATCATCGGAAGCGGTGACCATAGGAATACCATTGAGGCATTGGGGTAAATTGAGTATAACGATAACTTTATTACCGGCATCGGGCATGTGTGTGTGCAGACTGGTAAGAATGCGGGAAGATTTCATCCAGTAGCGATTGAGCTGGATGGTATAGCGAACATTGATGAGGATGAATAATGCCAATACCACCGTTCTGATAAGCTGTAGCGATATGCAGCTAATAGCCATGACTATGAAGAAGTATACAAAGGCATCGAATATATAACTGTACCTATCATCGAACAATAAAAACAACTCCATGAACCATGTAGGCGATAATAGTGCGAGGGTCATCCACATCCAAACGAAAGTGAGGGACATCAGCTGCAGCTTTGCGCTCATGGTACGGAAACGAGTAATGACATACAGACCTATGATACCAAGTATAGAGTAAAAAACCACTAATAAAGGAGTGGTAGCACAGAATGCATATATCTTCTCCTTCCAACTGCCGGGATAAAAACGCCCCATGAGGAATATGTGGTAGAAGTACTTAACAGGCTTGCTGAGAAAGCCTGAAGCTTTTTGGCTAACGATGGTGTTCTCTCCTATATGTGCTACCCATTCGCCATAGACAGCGTGGTATAATATGAGATGCCCTATGAACATGACGATCTGCGGGAGGAAGAAATAGAGCAGTACTTTTTTGAAAATGGCCTTATCGTATTTTAAACCAAAACGGTAATAGATGGCCATAGTAAGCACGAACCAAGGAACGAGATAAAAAATCTCTAAAGAGAAAGTAGCAATGAAAAATAAGATGGCCGACCACCATACATATTTTTTATGCTGTGAATGATGGTATTGCTGTGCCCAATTGAGAATGAGCACTATGAATAACATACCCTGCAAATAATGGAAGGCGGCCTCCCATACTACTACCTCTGATATATATGGAGTAACGCAAAATAAGAAGCTACCGAAGAAAGCGATATAAGCAGCCTGTGTGAGACCAGCATCGGTGGCAAAGCGTTTGAATAATTTGTATAAGAGGAAACTATTGATGGCCTGCAATGAAATGTGCAGCAGGTGCCAGGCCCATAGACTGGTACCCAATAGCTTATAAAGTGCATAGGTGCTTAACTGGGTAAACTGATAGAGGCTTTTGATACCGAAATTCTTGCGGTTGAGGTAGTCGATAAAGGGCCAGTTGCGCACCTGATCGAGCCAGCCGGTAAAATCTGATACGAAGCCTGCATTAACGGCAGGGAGGTATAACACAAAAAGTGTTAGCCAGAGGATGCAGAAAACGTATGAGTTCTTATTGATTATTTTATTAATGAATTGCATGCGCTTTATAAAAGAGGATATAGACAAATATATGTAGCCAGGATGTATCTAAAGAAATATGGTGGAGAAATAAAATTACCGAGAAAAAATAATTACCGATGGGTGGGGGGTGTTGGGCAAAAATGCAATAGGGGCAGTTATATTATGTTATTTAAAATTTCCGATCGTTACCGATTAGGGTAAGGATTGTCGAGGGGTTGTATTGTGGTCGGTGTTACCCTACTTTTCTTTTGCTTCGCCAAAAGAAAAGGTAGCAAAAGAAAAGGCGACCTTTGGTCGAATGCTCCGCATGACCAAAGGGGAGGCTATACGCTGTTATGACCAGCTCTATGCAGCGACATAGCCCCGGAGAATTAGCTATCATTAACACATATTAAGCTATGGTATGCGTGTCGGCATTATATCTTTTGCAATGCGACAACAAGTCGTGTCTACGCCATTCTCAAAGGCGCGTGTCATGTGCTGGTCGTCAGGAATTCTTATCGTCTGGAGTTTTGATGGTTTTTAAGGTTATGGAAATTTTAAGTGATTGATAATGAATGTGTTGTGTGGTATATTAGGTGGAGAAAGAGTTACCGATTATTACCGATGGTTTCCGAATTTTTACCGAAAAATTACCGATTATTTACCGATGGGTAAGTGTATATAGTTCGGAAAAAGAAGATGGGCTGAACTACCATGTAAAGATACGAAATGAGGGTGCCTGATACCAAGAAATGGAGGCTATATTTTTTGGTGGAATATGTAAGCGATGGATAGATGAAAGTGGGTGATATATACTAACTTTACTATAATACTTTATTGATATGAAAAAACTCTGTACCCTTTTACTTTTTGTGATATTAGCAGGCATAGCTAAGGGGCAGATAATTACTACCATTGCTGGTACTGGTATGGTTGGATATAATGGGGATAATATATTTGCAAAGTTTGCAAATATTAGTGCTTGTGAAGTATGCGTTGATATTTTAGGTAATATTTACATAGCTGATTTAAATAATAATAGAGTTAGAAAGGTTAATGCAACAAATGGAATTATTACTACAGTTGCTGGAACTGGGGTTGCTGGTTTTAATGGGGATAACATTCCTGCAACTACAGCTCAGTTGAATGGACCTTATGGAGTTGCAATCGATGCTTTAGGCAATCTCTTCATTGCAGATGATTTTAATGCTAGAATTCGGAAGGTAGATGCAACGACTGGAATTATATCTACAATTGCTGGGAATGGCATTGTGGGATATTCTGGTGATAAGGCTTTAGCTATTAATGCAGAACTTTATAGTCCAAATTCCTTGATGTTTGACCACTTGGGTAATCTTTATTTGTCTGATAACAATAACCATGTTGTTCGCAGAATAAATATGACAACTGGAATTATTACAACTGTTGTAGGCAATGGGACTAATGGTTTTAGTGGTGATAATGGATTAGCTATATCGGCACAACTTGCCAACCCATATGGTATTGTTTTTGATTCATCAGATAATTTATATATAGCTGATGCTTTCAATTTTAGGGTTCGAAAAGTCGATGCAATAACGGGTATTATTACAACAATAGCTGGTAATGGTAATTGGACTTATAGCGGAGATAACGTTCTTGCTACTACTACTGCAATTTGGCAACCATATGGTCTTGCAATTGATACTTTCGGCAATTTATTTATATCAGACCATTATAACCAAAGAATTCGGAAGGTAGATGCAACAACTGGAATTATTACCACAGTAGCAGGTACTGGCACTAATGGGTTTAGTGGCGATAATGGGTTAGCTACTTCAGCACAAGTTTATAATCCAATTGGTCTAGGTATAGATAAATGTAACAATTTATATATCGCAGATGCTACAAATAATCGTATCCGCAAGGTGTGGATAGGCACTACTACAATACCAACAGCGAGTATAGGAGTAAGCCCTAATGATACAGTGTGTGCAGGGGCAGCGGTAAGCTATACAGCTATGCCTAGCAATGCAGGTAGCACACCTAGTTATCAATGGTTAAAGAATGGTGCTGTAATAGCAGGCGCTACTAATAGTACTTATACCTACACACCTGCTAATGGTGATAGCGTGCAATGTATATTGGTAAGCAGTGTGCCCTGTGCAGGGCCTGCACTGAGTAATGCTATACACATGGTGCTGAGTGGTACTGCTATAGTGCCTACTATAAGCATAACAGGTAATGCTACTGTGCTAATGGGTGCTAGCGGTACTTATACTGCTACTACCAATGTAGTGGGCGGAACCTATCAGTGGAAAGTGAATAATAACAATGTGGGTACTAATAGCAATTCTTATACTTATGTGCCTGTAAATGGCGATGTAGTAACATGCAGTATACATAGTGCAGGGGGATGCTATACCGTGAGTGATACCATCAGTAATGGAATAAGTATACTGGTAACAGAAGGAGTGGGTAATGTGCACAACAATGGCATGAGCATATACCCTAACCCTACTAATGATGTACTGCATATAGATGGTGTGAAGGGTGTAGTGAACTATAGGGTACTGAATATAGTAGGAGGAACTGTGCAGGAAGGTGTTTTGAAAGTGGGGAGTAATAGTGTTGCTGTGCAGGGATTATCGGCTGGAATGTACTTGCTGGAAATAACTGATGCTGAGGGAGTGAGGAATGTGGTGAGGGTGGTGAGGGAGTAGGTAATGTGCCAATGTGATGAATGCGACAATGTGGGCATGTGTTGTTGTTGGCGTTGCTGGCGCAACAAAAGGAGATTGCGGCTCGGGGGCCGCAATGACGGCAGTAGGAGGGCTGGGCTGAAGACCTTGATGTGGCGCAATAGCACGAGGGTGCGGATGTTGTACAGCTCATGTTTAGCTTGTTGGTGAAGAACACACAACAAGGCGGGGTGCGAGAAACAGAGTGAGAGCGGCAGTAGGAGGATTCTGTTATTAGGTGTGTTTTTTAGAACCACATAAAAGTGGTAATTTTAATTAAATGATATTATATGAGCGTAGCTGAATTAAAAGAAGAAGCTATCAGGCAGTTTGCTGTTAAAGTAGAGGCTACAGAGGATGAGAAGGTATTGCATATCATTCTTGACTTCTTGAGTCATATACATAGTGATGATAAGAACAGTATGAACCTATCTCATCATTATGATAGCATTAAAGCAAAATATAGCTCTGTTCTGAAAAAACTGGCTGAATGATCTCTGAATCAGATATTCTACTATTGCATGAATTTTCCATCATCGATTTTGGAGGCTCTAAAGAGGTCAGGGATAGGAATTTATTATTGTCAGCATTAGGCAGACCTTTTCAAACCTTTGATGGTAAAGAACTATATACTACTCCTATAGAGAAAGCTGCTGCATTAGGTGAAAGTTATCATCAATCATCCCTTTGTAGATGGTAATAAGCGCACAGCATTACTAGCAATGTTAGCACTACTACAAGAATACAAAATAGAACTGCGGTTTGATAAAGATGAGTTGTATGACTTTATTATAGCCATGTCTACGGGGCAAAATAATTTTGAACAGATCGTTGTTTGGCTGAACAGTAAGAAAATATAATTTTTTGTGTGGTGTTATTTGAATTAATTTTTTTGAACTCTTTTAATATCAATGAGATTCATAGGGGTGCTGTGAAAGCCTGAAATATTGAGTTGGGTGAAGTGTAATAACTGATCGTAGAAAAGGGGAACTACAGGTGCTTTGCTCATAGCTATACTGTCCATGAGCCTGTAAGAATTCCAACGGAGGGTATCGGGTTCGTTCATGCTTCTGTCGTAGAGAGAATCGAAAGCAGGGTTGCTGAACCTTGTATAATTGGGCGGTGCGGGAAAGTGACTATTGAAAAATGATAGATAAGTTTCGGCATCGGGATAATCGGCCAACCATGTGGCACGGAAACATAGTACCTGAGAACGGCTGGTTTGCTGTTTGAGAATATTAGGTTGCATACCCTCTGCCTGTACTTTGATACCAATATCCTGCAATTCTGTAGCAATGAAATTGACTATATCCAAGTAATTATCGGGGGTGGTGATCTTGAGCGGAGGGAGACCCTTGCCATTAGGATAACCTGCCTGAGCCAGCAACCGGAGCGCCTTTGCAGGATCGTAAGAATAACCATTGCTGTGTTTACTATCATAGCCGGGCATTCCATATGGTATGAAACCCGAGGTGGCAGGTATACCTACGCCATTGCGGAAATAGGTAACTATCTTTTTACGATCTATAGCATAATTGATGGCTTGTCTTACCAGTGGGTTTCGGGTAGGGGCATTGTTCAATAGTGGATTTAAAGTATCAGTAAGAAAGCCAAGATACTCGGTATCGAAATAGGTTTGTTTGTTGAGGTGTATCTTATGCTGATACTCGTTTTTCAATGTACCGTTTTTGGTAAGTACCAAGTCTTTGAAAGAACCATCTACCCCACTTACAAAGTCCAGTTTGCCTTGTAGGAATAAAAAGAACTCTGTGGCCTTGCTATCTACAAAAGTGATCTGCACAGCCTGCATATAAGGCAGTTGCTTACCGGTGTTATCCTTCTCCCAATAATGGTCGTTACGGCGAAGGATGAGCACATTGCCTTCGTCCCAATAATGAAAACGAAATGGACCAGTGCCACATGGATGCGAGCGATAATCTTTGCCCCAATGTTCTGTTACCTCATGCGGTACTATGCTGCAATAAGGCATACTCAGCAGATCGGGCAAGGGACGAAAGGGTTTGATGAGGTGTATCTGTAAAGTGGTGTCGTCAACTGCTACGAATGGTTGTGTGGTGGCGACCTTGCCATTGAATATCCAAGCTCCTGAAGAAGCTACTTTGGGATCGATAAGACGGGAATAAGAATATACCACATCTGCGGCGGTCATCCGTCTGCCTTTTCCATTAGGGAACTCGGGGCTATCCTGAAAGCATACATCGTTGCGGAGCGTGAAAGTATAGGTAAGGCCATCGTCACTAACGGTCCAGCTCTTGGCCAAAGAAGGTACTACGTGCAGGTTATCATCCGTCTCTACCAGTGTGTTATATATCATATGCACTACGGACATGACATATAGGTCTTTGGCAAAAGCAGGGTCGATGGAATCTAAGGTGCCACTGGAGAGATTGAGGTAAAAAGTCTTTTTGGAAGAGGTAGACTCTGAATTATTGCATGAGGCCGAACATAGGAGCAAGCAGGACAGCGTACAAACACGTACGAATACCTTAAGAAACAGATAATTCTTTTTGACAGATGGCCACATCAGGTGCAAATTAATTGAAATGGTCTTTAATTTGGGGACAAATTGGAATTATATGGCCACAAAGCTGTCGGTAAACATCAATAAAATAGCTACTATACGCAATAGCAGAGGAGGTAACAACCCTAATGTATTGCAGGCAGCTATAGATTGTCAGCTGTTTGGGGCTGAGGGTATCACAGTGCATCCTAGGCCGGATGAGCGACATATACGCTATCAGGATGTGAGAGATATCAAACCCATCATCACTACAGAATTTAATATAGAAGGTAATCCGCTAGAAGATAGTTTTGTAAAGTTGGTGTTGGAAGTAGTACCTACACAAGTGACCTTAGTACCAGATTCGAGAGACCAGTTAACATCAAATCATGGATGGGATACGATACGCGAAGCGGAGTATCTGAAAGGTATCATATCAGTATTCAAAAAAGCAGGTATACGTGTTTCTATTTTTGTAGACCCAGTAGTGGAATTAGTAGCTGCTGCTGCTGCCACAGGTACAGACAGAATAGAATTGTACACAGAAGCATATGCACAACACTATTCAGAGAACAGAGAGCAAGCCGTCAGTACGTATGTACAAGCTGCAACGGTAGCTACACAACATAAATTGGGCATCAATGCGGGTCATGATCTGGATAGGAGTAATTTGAAATTCTTTGCTGAATCGATACCTGAATTGATGGAAGTATCTATAGGTCATGCACTTATAAGTGATGCATTGTACTATGGGTTGGAAAATACTATACAGATGTATAAGCGACAGCTGATGTAAAAGAATAAGGTGTACCGATGGTACACCTTATTTATATATCCTATTGAATAGTATTAAGCACTAACTTGACTACCCATACTGAACTTAAAGCCAATACCATGTATGGTTTGCAGCTCTACGCCTTTCTGGTCTTTGAGGTGTTTTCTCACTTTGGTGATGAATACATCCATACTTCTGCCGAGGAAATAATCTTCTTTACCCCAAACGTTGAGTAGTATCTCTTCGCGTTTCAATACTCTGTTAGCATTCACACACAGATATCTGAGCAAGTCGGCTTCACGCTGGGTGAGCTGATGTTTCTCGGTATCGTTAGAAAGCATGAGATCGTAATAGTTGAAAGACAAGTTGCCCAGTTGGAAAGTAGTAGGTTTATCGTCAGATTTCTTTTTGGTACGTTTCAAGAATACTTCCAAACGAAGGATGAGTTCCTTCATGTTGAAAGGCTTGGTGATATAATCATCAGCGCCACTCTTGAAACCAGCTATCTTATCATCATCCATTGCCTTTGAAGTCAAAAGCAAAATTGGAATGTCTTCATTTTTCTTTCTGATCTGTGTAGCTAAAGATATCCCGTCTTTCTTAGGTAATACCACGTCGAGCAAACAACAATCAAAGTTATACTTCATGAAAGTTTGCCAACCTGTTTCTGCATCGGTGCAGTGCATTACCTCATAACCGTTCTTCTCCATGCTATCTCTGACGATATATCCTAACATAGGATCATCTTCGACCAGTAACACTTTAATTTTATTCTCAGCCATATAACAGGTGACTTTTTAAAACGGAATTATCTAAGTGTAAATGTAAGGTCAAATTTCTATTGATAAAAGCCCTAATTACAGGGATAATACATTAGATATTATGTAATATCATTTTATTCTATCAGGGTTAGCCGCGATAAATGCGGCCCATTTGTTACCTTTTTTGGTCGTAGCAGATTTTTTTGCAGGTGTAACTTTAGTTAGGGAACGACTTTGGTAATGATGACATAATGCAACTGCGACGGCATCTGTGGCATCCATAAAGCGTACATCCTCATCAAATTTGAGGGTATGTTGCAGCATCTGCCATACCTGTTCTTTAGTAGCACTACCCCTGCCAGTGACCGACTGTTTTATTTTTTTGGGGGAATATTCTGCGGCATTCAGGCCATTCATCATAGCTGCAGCGATGGCTACGCCCTGAGCGCGACCCAGTTTGAGCATACTTTGTACATTCTTACCAAAAAAGGGAGCTTCGATGGCAACAGCAATGGGTTTGTGAATGGTAATGAGAGATTCCATCTTCTTGTAGATCAATTCCAGACGTTGGGCATGGTCTTTATGTTTGGATAATTGTAATACCCCCATTTCTAGCAGTGATACCTTACTTTTGTTGATGGAGATAAGACCATAACCCATTACTAATGTACCGGGATCTATACCGAGAATGACATGGGAATCGTTTTGCAAATCGATCATCTATTTGAACAAAAGTACCAAAATATGGCTCAACTATCTTTTAGGAGCTGCAATTTCTACAGCATTGTTGTGGGGCATATATGTACAGGTAAAAGATCAATTAGGAAAAGTAGATAGTGAGACATGGTGGCATAGTGGTCCATCTATATTTTTATTGATAGGGATATTACTTATGCCTGTGAATCTGGCACTAGAAACCCTAAAGTGGAAAATATTGGTGGGGTCTGCACAACCGGTGAGCTATAAACAAGCATTTGCAAGCCTATTGGCAGGCAATTCATTATCCATAGTAACACCTAATCGCATAGGAGAATATCCCGGGCGTATACTGTACTTACAACGCAAAAATACTTTCAGGTTGATAGGTGTATCTGTACTGGGAGCCTGCGCTCAACTGCTCACCGTATTCTTATTTGGTATTATAGGTTTGATCTACTACAATATCACATACCCTGGGCGTGGAGAGTTGATAGCATTGATAGGGTCTGTACTGGCTATAACGATAGTTGCATTTTTGTACTGGCGTTTTGAGTACTGGATGCCTATACTGGAAAAAACAAAATGGATACGGCGGTTTCAGACATATAGTCAATTATTGAAACGTTTCTCCAAAAAAGAACAATTAACAATTCTTATACTGTCCATATTACGCTTTGGTGTGTATACGACACAATATCTGCTCTTATTGTATTGGATGAATATTGATATACCGGTATTAGAGGGGTTCTATACCATTATGTTGTTCTTCTGGGCATTGGCTATCATCCCATCCATAGCATTGACTGAATTGGGTGTGAGAGGACAAGTAAGTATTTACTTATTTCATCATTATACTACACATATAGTAGGAATTCTAGCAGCAACTATAGGCTTGTGGTTTATCAACTTGATGATTCCTGCGGTTATTGGTAGTATATTACTACTCCGTATGCGTATACTACGTTAACTTTATAAAAATGAATTTATTCCAAAAGGTTGATAAATTTGACTTATGGCATTGGTTAAAAAATTAAGTGCGTTTTGTTTACTACTTGTGGCCCTTTCTTTTCCATCCTATTCGCAAAATGATTTTTGCGGTCAGAAGAATACCAGTTTTCAGGAAGGTGAGCATCTTAAGTTTAAAGTGTATTACAATATGAGTCGTATCTGGATCAATGCCGGAGAGGCCAATTTTAATGTAGACCTAGAACAACTGAACGGCCATAGTGTATACCATATAACAGGAGATGGAAAGACTTCCAAATCGTACGAATGGGTATATAAAGTACATGATGTGTATGAAACATACATAGATGTGGCAACCATGCTACCTATAAAATTTGTGAGGAATGTAAATGAGGGTGGCTTTAAGATATATAACAACATCAGTTTCAATCAGTCTGTAGGACAAGCGGTATCTACAAAGGGTGTTTTTGATGTACCAAAGTGTATACAGGATGTACTTTCGGCCATATATTATGCACGTAATATAGACTACGATAAATATCAGGCAGGAGCCAAAATACCATTCACTATGTTTTTGGATGACAATGTGTATTCGTTGTATGTGAGGTATATAGGAAAGGAGCAGATAAAAACAAGGTATGGCACTTTCAATACGATAAAAATTAGCCCATTACTTATAGAAGGTACAATTTTCAAAGGTGGTGAGAAAATGACCGTTTGGATAAGTGATGACGCCAACCATGTACCAGTGCGGGTAGACAGCCCTATACTAGTAGGAAGTATCAAGGTAGATCTATTTGAGTATGATAAACTTAGGAATCCCTTTAACGGACTTGTAGGCAAAAAATAACAACTCACCTAAGGCCAATAACAAAGTTGATATGCATAAGAAGAAGTATTTCTTTTCAATACCATTCATTGTATTGCAATTAGTTTGTTTCTCTACATCATTATTGGCACAACCAGAGATCAACTGGATAAGAACTAAGGTGTCAGAGCTTTGCGACCCTATCAGGTTTGGGCGTGGGTATGTAGAGAATGGTATTGAACATGGTGCTAAATACATGACACGTCAGTTCAAAGAAATGGGGCTGAAACCATTGGGAGAAAAAGGTACTTACTCTCAATCTTACTACTTCAATGTGAATACCTTTCCTGATACTATGGTACTGAGTATCAACAACTATTATTTGAGGGCAGGAATAGATTATCTGATAGATGCTTCCAGCAGTTCATTCTACGAGAATAAAATGAACATCAGTACAATAGATCTGGACCTGATACAAGACAGTACCGAATGGAAATATTTGAAAGCCAAATGGCTAAAAAAGAATCATAAAGAAGCCTATTGTTTGTTGCATACCGATTCTTTATGTAAGCGGATGAACATCAAAACACGCAAACTGGCCTATGAACTGCCGGAAGGATGTTTTATCATACCTCAGCATGGAAAACTTACTTGGACAGTAAGTACACAAGATGTAGAAGCTACTGTATTCTATGTAGAAGATACTGTGCTACCCAAGCATCTAAATAAAGCTAGCGTGGCAGTACATGCACGGTACTTAGGGGGATATGAAAATCAAAATATCATTGCGAAAGTACCCGGCACCATACCTGATAGTTTTATAGTCTTTACTGCGCATTATGATCATCTGGGTATGATGGGCAGCAATGCCCTGTTTCCCGGAGCCAGTGATAATGCCAGTGGAAGCGCCACTATGTTATATCTGGCGAAATACTTTGCCAGGCATCCCCAAAAATATACGGTAGTATTTATTGCATTTAGTGGAGAAGAAGCAGGACTACAAGGATCTGACTATTTTGTAAAACATCCATTGATACCGTTAAAGAATATTAAATTCCTTACAAATATAGATATAATGGGCGATGCCACTGATGGCATTACTGTGGTCAATGCTACTGAATATAGTAAAGAATTCAGTCTATTGCAACAGATCAACATTGAAAAACACTATCTGCCACAAATAAAAAGCAGGGGTAAAGCAGCCAACAGCGACCATTACCATTTCAGCGAGGCAGGGGTACCTGCATTTTTTATTTATTCTAACAGTGGCAAGGGGTACTATCATGATGTATTTGATAAAGCTGCTACATTAACATTCCGCAATGTGGATGGGGTATTAAGATTACTGATAGATTTTACCACAGCTCTGCAACAATAGAAAGCATAAATGCTGTAAATAATCCTCCTTATTTTCTAATTTTAGAAAAAAAGCGATGAAAAAACTGAGTGTTTACATAATCACCTTCTATTCCCTTCTGTTTTTTTCTTGTCAGTCTAACGACAATAATGTGCAAAAAGAGGCTCAAAAATTTATAGACACTTATACACAAAAGTATGTAGAGCTCTATACCAATTGCCAAAATGCACAATGGAAGTCAAATATAGAGATCAAGCAGGGAGATAGTAGCAATACATTGGCTGCACAAAAAGCTGATGAAGCGATGGCAGCATTTACAGGTAGTAAAGAAAACATAGAAAAGGCCAATAAGTATCTGCCACTGAAGGATAAGCTAACAGACCTTCAAAAAAAGCAGCTGGAATTTATACTCTATGCTGCTGCTAATAATCCGCAAACCATTGCTGATGTAGTAAAACAACGTATCAAAGCTGAAAATGAACAAACACAAAAGCTTTATGGCTTCCAATATATGCTGGATGGTAAAAAAGTGAGTACCAATGATATAGATGGTATTCTCAAAAGCGAGACCGATATCAACAAACGATTAGCTGCTTGGGAAGCCAGCAAAGAAGTAGGTAAACCTTTAAAGAGTGGGCTGGTGAATCTTCGTGAACTACGCAACAAAACTGTACAGGCATTGGGCTATCATGATTTCTTTTCTTATCAGGTATCGGACTATGGTATGAAAAGTGACGAAATGATGAATACTATGGATAGGCTGATGCGTGAATTATATCCATTGTACAGGGAAATGCATACCTGGATGCGTTATGAACTGGCTCAAAAATATCATGCCAAAGATGTACCTGATTTTTTACCTGCACACTGGCTACCTAATCGCTGGGGACAGGATTGGAGTTCTACCGTTAATGTAAAAGGTATCAATCTTGATAGTGTACTGCGTACCAAATCGGCTGAGTGGATAGTGAAAGATGGGGAGGAAATGTATGTCAGTATTGGTTTCCCGGCATTACCTAAAACCTTCTGGGATAATTCCAGTTTGTATCCTTATCCGGCAGATTCAAGTGTGAAAAAGAACAATCATGCATCTGCATGGCATATGGATCTGGATAAAAATGTACGTAGCCTGATGAGTGTAGAAACAAATGCTGAGTGGTTTGAAACAGCACATCATGAACTGGGACATATCTATTACTATCTTACCTATTCTAATAACGAAGTGCCACCATTATTGCGTCAGGGTGCTAACCGTGCGTATCACGAAGCATTGGGTACTATGATGGGTCTTGCAGCTATGCAAAAACCTTTCCTTGCCGGCCGAGGATTAATAGACCCTCATGTAAAAACAGACAGCATTCAGATGTTGCTGAAAGAAGCACTTAATTCAGTTGTATTCATCTTCTTTTCATCGGGTACTATGAGTAATTTTGAAAAAGCAATGTATGCAGATAACCTATCACCTGACCAATTCAATCATAAATGGTGGGAACTGGCTAAGAAATATCAGGGTATAGTACCTCCGTCAGATAGGGCTGAGGACTATTGTGATGCTGCTACGAAAACTCATATCAACGACGACCCTGCACAGTATTACGATTATGCCCTGTCTTATATATTGTTATATCAGTTACATAACCATATAGCAAAGAACATACTGCATCAGGACCCACATGCTACTAATTATTATGGGCATAAGGAGATAGGTGATTTTATACGTAAGATAATGGCTCCGGGTGCTTCTAAAGACTGGCGTGTAGTATTGAAAGAATCGACAGGAGACGAACTGAATGCAAAGGCCATGTTAGAATACTTTCAACCATTAGTGAAATGGCTACAAGAACAAAACAAGAGTAGAAAATATACTTTACCTGAAACGCTATAATAGAATTCTTTTTCATAAAGAAAATGTCCCCGATTTTGGGGACATTTTCTTTAATAGATATTTACAGATCATTTTCTTTTAGTAGTACGAAGTTTAACCTCAGTGCGACGATTTTGAGCTCGTCCGGCAGGTGTTTTATTGTCTGCTACAGGCAGTACGGGACCGTAACCTCTGGCTGTAAGCCTATCAGCACTGATGCCTTTTTCTATCAGATAATTGCGGCAAGCATTAGCTCTTTCTTCTGATAGTTTCAGGTTCTTCATATCCTGACCTACATTATCAGTATATCCTTCAATATCAGCAAAGAGGTTCTCATCCTCATTAAGAATATTGGCAATGATATTCAACTGTTTGAATGATTCTGGTTTCAAAGTTGCTTTCGCAGTTTCAAAATAGATGGCTTTTGCTGCATTATCTACTCTTTCTATCACATCCGGTCTTATATCAAGATTACCTACCGGGCAACCACCATTATCAGCAGGACCGGCCTCGAAAGGACATCTATCTCTTTTATCAGGTATACCGTCCCCATCGGTATCAGGGCAACCATTAAAATCCGGAAGACCTGCTTGCGTAGGACATTCATCCTCATCATCAGGAATACCATCTCCGTCAGTATCAGGGCAACCATGGAATCTGGCAGGGCCTTTTACCAATGGACAATGGTCGTAAATATCCGGGATTCCATCATGATCGGTATCCAACTCTTGGGCTATTTGCTCCTTTGTTTTCTTTACTATTTTCTTCCAAGGCTGTACAAAATATACTATCCCTGCAGAGTATTGTATGTGATTCTGATCGTTATCGAATAAGGCCAGTTTATACGCAATTTCCGCATTGAAAAAAATGCTTTGTATCAATCTCACATTTACACCTCCGCCTACTGGCAGCTCGGCACCTACATATCTGTCATGTGCAGAAAAACTAAGACCTGCTAATGCGTATGGACTGGCTGTATGTTTGGCTCTGGATAAGAAATTGTAATGTGCATTCCCATCCACCTCTACTAATAATACTTTTGTTTTATTACCTACACCATACAGCAAATAATTTTGGTATGATTTATCATTACTGCTATTTGGATATATGAGGTTTGATAAGGTCATTCCAAGTTTGATATCCCAATGCCTGTCAAATCTATGCCAATAAGAAGCACCTACTAATGTGTTCCAAAGCAATGCATAACGAGTAGTAGTATCGTTCTTAGTATTATCCGATTTGTAATTGATCCTGTCTCTTTGAACGAAGAAATAATTACAGGATTGCTTTCCATAAAAATCATAGGCACCAAAATGAATGCCAATGCCGTCATTTTGTGCGTTTGCATCAGATACTTGCATCAAGCTGATGAGTACTACCAGAATAAAAATGATATATTTCTTCATACAATGAGTTAGCAAAGGTAACCAAGGATAGGTTGGGTGGTTACTGGTTACATGTTAATAATATGTTTTTACCTTGTTTCTACATACACATAGAGCCCGAACGTTGGTTCGGGCTCTATGTAATATTCAAAAAATGTAGTGTCAATTATGGTGTTTCGAACCAAACCGGCAAAATAATACTGGATGCAGCCGGTGAAGGTGTATTTTTATTACCTGTTCTTTCTGCCTGAGACATTGGGAAACGATCTGGTATAGTAGTAGTAGAAGCACCTGCAACCGGAGTGAGATGAGGTAATTTTGTTCTCCTGTAATCAGTATATACTTCCATCTGTCCAAACATAGCTATCCATTTTTCAAACATCACACTGTTCAAATTAGTATTAGTGGCAGTATAGGTGGCAATGTCAGCTCCTGTATACAACCCTCCTGTAACTTTGGTACAAGATGCCACAATAGCATCATTCAAAGTAGTAAATGCCGTAGGGTCAGCTTGGCGTACTTTTACTTCTGCCTCAATGAACTTTGCCTCAGCATATGTTACCAATGGAGTTGGTGTTGCAGAACTACCTGCTAGGTATGGACCCCAATACGATGCATTTAAAGTCGGTGAATCAACTGAGCTACCGCCAACACCACCACCTGTAGAGTCAAAATAAAAGTCTAAACGCAGATCTGTGGGTCTGGTGGCCATAGTATCTACCAGTGTACTAGCAGCTACTATATATGCACGACTATTCAAATACGCATACCATTGATTTGATTCGTTAGATTTTAAACCATGTACAGCCATACAATCAGAGCCTGCATCGGTAATACCGTTTGCAAGCCAAGTTAGTATAGTAGCTTTATCATAGTTGCTTTTGTTACTGTATCTGTTCAGGTAACGTGCTTTAAGTGTCCATGCTGTCTTTATCCAGTTAGCAGTGCTACCACCAAATATCAGGTCATCGGTACTAGGTTGGAATACATTCATTGATGGATCAACAGACAGTTTTGATATAGCACTATCCAGCAAAGTATTGATACCAGCATACACAACTTGTTGTGCATCGAACATTGGACTAGGGTATAATTTTATTTTCAAGGCCTGAACATATGGCACATCGCCCCAAAGATCAGTAAGTGCGCCCCAGTTCATGGCCATCATGATATCAGCAATACCTTCATAATAAGGATTTGCCTTTCCAAATATGGTTCTTAAAGAATCTGCAGTTCCCAATGTTTGATATAGTTGTCCCCATTGGTTATCGAAGAGGCTCTCCTGTAAAGAGTATACCTGTGTAGCAGTAGCTTGTCCATCCGCACCTACACCATGCTGAACCAGTATACCTGCAGTGCGGGTAAGATCACCCTCATAGGTATTCATGGTTGCTACTTCTATCTCCGTCAGCAAGGTTTGAGGAGTAGCGTGCAATGGGTTATTGGGATTAATATAGAGATCATCATTATGCTTACAAGCAGATATGCCTATTAAACATACCATGCTGAGGAAAAATATTTTTATATGTTTCATAAATCTGTTTTTTTAATGATAATTAAAGACCTACTCTTACGTTAAATAAGAATGATTTAGTACCCGGATTATTGAAATAATCAAAGCCTGATATGTTAGAGCCTGCGCCAGTCAAACTAGTTTCAGGATCAACTCCTTTATACGGTGTTATTAGAATCAGGTTTTTAGCAGTAATACCCAGATCCAGATAATCAACTATAGACTTAGTGTTCTTAGCACGCAGTTTAATACGATAGCTCAAATTCACAGAACGTAAGCGTATCCATGATCCATCTTGTATAGCATTTTCTGCAGCATAGCTTCCACCATCACCTTTGAATGTTTTATAGTAATAAGAAGCTGTAACAGCGGTAGTATTAGCCTGTCCTGCATTTGGTGTTCCAGGAGCATATACACCATCTATTACATATGTTTTTTCTCTATCTGCACTTGCATCTGACATACCTATTCTGTTCAGTCTTGCCCAAGTACCATTCCAAATATCACCACCTTGTTTGATATCTATCAGGAATGAGAAATTGAAATTCTTATATGTCAAACTACTAGTAATACCTAACAAATAATCAGGATTAGGATTGCCTATTACCTTTGCCTGAGAAGCTACCATGGCTTGTCCATTGGCGTCTACTAATATTTTTCCTGTCTTAGGGTCTCTGTCCCAAGCAGTACCATATAATACACCATAGGGTTGTCCTACCACTGCATATGCACCTATATCAGAGAACCCGCTTTCTATACTCATAGAATTTAGTCCATTGGTCAAACTCAGCACTTTTGAAATATTCTTAGAATAATTCATACCTATATTCCATTGCAGGTCCTTTGTTTTCAATACATCCAATCCTAAATGTAGCTCAACGCCTTTGTTTTCAATTTGCCCTGCATTTATGTATTGATATTGGTAACCGGTGCTATAGGCAACAGGCTGTGCAAGCAAATTATCTTTTGAAATTTGGTCGTAGTATACTGCTTCAATTGATAATTTCTTTTTGAACATTTTAAGATCCAGACCCACTTCCTTGCCTTGTACATGTGCTGCTCTCAATCCACCAGGGTTATAAGTATTTGCAGTACCTAAACCAACCTGTCCCAAATAAGGGAATCCATTACCATTGGTATAACCATCTGTAATGAATGGTACACTAAAATAATTTAAGTTGGTGTATGGTTGCGGGCCAACACCGGCATCCGCATAGGCCAATCTTATTTTACCGTAATTGAGGATATCATTCGGTTTTACACGCTCTGTGAATATCCAGGCTAGGTCCGCATTAGGGAAAAAGAATGGTGCGCTGTTTTTACCAAATGCTGTTGTCCATTCATTTCTACCAGTCAATGTTAAATAAACCTCTGAGTTGTAGGATAAAGCTGCATCACCATATATAGCTTGTCTTCTTTCATAAGATTCAGTATTGCTTCCATATAAGGTAGAATAGTAAGCTAAATTGTACATGTTAGGTATTTGTTGACCAGTACCTCTTGTAAACATGTAACTATTCTCTGTATACCAAAAGTTATGTCCTATAAAAGCATTTAATTCAAATTTATTAGGTAGCTTTTTATCATATTTTACAATAAAATCTGAATATAGATTTCTGTAATTTAATGTAGATCTATTTACTTGTCCTAATCCACTATTTGCATCATCACCCATTGAGGACAGATCAAATATTTGTCTGGTATTGGTGGTATATGCATCTGTACCCACTTTCCAATTTATAGAGAAATCTGAATTGATCTTTGCATTGGCATACATGTTACCAAATATGCGATTTGTTTGATCTGTATAAGGATTATGATTAACAGTAAACAATGGGTTATCATATATACCATAATATCTGATACCCTGACCTGTAACTGGGTTAAACGATTTTGTGATATCTACATTGATAGGTGCACGCAATAATGTTAACATTACACCACCTAGCGTAGAACCATTCTGCACTCTTTCACCGGCAGTATTGGTATAATTAGCAGATGCCCCAACTGTTAACCAATTTGTCATTTTAGATTCTCCTGATACATTCACTGTTGTTCTATTCAGTTTAGAACCCGGTATTACCCCTGTATTGGTATAATTACTGATACTACTTCTGAATATAGCGTTCTCGTTCCCACCTGTCATACTGATACTATTATTGTATGCCATACCGGTTTTAAAGAAATCATTATACTTATTGTATGTCTTCATTCCTGCAGTATCTTTTCTAGGCCCCCAGCTATTAGGTGTACCCATGATATCATCCGCTGTTCCCACCAGTCCGTCGGGGCCTGCGCTGAAAGTGTTGAATACGCCATTATCCCCTTGCAGATATTTATCTTGTAAAGCCGGCAGTTTATTTACAGTGGTAACTTCCATAGATGAACTATAAGTTATTCCTATACCTTTTCCTTTTCCATACTTCCCTTTCTTTGTGGTGATCAGAATGGCACCATTAGCGCCTACCTGACCATATAAGGATGCCGCTGCCGGACCTCTTAATACGGAAACGGATTCTATATCATCAGGATTAATATCTAAAGCACGATTGGATTCACTTACACCTGCCAGATTTGCATTGAAAGGATTATCGCCCGCAGCTGCAGTATTGGTACTATTATCTACAGGAATACCATCTACAACAAATAGAGGTTGGTTATTTGCAAAACTATTATTACCTCTTATAATTATCTTAGATGATGCACCTGCTGTTCCACTACTAGATGTTATATTAACACCCGGGGCTTTATCTGCCAATGCCTCAACTATGTTTTGTTCTCCTGATTTATATACATCTTCAGAAGAAACTTCACTTATAGAATAACCTAAACTTCTTTTCTCTTTATTAATACCTAAGGCGGTCACTACCATCTCTTTCAGAGCTTTTGCTTCAGGTTTCATATGAATTTCTAATGCTCCTCCCGTAATTTTTACATCCTGAGGTGTATAACCTGTGGCCATAAAAATCAGGATGCTTTTATCGTTGGGTACCTCTAATTGAAAACTACCATCGCTTTCAGTGATACCACCCAATGTGGTGCCTTTTACAGTAACACCAACTCCCGGGAAAGTGAAACCGTTCTCGTCATAGACTTTACCTTTTACTTGTCTGGACTGTGCAAACACATGCTGTGCGCTCGCACATATAATAAGAACAAAAAACAAGAGGATTTTTTTCATATGTATATGTTTTATGCGTAAATCAGGTTAATTATTGAATGATAAAATAGTCCAAGAACTGTGCTAGGGTGATATTTAGGGTGAATTTAGTAACAATAACATATAAAAGCAAGTGATTTGTTAAAAATACTTAACAATTTATTAATAAACTTTTGTCCGTTATCATGTATTCGTACTAAAAAAATACTATAATGTGTGGATCCTATTACCTACTAAAATATTTTAGCAATAATTTCATTGATAATCAATCAGTTATAACGGTACCCTAAAAATAGTTAATGAATTTCTTGGTGGTTTCGTTAGCTACCTTTACCTTCGCAGTCCCAAATTTTAAACCCCGTATATAGGTTGTATTACACAACTGATGGCGGGAAATAATTAAGAAAAAACATTAAATAGGAAATGAGACACCTTAGTTTTAAAACACAATCCGCTAATGAGAAGATCGTACAGCGCAATTGGTATGTAGCAGACGCTACCAATCAAACACTGGGCCGTATGAGTTCTAAGATCGCCTCTATTCTGCGTGGTAAAAACAAGGCTTATTATACGCCTCACTTCGATTGCGGTGATTATGTTATCGTTATCAACTCAGGCAAAGCCATTCTTACCGGAAACAAAATGGAAGACAAGGAATACCTGACTTACTCAGGATATCCGGGTGGTCAAAAAGCTGAAACAGCTAAAGAACTGTTTAGCCGTCGTCCAAACGTAGCTATCGAACGCGCTGTAAAAGGCATGCTTCCTAAAAACCGTATGGGTCGTGCTATGTATACCAAATTATTCGTGTATGAAGGTGCAGAACACCCTCACAAAGCACAACAACCAAAAGAATTGAAATTCTAAAAGGCTAATTTAAAAACACCATTCATATAAATGGAAAAACAAAAAAATGCCGTTGGCCGCCGTAAAGAAGCAGTTGCTCGTGTTTACATCAGCAAAGGTACAGGTACCATCACGGTAAACGACAAAGATTACAAG